>NZ_JBSGVW010000005.1:0-243860 GCF_053608645.1 Streptomyces sp. NPDC055013
GTGCCGGGGGGTGTCCGCCCGCAGTGGCCGGCGTCAACACGCGGTACCTCTTGGCCTAAGGCGACCGCCGGTCCGAGGACGGACACCCCCCGGCGCGGCCCCGACCCACGACGAAACAGCAGGCGCTACGCGCACCCCCACCACACAGCCACAGGCCGCCGCAGGCATCCCCCGCCCACCCGCCGGAGGCTCACCGCCCCAGCGCCGCCAGTTCCTTCGCCGCCTCCGTCAGGTCCTTCGCCGTGTCGATGGCTCGCCAGTACGCGCCCTGCGGGATCGGGAACCCGGCCAGGCGGCGTTCGCGGGCCAGGTGGGGGAAGGTCGTACGTTCGTGGTCGCCGCGCTCAGGGAGGAGGCCGGCGAAGGCGGGGGAGAAGACGTAGACGCCCGCGTTGATCTCGAAGGTCGACGGCGGCGCCTCGATGAAGTCCGTGATGTGTCCGAAGCCGTCCGTCTGCACCGCGCCCCAGGGAATCCGGGGCCGCGCGAGCGCCAGCGTCGCGACCGCGTCGCGCTCCGCGTGGAAGTCCGCCATGTCGCGCAGCGAGAAACGGGTCCAGATGTCACCGTTGGTCGCGTACCAGGGCCGGTCCGGATGCGGCAGATGCGCCGCCGCGTACTTCAGACCGCCACCCCGCCCGAGCGGCTCCGTCTCCACGACGGTCGTGACCCGCACCGGCAGCTCGGCCGACTTCAGCCAGTCCTGCAGCACCTCGGCGAGATGCCCACAGCTGACCACCACATCGGTCACGCCCTCCTCCGCGAGCCAGACGAGCTGGTGGCCGATGATCGGCGTCCCCGTACCGGGGATCTCCACCATCGGCTTGGGCCGGTCGTCGGTGTACGGGCGCAGCCGGGAACCCTGGCCACCGGCCAGGACAACGGCTTGAACGGGGCGGGACGCGGCGTTCGGATCAGTCATGACCGAACTGTACGCGGCGCCCCGCTCACGGCATTCACCAGCAACCGTTCCTTAATCAGCCGTTACGGTCCGGAAGCGCAGTGTTCTCCGAAAAGGGGATGGCTAGCCGTGCACCGCCGCCACCCCCGACGCGAACGCGGTGTCGCAGACGGGCCGGGCATACGACTGCGCCCGCGTCGGCCCGTACACACGGACCGCCGCACGCCCCAGGGCACGGGCGATCGAGGCGCAGTGCCGCCCCAGCGACGGACGGTCGTGGACGGCCTGCTGGAGGTGGGTGAGGGCGACGCCCGGGTCCTCCTCCTGGAGCTCGGTCAGGAGCTGGTCGCGCAGCACCTCCTGAGGGGCGCGCGGAGCGGCGTTCTTGGTGTCACGCGCGCTCGAGACGTCGGTCGCGGTCAGCACCGAGTCCGAGGGGTTCCCCGACCAGTTGACCCGGGTGACCGCGAGCGTCCCGGAGAGCACCAGGACGACGGGCAGGACGAGGGCGAGAGTGCGGCCGAGCTGGCGGGCGGGGCCCCGCTGGCCGCGTCGTGTCTGTTGGATGGTGGAGTGCTTCACGCGAGTGAGGGTAGCGTTCAGTACTGATATGGCGACATTTGGTCACCGTTTCGGGGGACGAGGAGGTGCCCATTCCCTTGCGGCGTGTTGACGTACAGCGCTCGAAATGGCCGGGTATGCCGGGGTATTTGTCGACAACGAGAAGGGCCCCGCAGCGCTCTGCGGGGCCCTCTTCGTCAACCTGGGTGAATTACCCGGGGTTGTGCTGCCTTTGGCTCGGACGGTCGGCGCTCTCTCAGTCGGAGAGCCGCGCGCCCGTGGAGGTCGCGAACACGTGGCTCTCGCCCGCGCGCGGGACGACGTGCAGCGTGCTGCCCTTCTCCGGGACGTCACGGCCGCTGACGCGGACGACGAGGTCCTTGGTGTCGTCGCCCCCGACCTTGGCGGTGCCGTAGACGTACGCGTCGGCGCCGAGCTCCTCGACGACGTTCACCGTGACCGCGAGGCCCTGGTCCGAGTCGGCGCCGGCCACGTCGAAGTGCTCGGGACGGACACCGACGGTGACGGTCTTGTCGGTGGCGGCGGCGAGCGCGTCGCGGTCGACCGGCACCACCGAGTTGCCGAACTTCACACCGCCGTCGGTGATCGGGACCTCGACCAGGTTCATGGCCGGAGAGCCGATGAAGCCGGCGACGAAGAGGTTGGCCGGGCGGTCGTACATGTTGCGCGGGGTGTCGACCTGCTGGAGCAGACCGTCCTTGAGGACCGCCACGCGGTCGCCCATCGTCATGGCCTCGACCTGGTCGTGGGTGACGTAGACCGTGGTGATGCCGAGACGGCGCTGCAGCGACGCGATCTGCGTACGGGTCGAGACACGGAGCTTGGCGTCCAGGTTGGACAGCGGCTCGTCCATGAGGAAGACCTGCGGCTCACGCACGATGGCGCGGCCCATCGCGACACGCTGGCGCTGACCGCCGGAGAGCGCCTTCGGCTTGCGGCCGAGGTACTCGGTGAGGTCGAGGATCTTCGCCGCGTCCTCGACCTTCTGGCGGATCTCCGCCTTCGGCACGCCGGCGATCTTGAGCGCGAAGCCCATGTTGTCGGCGACGGTCATGTGCGGGTACAGCGCGTAGTTCTGGAACACCATGGCGATGTCCCGGTCCTTCGGCGGCAGGTGCGTGACGTCGCGGTCACCGATGCGGATGGCGCCGGCGTTCACGTCCTCGAGCCCCGCGAGCATCCGGAGCGAGGTGGACTTGCCGCAGCCGGACGGGCCGACCAGAACGAGGAACTCCCCGTCCTCGATCTCGATGTCGAGCGCGTCAACAGCGGGCTTCTCGGAACCCGGGTAGATCCGGGTCGCCTTGTCGAACGAGACAGTGGCCATGATGAATGGGCCCCCTTCTACCGGCAGGAACGTGCCGGACGATCCGTTGTAGGAAGGTGGTTGGTTTAGTCCACATGTGCGGACTGGCTCTGGACGGTACCTGGCGTTCGCCTGATCTGTCAGTACCCGAGGGCATGTGAACTTCGCGGAAATTTTCGACAGGGCCCACTCGGAACCTGGGTACACTGCACGGGCGCGTGCGTGACAGCGCGCGCAGGCCTCCTTAGCTCAGCTGGTCCAGAGCGGCTGTCTTGTAAACAGCAGGTCGTCGGTTCGAATCCGACAGGGGGCTCAATCAGCGCGGGGCGGTTGTCGATGACACCGCCCCGCGGTTCGTTTTTTCATCCCCTCATTTCATTCGCCCGCCGAGCGACTTTGCCGGTCCGCGAATGCACCTTCGAACACCCTCATGTCCCCGCTGGGACACGGGACATGCTCAAAGTGGATTAGCATCGCTACTGCTAGTGTTCGTTCAGTCACAGTAGGCAATCAGCCTCAATGTACATGTAATGAAAACCGAGGGTTCCATGCGCAAGCTTCACCAGGTCATGATCGTCGCGGCGGCGGCCGGCAGCCTGTCCGCCATCGGTGCCGGTACCGGTGTCGCGTACGAGAGCGGGCCGAGTGTGTCCGACCTCTACCGCCCGTACCAGGAGTGCAGCCCGCAGACGGTTGGCGAGGCCTCCATCCCGGTCGCGGTGCTCGGTCTGTCCGAGACCTTCGACACCACTTGCGGCCAGTTCAACAACGCCTTCACTGGCTGAGGTCGGCGGCTTAGTCGTGCGCGACGCCTTCCGCGGGCCCCTTCGGGGTCACTCCCGAAGGGGCCCGTTCATGTGCGGCTGCCCGGAGCGCGAGGCCGCTCCGTGGGTCCGTATGCGTTCGCTGCTGTCCTGAACTCCGGCGCACCGATGAGCGGTTGGTCCCCCGAGGGCCAGCCACCCTCAGGTCGGTCCTTCATTTCTAGCGAAACGGCCCCGAACGTCCGGGATGTGAACCGGACGAGGGGACCCGTCTCTCCGATTTCCCCAGGGCCCGGCGCGGCCGGTTCGCGGTGTATTGCGCTCGGGCACCCCCCGCAAAAGGAGACGCAACACATGTTCAACGGAAAGAAGATCGCGGCTGTCACCGGACTTCTCGGTGGCCTCGCCATGACCTGTCTCGGCGCCGGCCAGGCTCACGCGGCGGGCCCGGGCGTCTGCTCGCTCGACCCCCAGGGCAACATCATCTGCACCCAGCAGGTCCAGGGTCAGACCCCCGAGGGTGACGGGTTCATCGTCCGCCGGTCGGTGAACTGCCAGCCCACCCAGCCCCTGACCCTGCCCACTCCCGGACTTCTGTCCAACGGGCAGACGCGGATCGGCCCCCACATCACCTGCGCCGAAATGTCGCCCGTGCCGGCCTCCGACACCAGCGACACGAACGACGCCAGCCCGCTGCTTTCCCGCATCCTGGGCTGAGCTTCCGACGGCGGATGGCCGGACCGGGTCAACCCGGTCCGGCCATCCGCCGTTTCGTATGCCGACACGACACAGGGAAGGGTGAAAGGTCCCAAATTGCTACGGTTCGTTTGTATATGCTCACATTAAGTAGTCAACCAGGGCTTCATGCCCGGGAAGAAAGGGTCAAACTATGCGCAGGTTTCAGCGCGTTGCGGTCGTAGCCGCAGCGGTCGCAGGGCTGTCCGCCTTCGGTGCCGCCGGCAGTGCCTTCGCTCACGAGGGCGACGGCTTTGACGGTCAGATCGTCTCCGCGGTGTCCACCTCGACGGCCAACGCCGTTGCCACGTGGGGCGTTCCGGCCGACAAGGCGCACGCCGCTCCGCAGGCTGCCCCGCAGGCCGCTCCGCAGGTCGCTCCGGAGGCTGCCCCGCAGGTCGCGCCGGAGGCCGCTCCCAAGGCTGCCGCGCCGGAGTACGGCTACGGCGAGTACTCCGCTCCGTACGCCGCTCAGTAAGGAAGTGCCGAGGGTTCGGTGCGCGAGTCTCAGGGCACTGCGAATGTCGTCGTGACCACCGCGAGGCGGGTGGCTCCCAACTGCGAGACGCAGTCGGCCTCTTAGGGCATCGCCTCGGAGCGTCGCGACGGGCGCATCGAAATCCGTCGGAACACCGTTATGCATATCGCGCGATCCGCACCCCAGCTCCTGGACCGGATCGAGCTGTTTTCGGCGGTGTGCTGGACAACACCCTTAGCAAATGCAGCCCGGACGCGCGGCAGACCCATCAGGGTGCGCGTCCGGGCTGCAGCAGTTTCCGTATCCGACCTTCTCCTTGCAAAGGAACGCCGTACATGATCGGTCGACAGAAGATCGCAACCGTTTCGGGGCTCCTCGGGGCTCTCGCCGTGATCTACAGCGGTGCCGCGCCGGCGTACGCCGACGAAGACCCCAAGGGTGCCTGCACGATCACCGCGCAGGGGGACATCGTCTGCGTCAAGAAGAGCGAGGTCGTCCGCGACGACAAGCGCAACGGCTATGTCGTCAAGCAGAAGCACGACTGCTCGACGACGGAGCGGCCGCGCTTCACGCTCCCCGAGGGCCGCATGGCGGAGGGCGAGTCCACGACGAGCGGCCCGGTCGTGGAATGCAACAACCGGGCGGAGCTGCCCAAGGGCGTCAAGCTCCCCAAATTCGACTTCTGAGGGACTTCTGAGGCGCTTCCGAGGCGCGAACGAAATGCCGGACCGGGTGTGATCCCGGTCCGGCATTTCGTTCTTTCCGGGGCTGTGCCCGGTCGGCAAAAGACCGGTGCCCCGGCCTGAGGGCCGGGGCACCGAGGGGAAGCGTGCGGCTCTAGGTCACTTGCCGCCGACGGTGTTGCTGCAGCCCATGGACGAGCCCAGGCCGGTCTCCTGCGAGCCGGGGTTGCCCTCGCCGTTCAGCAGGTTGCCGCCCAGGCCGTTCGCGATGCCGACCTGGCCGAGGATGTCCACGTTGGCGTCGTGCGACTTGCAGTTGCTGCTCTGCAGGACGCTGAAGCTCGAGCCCGTGCCCTTGTCCTTCTGGCCCCAGCCGCCTCCGTCGGCGTGGGCGACGCCGGCGCCCAGGAGTCCGACGCTCCCGAGAGCGGCGACCAGGACGGCGGCCTTGTGGAGCTTGTGCATATTCATCTCCGGTGGAGTGGAGTGGGTGCGATCCCTGAGAGATCGACTTCGAACAGTTACGGAGGCTAATAGGAAGTATTTGGGAGAAATCGGCGGCACGCCGGTTCGGGGAAAGTCTCACCATCTTGGCCGATGGATAAGGAATTCATATTGTTATAGGGAATTGGAGCGAATTAAGATGCGTATGTGTGAAACAAGAAAGAGTCCCGGTACCGGGCCTGAGGCTCGGTACCGGGACCTGTTTCCCGCTTCGGTCGACTAGGCGACCGTCAGTGCCTGGATCAGAAGGCGCTGTTGTTGCAGCCCATCGACGAGCCCAGGTGGGTGTCCTGCGCGCCCGGGTCGCCCTCGCCGTTGAGCGCGCTGCCCAGCAGGCCGTTGAGGACGCCGACCTGGCCGAGGACGTCGACGTTCAGGTCGTGCGACTTGCAGTTGGAGCTCTGCAGGACGCTGAACTTGCCCCCGTCCTTGCCGCCGTGGCCGTCGGCGGTGGCCGTGCCGGCGCCCAGGAGTCCGACGGTGCCGATGGCCACGGCCACGACGGCAGCCTTGCGAAGCTTGTGCATGTCATCTCCGGTGGAGTGAGGTGGGTGCGATCTGTAGGAGATCGACTTCGTACAGTTACGGAAGATTAATACGAAGTATCCCGTTATGTCCCGTAGGCACGCCGGGGCACATGATCTCGTCGCAGAAGCACCCGGAAGTCGCATCGCCAACCGTGGCGTGAAATGAAAGTGCTGGTCACGGCGGCTCGTTGAGCTCCTCGAGCCGTGCGCTCTAGCGCGACTGGGCGTGGGCGAAGGAGTTCGCCTGGCTGTTGGCCTGGTCGCAGTCGACGCCGCGGGTCTCGGCGGCGGCGAGGACGGCGACCGGGACGGCCGCGTTGAGCACGGACTGCGGGCTGCACTCCTGGTACGGGCGGAACAGGTTGGCCTGCTCCAGCGGGCCGGCCGGCGCCGCGGCGGGCTGCTGGTTGACGTGCGGGCTGATCTTCGGGCTCAGTTGGGGGTTGACCTGCGGGCTGACTTCGGCGCCCCGCTGCGGAGCCGGGGCCGCCTGCCGGTGCGCGGTAGGCGAGTTGGAGGACTGCACGGTCGCCTGCGAGCGGGTCCACGAGGCGGCCTGGGTGTCCGGCTGTCCAACGGGTGCCGGAGCACCGCCGTACCCGAGGGGTACGTCGCCCGCGACGCTGGGCGCGACTCCGATGGCCGACAGACCACTGGCTGCTGCTACGACGAGCGCGACCTGATGAAGCTTGCGCATGGAACCCCGGCCCTTCATTGACCTGTGCTTGGAACGTATGAAAATGCGGCTGCGATGGACCATCGCTCTGACCCTGTGGGGGGAACGAGCCAATTGCCGGGCGGGTCACGTGAGTCGGGGCGTGGTCACCCGTTTGCCAGAGGGTGTTATTCGTCGACAAGCCGCAGAGCCTTTTATCGGATCGATGGCAATGGAGTGACGGAAATTCGGATCCCGTGACCTGGCCGGAGGGAATTCGTTGCCAGCTGGGAGAGGGCAGCGATCTGGAATCAGAGCGAGACAAGAGGATCCGCTGCCTGCTCCGGCGTGAAGTCCACATGACAGCTCAGGCATTACCCCTGTAAGGGCGCAGTACGAATATCAGACTGAGCGCACGCACGACTGCACTGAATACAACGGATTTCCCTGTACAGGTAATGAAGGGCCGAGGGTTCCATGCGCAAGCTTCACAAGGCCGCGCTCGTCGTAGCAGCGGCCGGCGGTCTGACCGCCATCGGCGCCGGCGTCAGCGAGGCCGCCGACTATCCCGTCGGGTACAGCGGTGCTCCGGCGCCCGCTCCTGAGTATCAGGCGCCTCAGTACGCTCCGGCGCCTCCTCCCCAGTACGCGGCGCCCCAGTACGCTCCGGCGCCGGCTCCGCAGTACGCGGCGCCTCAGTACGCTCCGGCGCCGGCTCCGCAGTACGCCGCACCTCAGTACGCTCCGGCGCCTGCCCCGCAGTACGCGCCGCCCCAGCAGAGTGCTCCGCAGGCGACGGCGGTGACCAGGTCGACGGGCACCGCCCAGGTCACGCGTCCGCAGTCGGCGCCCCACTACGCGGCCCCGGCGCCCGCGCCGGCCCCGGCCCCGCAGCAGCAGTCCGGTTACGCCTCCGCCTCGGCCACCTCGGGCGGCTTCGCGCAGGCCTCCGGCTCGCCGCAGGCTTCGGCGCCGGCCGCTGCCCAGCCGTCCGTTCCGCAGGTCGTTCCGCAGGTCACCCCGCAGACGGCACCGCAGGTGATGCCGCAGGTCGCCCCGCAGGTCTCCGCACCGCAGGTCTTCAACCCGGAGCCCGCGCCGAAGGTCGCTCCGCAGGTGAACCCGCAGGTGAACCCTGAGGTGAACCCGCTCATCAACCCGCTGATCTCGCCGGCCAGCGCACCGCAGGTGCCCGGGCTCGGCCTCGGCCAGGTCGCGGCGCCTCCGGTGGGCCAGCTGGGTCTGCCCCGGCTCGGCTGACAGCCGTTCCGTAACTCGCCACCGTTCCACAGCGTTTCGCTGCACCCCACATCCGCTCGACCAACGGAGTAGAAATGCGCAAGCTTCAGAAGGTCGCCCTCATGGGCGCCGTCCTCGGCAGTGTCGGCTCCTTCGGTGTCGGTACCGCCTTCGCCCACGGTGAGGCGCGGGCCCACGACGTCGACATCACGCAGGGCATCGAGTGTCGCTCGCACGACATGAACATCGATGTCCTCGGCAGCCTCGGTCTCATCAACGGCGCGCTGGGCAACGCCCTCAACGGCGAAGGCTCCCCGGGTGCGCAGCCCAGCCACCTCGGCTCGGACATGGGCTGCAACAGCGGAGCGCTCAAGTAGACCGTAGGAAATATTCGGTTCAACGCCCGCTCCATCACGGGGCGGGCGTTTGGACTGCGAGCCGGAGAGACCGCATGAGACTGTCCTATGCCGACGAGATGCTGCTGTTCAACGGGTGTCCGGGCGTCATCGGCCTGGCGGCGGTCCTCTCCGGCGAGCAGCCCGATGTGGATCAGGTGCGGGCCCTCGTCGCCGAGCGGTGGGCGGGCATGGAGCGGATGAACTGCGTGCTCGAGGGGCCGAAGGGCGGTGGCGGGACGGCGCGGCCGGGTCTGTTCGGCCGGCCCGGGCGGTCAGGGCGGGTGCGGTGGGTCGTACCGGGGCCGTTCGATCCCGTCGTGCAGGTCGCCGTGGCGCGGCACAAGTTGGACGACCTGTGGGCGGAGAGCGTGCGCCGGCCGCTCGCCGGCGGGGTGCCGCCCTGGCGGCTCTTCGTCGTTCCGGACGCGACGCACGGCGGTGACTTCGCCCTGGCGCTCGTCGCCCAGCACGCACTGCTGGACGGGCGTTCCCTGGCGACGTTGATGCGCTCGCTGATGGACAGCCCCGTGACGGTACGGGAGTCTGCCCGGCCGGTGCCGCTCGCGCGGTCCGGGCTGCTGGCCGCGGGCCGCGAGCTCAGGACGATGACGGCCGCGGGGCAATCCCTGCCGATGCGGCCGCCCGGGCGGGCGTGCTCCTCGGTCGCGGTGACGGAACTGCCCGCGCACACGATCCGATCCGCACGCCGGCAACCCGCCGACGGCCGTGGCGCGACGCTGAACGAGCTCCTGGTGGGTGCCGTGGCCGGGGCACTGCGCGCGCAGTACGGTCCGGTGCGGCGGTGGCGGCAGCGGGACGAGCCCGTCTACACGGCCGTACCGTGTGACCTGCGCAGTCGCGCGAACACGGGGGAACTCGGGAACACCCTCACGGTGATCCGGGTTCCGCTGCCCGTCGACGTGGACGGTCCCGTGGCGCGGCTGCGGGCCTGCCAGGCCGCGATGGCCACCGTCCCCGACCGGGCCGCCGTCCACGCGAACGTGCTGTTCCCCGCCGCAGAAGCGGTTCGCCGGACGGGCTCCTGGGTCACCAGGTTTCTGGCCGGCCGCAGCCGGCCCTCCTGCTTCGCGGCGACCGCGACCACGGCCATGAAGTGGCCCGGCGGATCGAGCACCTTCCAGGGCCGCCGGCTGGTGCGCACGGTCGGGCTGCCGCCCCTGCAGTACCCGGGCACCGTCAGCCTGACCCTGGCCCAGGCGGGGGACGCGTTCACGCTCACCGTGGTGTGCAACCTGCGCCCGAACGACGCGGGACGGCTCGCGGAGGCGGTCGTCACGGAGTTCGAGACATGGGCCCGGATGGCGACGCCGTCAGTGCCCTGACGGCACCAGGAGATGGAGGCAGTTGCATGGAAGCGGAACACGGCGGCGTAGCGGGACACGGCGACGTATGGGAAGCGCTGCGCCCGCTGTGCGCGCGGGTGATGTCGGTGCCGCCGGAGGCGGTGGTCCCGCAGGCCCGGCTGGTCGCCGACCTGGGAGCCGACAGCCTGGACATCACCGAACTGGAGGCGGCGTCGGAGGAGTTGTTCGGGGTGTCCCTGCGGGGGACCGACAAGGCCGCGGTGTCCACCGTGGGCGATGTCGCCGACCTCATCGTGCGGCTGCGTACCCCTGCCGCCCGCACCCCCCTCGCCCGATGACCGGCCGACCCGTTGTCGCCGTCACCGGCCTGGGAGTTCGCTGCGCGGCCGGAGCGAGTCCGGCCGCGCTCTGGGAGAGTCTCGTGCAGTGCCGTTCGGCGACGCGGCTGCACGCGTTCGACGACGAGGGCGCGGTCCGCTACCCCGCCTGCCCGATGACCGACTTCGATCCCACCGGCTATCTCGCGCCCAAGGAGGTACGGCGGGCGGACAGGTCGGTGCAGCTGGCCGTGTGCGCGGCCGTGGATGCCGTGGAGGACGCCGGCGGACTGCACGTCGGTGCCGGGCGGCGGGCGGTGGTCACCGGCACCGGGTACGGCGGGGTGATCAGTCAGGAGAACGGCATCGGCCACCCCGATGTGCTCTACGCGCCCCGGCTGATGAACAACGCGGGTGCCTACTGGGTCAGTGCCCGCCTCGGCATCACCGGACCCAGTCTGACGATCTCCACCGCCTGTGCCTCGGGCACGCATGCGGTGGGTGAGGCGATGCAGATGATCCGGGCGGGGTGCGCGGACGTGGTGGTCGCGGGGGGCCATGACAGCCCGCTGACACCCACGACCGCGCTCGCCTTCGGGCGGGCCGGTGCGATGGTCACCGAGTGCGAGGATCCCTCTTCCGCGTCACGGCCGTTCGACGTCGGGCGGCGCGGGTTCGTCCTCGCCGAAGGGGCCGCCTTCCTGGTGCTGGAGCGGCTGGACCTCGCCCGCGCGCGGGGCGCCCGGATCTACGCCACGCTGACCGGCTACGGACGTACCTCCGACGCCCACCACCTCACGGCGCCGCACCCCGACGGTGCGGGGGCCCGGGCGTGCATGGAGCAGGCGCTCGCCGACGCCGGTGCGACGGCCGACGCCGTCACCCACGTCAACGCGCACGGCACCGGCACCGAGCTGAACGACCTCGCGGAAGCGCAGGCCATCGCGGCCGTGTTCGGCCCGCGTGCGGTGCCGGTCACCGCGCCCAAGGCCGTGACCGGGCACGGGCTCGGACTGGCCGGAGCGCTGGAGGCGGTGATCACGGCCTGGTCCGTGCGGGAAGGGCTCGCGCCTCCGACCGCCCATCTGACGCGGCTGGACCCCCGGTGCGAACTGGACGTGGTCACCGGTGAACCGCGCAAGATCCTGGACGGGCCGGTGCTCAGCAACAGCTTCGCCTTCGGCGGTCACAACGCCTGTGTCGTGTTCGACTCACCCCGCGGTTGATCACGAGAGCACGAGAGGTTGTGGAGCATGCGGCTGACCGCCGTCGAGGAAGGGCACCTGCGCAACGGGATGCCGGGGACGATCGGTATCGCCGCGGTGTTTCCCGGTGCGCCGTTCGACCTGGCGCAGGTGCGGTCCCGGGTCCGCGACCGGTGGGGCGGGCTGGACCGGATGAGTCTGGTGCTCCGGCGCCCCGGCGGACCGGCCGCGCTGTCGGGCCATCGATGGCGGACGGCCCGGCCGTTCGATCCCGTCGCGCACGTCACCGCCACCGACCAGGACCTGCGGTCCCTGCTCACCGACGGCGTCAGCGACCTGCTGCCGGCTGAACGGCCCCTGTGGCGGCTGCTGGTCACGCGGCACGGCATCGTGCTGCTCGCCCATCATGCGCTGCTGGACGGCAGATCCCTGGAGATGCTGTTCCGGCTGCTGATGGACGACGCCGTGACCCCGCGGCCCGGCGTCCCGGCCGGGGCGGACCCCGCCGCGGTCGTGCGGCAGCGTTCGCGCGTCGGTGCCCGCACCGTGTACCGGGAGTTGCGGCGCATCGGGTTCCCCGGCCAGTCCCTGCCCGCGACGCCCGAACTGCGGCCCTCGGTGGCCGTGGTCGAGCTGGACCCGCAGGTGATGCGGGCCGCCCGACGGCAGCCGGCCGGCGGGCGCGGAGCGACCCTCAACGAGCTGCTGCTGAGCGCGTACGCCGGCGCCCTGCACGCCTGCTACGGGCCCCTGCGGACCTGGCCGAACGCACCGACCCCCCTCTACGCCACGGTGCCGGTCGACCTGCGGAACCGCCAGAACGCGGGCCAACTCGGCAACGGCGTCACCGCGCTGCGCATGCCGCTGCCCGTCGACGTCGAGTCTCCGGTGGCCCGGCTGCAGGCATGCCAGGACGAGGTCGCGGGGTTCGACCGCCGCTGCGACGCCCACCGCGCGTTCCTTCCCGCGCTGAAGGGCGCCGCACGGACCGTGCCGTGGCTGGCCGGGGTGATGGCCGAGCGGCTGGCCCGCCCCGAGCTCACCACGAGCCTGTGCACCGCGTTCAAGTGGCGTGACAACCCGAGCCGCCTGCACGGCCGCCCGCTGGCCCGCATCGTTCCCCTGCCGCAGCTGTCCCCACCCGGCACGGCGAACCTCTGCCTCGTACACACCGCCGACGCCTACACACTCACCGTCGTCAGCCACCTGCGCGCCGGTGACGCCGAGATGATCGGTGACGCGGTGGCCCAGGAACTGAAGGCGGTGGCGGCGTCTGCCGCGTGGGTGAGCTGAAGGGCAGCGTCCGGTCAGGCGCGGTCGGCGGGTGACGACCTCGTGCGCGTGAGCGAGGTCAGTCGCGCAGCCTTCTGGCGATCTCCAGTTGCTCCTCGTCCAGCGGGCCGCCGTCCTCGATGTCCCAGAGGCAGTTCTGCAGGAGCCGGCCGTAGGTCCATGCACGCGCGCGTGCGCGGTCCAGGGCGAGGACGTCGGTCATGGCGTCGAAGCGCCAGCGGATGTCGTCGGCGTCGAAGCGGTTGGCGAGGGCGGGCCACAGTTCGAAGCCCGGGTCGCCGGCGAGGGGCTTGGGGTCGATGGCGAGCCAGGGGGCGCGTGCGGAGGCGAGGACGTTCTCGTCGTGGAGGTCCCAGTGCAGCAGGCGGTCGCCCGGTTCGTCGACGACTTCGCGTACGGCGGCGGCGCAGTCGGCGACGACACGGCGGGCCTCCGGGTCCGGGATCTGCCGCAGCGCATCGGGCGTCTGCTCCAGCATGTCCTGCGCGATGTCGCCGAGGCGGCGCAGGCCGGCGGGTGCCGGGAAGGACGTGAGGTGGGCCAGCAGGCGGGCGATGACCAGGACCGACTCGTGGACGTCCGGCTGGTGCGCGAGCATGCGGGACGAGTCGAGGCGTTCGAGGAGCATGGTGCCGGTGGGCTTGTCGTGGTCGAGGAGGCGTACCGCCCCGTCGCCGTCCCACAGGCGCAGGGCGACCGGTTCGCCCTCGCTCTCCTCGTCGAGGAGCTGCAGCTTCAGCACGGCCGGGGTGCCGTCCCGGCGGGTCACGGGCAGGACCAGGGCGCTGACCCCGTGCATCGGCCGTCCGTCGACCGTCAGCTCCCAGCGGTCGAGGAACCCGGCCGTCAGGTCCGGGAGCCCGGCGATGAAGGCACGGCCCGCCTCCCCGTTGTACTCCTGCTGTGAGGCGGTGAGCTCCTGCGGAATGTCGATCACTTTGCGGACCCTACTGGGCTGCCGGAATCGGCTCACGCGAATTAACGTCCTCCCATGAGCAGCTCGGTCAACGGTGCCGTGAACGGCGCCATCTCCTTCTGGTACGCGCACGACGGCCTCCCCGCGGTGCGTGAGCCGCTCGCGGGGGACACCTCCGCGGACGTGGTGATCGTGGGCGGCGGGTACACGGGACTGTGGACGGCGTACTACCTCAAGAAGGCCGTCCCCTTCCTGCGGATCACCGTCCTGGAACAGAAGTTCTGCGGCTACGGCGCCTCCGGACGCAACGGCGGCTGGCTGTACAACGGCATCGCGGGCCGCGACCGGTACGCGAAGCTGCACGGCCACGAGGCCGCCGTACGGCTGCAGCGTGCGATGAACGACACCGTTGACGAGGTCGTTCGGGCCGCCGCGGAAGAGGGCATCGACGCGGACGTCCACAAGGGCGGGGTGCTCGAAGTCGCCCGTACGCCCGCCCAGTTGGCGCGGCTGAAGGAGTTCCACGCGCACGAGCTGTCGTACGGCGAGAAGGACCGCGAGCTGTACGGCGCCCGCGAGACCGCCGAGCGGATCCGGGTGGCCGACGCCGTCGGCTCGACGTGGACGCCGCACGGCGCGCGCCTGCACCCCGTCAAGCTGGTCAAGGGGCTCGCGGCGGCCGTCGAGGCGCTGGGCGTGACGATCCACGAGCTGACGCCGGTCACGGAGATCCGGCCCAAGCACGCGGTCACCCCGTACGGCACCGTCCGCGCGCCCTACGTCCTGCGCTGCACCGAGGGCTTCACGGCGGGCCTGAAGGGCCAGCGGCGGACCTGGCTGCCGATGAACTCGTCGATGATCGCCACCGAGCCGCTGTCGCAGGAGCAGTGGGAGTCGGTGGGCTGGGCGGGCCTGGAGACGCTCGGCGACATGGCGCACGCCTACATGTACGCGCAGCGCACGGCCGACGGGCGGATCGCGCTGGGCGGGCGCGGGGTGCCGTACCGATTCGGCTCGCGCACCGACAACGACGGCCGGACGCAGCCCGAGACCATCGAGGCCCTGCGGGAGATCCTCGTCGGGTTCTTCCCGGCACTGGCCGGGGTGCGCATCGAGCACGCCTGGTCGGGCGTACTGGGCGTACCGCGCGACTGGTGCGCCACCGTCACCCTGGACCGGTCGACGGGGATCGGCTGGGCGGGCGGCTACGTCGGCTCGGGCGTGGCCACCGCAAACCTCGCCGCGCGCACGCTCCGCGATCTCGTCCAACTGGACTCGGGACAGGGCCTGCAGACCGAACTGATCGACCTGCCCTGGGTCGGGCACAAGGTCCGCAAGTGGGAGCCGGAGCCGCTGCGGTGGCTCGGTGTGCAGGGCCTGTACGCCACCTACCGGGCCGCCGACCGGCGGGAGCGGCTGAGCGGCGCGGGGGAGTCGTCGCGGCTGGCCCGGGTGGCCGACCGGGTGGCCGGGCGGCACTGACATGCCCACCGCCGGGGCGGTGGGTGGGGGAGGGGCTCCGCGGTCCGGTGGGGCCCCTCCCCCCGTTTGTGGAGGCCGGTCGGGGGTGGCGGTCAGGCCACCGGCTCCGGGATCTGCGCCTCCTGTGCGGCGCCGTGCTTCGGGGGGTTTCGCCGTCACCATCAGGGCAGCGACCACACCGGCCGGGAGCATGATGGCGGCGGCCCACCAGGTCGGCGATCCGGCCGCCCGGCAGGAGCAGTCCGCCGAAGGCCAGGGTGTATGCGGTGATCACCCTCCCCCACTGCCCTAAAGGCGTGGGGGACCCCCAGGCGGTTGCCGTCGGATATCCCGAGGTCCTGCTGCGCGGATGGGAGCGCGATGTTCACGATGGTCGCGTCCAGGACGACCATGGGCTGGGCGAGCGCGATGATCACCAGACCCCACCAGCGGCGGGGATCGACGTCCCGGGCGTGTTCACCCGTTCGGGTGACGGTCACCCGGTCAGAAGACCATGATTCGGGGTGTATCGCATCCGGGGAGTGCTTGTGGCCGGTCAGGGCTCCAGCACCACTTTTCCGGTGGTCGCACGGGTTTCGAGGGCGCGGTGCGCGGCTGCCGCCCCGGCGAGCGGGAAGCGCTGCACGGCCGGGGTGAGGCGCCCCGCGGCGGCCTCGGCGAGAGCATGCAGCTCGAGGGTCCGCACGGGGTTGGGGCCGCCGGCCCGGCGCATCATCGCGGGGCCGAGGACGTTCTCGGAGACGCCGTCGACCAGGTAGGGCTCACCGTCGTGCAGCCCCTGTCCGGACCAGCCGAAGACGAGGTGCCTGCCGCCCGGCGCGAGCAGGGCGACGCACGCGCGGGCCACGTCGCCGCCGACGCCGTCGAAGACGACCGTGGCACCCCGGCCGCCCAGGAAGGCGCGCACCTTCGCGGGCCACGCCGGGTCCGTGTAGTCGACGGCGAGATCGGCGCCGTTGTCCCGTACCCGGGCCGCCTTCTCCGGCCCCCCGGCCAGCCCCACGACGACGGCGCCGGCGTTCTTCGCGTACTGCACGAGCAGGGTGCCGATGCCGCCCGCCGCCGCCGGGACCAGGGCCACCGTGTCCGGGCCGAGCTCGGCGAACTGCAGGATCCCCATCGCCGTACGCCCCGTTCCGATCATGGCGACGGCCTCGGCGAAGTCGAGGTTCTCCGGGATCTCGTGGACGCGGTCGACGTCCGTGACGGCGAGTTCGGCATAACCGCCCGGGGCGAACCCGAGGTGGGCGACGACGCGCTTGCCGAGCCAGAGCCGCGCGACGCCCTCACCGAGGGACTCGACGACTCCGGCGACCTCACGGCCGGGGATCGTGGGCAGCGCCGGCGGCTCGGGCGCCGGGCCCTGGATGCCCTCGCGCAGGGCCGTGTCGAGCAGATGGACGCCGGCCACGGCCACGGCGATCCGGACCTGGCCGGGTCCTGGTACGGGGTCGTCGAGCTCCTCGTGGGTGAGGTTCTCGGCCGGGCCGAAGGAGTGCAGACGGATGGCGTGCATCGGGATCCCCCAGGAGACGGGCCACGTGGACGGGCCACGTGGAGCTGGCCATGTGCTCGGAAGCTGTCGGGAAGCCAGCCTTCAACCTCAAGCTTGCTTGAGGTCAAGGGCGTTCCGGCCGAGGGCCAGGGAGACGGCCGTGAGCGCGCTGTTGAAGGAGACCTCGGACAGCACGCCGGGGGCGGCGACCTGGTCCCCCGCCAGGTAGCGCCCGTCACCCCGGTCGACGGCCGGGCGGTCGCGCCAGCTGGTGCCGGGCAGGTCGACGGCGCCCGTACGGCCGTTCGCCACGGACGCGCGCCGCCAGGTGACGCGCTCGCGCCAGCCGGGGAAACCGAGGTCGAGGAGTTGCTCGGCACGCGCGATGCCGGCCGCCTTGTTCTCGTGCGGGGCGATCGGGATCTGCCCCTGGATCAGCTGTTCCCCGGCCGGCGCCAGCGACCGGTCCTGCGCGGTGAACCGCTCCAGCCACCCGGTCTCGTCGAGATCGGAGACCGCGAAGGCATCCCCGCGCCGGGTGCGCACGGCGAGGTCGATGAGTGCCGTACGCCCGCTGGTCCACGTCAGCGAGTCGTCCCTGAGGAGGCGGCGGGCGGCGTCGAGTGAGGTCGCGACGACGACGGGCGCGTCGGTGCTCAGGTCGTCGAGGCTGTCGATGCGTGAGAGGGTCTCCATCCGCACCCCGAGATTCCACGCCCGGGCCGCCATCCGGTCGATCACGGTCGCCCAGCCGCCGCGCGGGTAGTGCGCCTCCGGCGGCAACTTGGTGGCCCGGCGCAGCCGCTCCTGCACGAACGCCGCGGACAGGGCGCCGGGGTCGTGGTGGAACAGCGCGACGGCGGAGTAGTGCGCGGCGGCACGGGCGCCCTCCTCGCCGGCGATCCCGGTGGCCCACGTCATGAAGTCGACGTCCACGGGAGCCTGCGGCACCCCCCGGCGCAGCAGCTTGAGCATGGCGAACGGCGGGGTGCGACGCAGGACGCCCCGGTGCCGCAGCCGCAGCCGGGCCGCCTCCAGGGGCGGGATCGGCGCGAGCGGCCCGATGAGGTCCCGCTGCTTGAGCCAGGCCCAGTGCGGGCCTCCGTTGTAGAGGGCGTGCGGTCCTTCGTTCGTCCGGTACGGCCCCTCGGCGGTCCGCGCCCGCCCGCCGAGGGTGTGGTGGGCTTCGTACACGGTGACCTTGGCGCCCGCCTCTGCGGCGGTGATGGCCGCGGTGAGTCCGGCGAAGCCGCCGCCGATGACGGTGATGCGGTGCATGACTGGGGTCTCCCTCGTGCTCGGGTCGCCTTGCTTCCCTGTTCTGTGAGTACGACGGTCCTGGGCGCCCGGAATGTGACATGGGGGTGGTGGGGGTGCGGTGCCGGCGCGGCCCCCGGTATTGGCTCGGCGTCGAGTTGGCGGGCGTCGGCGCAGGTCGGAGGGATTGTCAGTGGTGGGGTGCAGCATGGGTGCATGGCGAGGAGAGCGATGGGTGCGGGCGGCGGTTCCGGCGGGGCGGGCGGTCCGGGCAGGGGCGGCGTGAAGCGCGCGCGGCGGCCCGAGGTGCGGCTGCCGCGGCTGGAGCCGTTCCGCGAGGGGGAGTTGGGGCCGGAAGGGGACTACGACGGCCTGGAGTTCCAGGAGGAGGACTTCACCGGACAGGACGGCGGGGGCGCCCGCTTCATGGACTGCGCGCTGCGGGGCTGCGCCCTGGACGAGACGAGACTCCACCACGCCCGCATCCTCGACTCGGTCCTCACGAGCCCGCGGGGAGTCGGGACCGACCTCGCCGAGTCGACCCTGCGCGATGTGGAGCTGGTGGACGCCCGGCTGGGCGGGGTGCAGCTGCACGGGGCCGTGCTGGAACGGGTCGTGATCCGAGGCGGCAAGATCGACTACCTGAACATGCGCAAGGCCAAGCTCAGAGACGTCGTCTTCGAGGGCTGCGTCCTGGTGGAGCCGGACTTCGGGGGCGCCAGGCTGGAGCGGGTGGAGTTCGTGGACTGCGCGCTGAAGGGGGCGGACCTCACCGGGGTGACTCTGACGGACGTGGACCTGCGCAGGGCGGGCGAGCTGGACATCGCGCGAGGGGTGGACCGGCTGGCCGGGGCGGTCATCAGTCCTTCGCAGCTGCTGGATCTGGCGCCGGTGCTGGCGGCGGCGGTGGGGCTGCGGGTGGAGACCGAGGAGTAGGCCCCGGGTCGATCAGGAGGCCGGTGGCCGGCTGGTGTGCGGTGCCTGGACGCCTGCGGTATGATCAATCTTGAGCTGGTCGCCGGAACTCGCGGCGGTCGGTGTTGCGTTGGTGGTCCAAGGAAAGACGTCCCGCTTCCTGCGGGGAGATGCAGGTGCAAGGCCTGCCCGGCGCTCGGATCAGGAGCCCCATCCCATGTTGTGCGGGATGGGGCTCCTTCATTGTCCGTCGGCCCCACCGGCGTCCCAGGCCCGTTCGTCGCTCCTGGGAAGCGGGAGCTACGCCGGCCTGGGGAAGCGGGCCTGCAGGGTCCAGATCGCCGGGTTCTCGGCCAGGTCCTCGTGCAGGTCGATCAGGTCGGCGATCAGGTCGTGCAGGAAGTCACGGGCCTCACGGCGCAGTTCGGCGTGCGAGAAGGTCAGCGGGGGCTCCTCCGCCCGCATCCAGTCGGCCTCGATGTCGACCCAGCCGAAGCGGCGCTCGAAGAGCATGCGGTCGGTCGACTCGGTGAAGTCCAGTTCCGCGTGCTGGGGGCGGGAGGCGCGGGAGCCGGCCGGATCCTGGTCCAGCAGCTCGGCGATGTCGCACAGGGCCCAGGCGAAGTCGAGCACCGGCACCCATCCCCAGGCTGTGGACAACTCCCGGTCCGCCTTGGTGTCGGCGAGGTAGACGTCGCCGCAGAACAGGTCGTGGCGCAGGGCACGGACGTCCGCGCGACGGTAGTCCGTCTGCGGCGGGTCCGGGAAGCGGTTGGAGAGGGCGTAGCCGATGTCGAGCACGGGGGTGATGGTGTCACGGGTCGGTGGAGGGCGCGGCGGTGAGGTGCGGCGGCTCGGCTGTGAGCGCGGGGGTCGGTGGGGCCGGGGTTCGTGCGGTGTGCGGAGGTGACGGTTTCCCGGCTCGGGTGGGGGCCACGGAGGCGGGGGTGATGCGGCTCGCGTGCGGGCAGGCAGGCCCGCCGGCGTCGTGGTGCGTGGAGGTGATGGCCGGCGCGGCCCGCGCTCATAGGATCGCTGGTGTGTCCCGTTCCGTTCCTGTTGTTCCGGCCATCGGCTGCGGCCTGCTCGCCCTCGTCCTCACCGCGTGCGGCGGCGTCCACGGCACCCCCGGTGGGTCCGGTGTGCGCGACCCGTACTTCCCCAAGGCCGGGAACGGTGGCTACGACGTCACGCACTACGACCTCGACCTCGCCTACGACCCCGACGACCGCCACCTCACCGGCACCGCCGAGATCACCGCACGTGCGGGCAAGGACCTCTCCGCCTTCGACCTCGATCTGAAGGGCACGGACGTAGAGCGGGTCACGGTGGAGGGCGAGCGTGCCCGGTGGAGCCGTAACGGCCAGGAGGTCGTCGTCCGGCCGCGCGACGAGCTCGACAAGGGCGAGACCTTCCGGCTCACCGTCCGCTACTCCGGCACCCCGCAGACCATCACCGACCCGGACGGCTCGGAGGAGGGGTGGCTCCCCACCGCCGACGGCGCGCTCGCGCTCGGGGAGCCGACGGGGTCCATGGCGTGGTTCCCCGGCAATCACCACCCGTCCGACAAGGCGTCGTACGACATCGCGGTGACCGTCCCGGAGGGCCTCCAGGTCGTCTCCAACGGTGAGTTGGCCGAGCGGCGCACCGACGGCGGCCGTACGACGTTCCACTGGCGCACCGCCGAGCCGATGGCGAGTTACGTCGCCACGCTCGCCATCGGGGACTACGACATCCGCCGCTCCAGCGTGCCGGGCGCGGCCGGTAGCGCGCTGCCCGTCTACACGGCCGTCGCCCCCTCCCAGGCCCGCTCCAGCCGTGAAGTCCTGGCCCGGCTCCCCGAGATCGTGGAGTGGGCCGAGTACAACTTCGGTCCCTTCCCCTTCTCCTCCACGGGCGCGATCGTCGCCCGGGAGAACGCCTCCGCCTACGCCCTGGAGACCCAGAACCGGCCCGTCTTCCCCGGCGCCCCCGGCACCGAACTGCTCGTCCACGAGCTGGCCCACCAGTGGTTCGGCAACTCCGTGACACCGGAGAGCTGGCAGGACATGTGGCTGAACGAGGGCTTCGCGACGTACGCGGAGTGGCTGTGGCAGGAGGACAACGGCGGCGACAGCGCGCAGGAGACCTTCGACGCCCTGTACGACCACGGCGAGGACGAGTACGAGGACCTCTGGTCCTTCCCGCCCGCCAAGCCCACGAGTGCCGCGCACATCTCCGGCGACCCGGTCTACCAGCGCGGCGCGATGGTCCTCCACAAGATCCGCCAGGTCGTCGGCGACGACACCTTCTACGACATCGTCCAGGGCTGGACGGCCGAGCACCGGCACGGGAACGCGGGCACCGGGGACTTCACGGAGCACGTGGAGAAGACGGCCCCGGACGAGGACTTCACGTCCGTCTGGGAGGACTGGCTGTACGGGGAGGGAAAGCCCGAACAACCGTGACGCCGGCGTTCCTGCCGGGTCCGGTCGGCCAGGTCTCGGCGCCGGCGGGTGCGGTCGGCGCGCAGCGTCGAGCCGACGCCGACCAACGCGCCGAGGGCGGTGCCTGCCAGGGGCGTCCAGTCCACGCCGGTTCAGGCACCCGCTTCCCACTCGTCCAGGAGGCGGGCCAGGTCCGGGGGCCACAGGGGTTCCGGGGCCTTGGCGAGGTCTGCTCGGGGCCACCACTGCCACGTGAGGATGCCGTCGGCGGCGTGGGCCGCGGGGAGGTCGGGGCCGGTCGGGTCCCGGTGTGGGCCGCGGGTGACGTAGATGTGCTCGTGCTGGCGGACCGGGGTGCCGGAGTGGGTGAAGTCGTGCTCCCAGGTGCACAGAAGGGGGCCCGGTTCGAGGTCGGTCCAGCCGGTCTCCTCGCGCAGCTCGCGCAGGGCGCCCTCCTGGGGCGTCTCGTCCGCCTCCAGACCGCCGCCGGGGAGCGCCCAGTGGACGCCGACCTCGACGTTGTCGTACCGGAACATGAGGACCGAGCCCTCCGGGTCGAGTACGGCGACTCGGGCGGCTTGGCGCGGGGTGCGCGGGGCGCTGTCGGGATCGATGAGCGGCTTGCGCAGGACCGTGCAGGCGCGGCCGAGTTGGAGGTCCTCGCCATAGCCGACGACCTCGTAGTCGAGGGCGGTCCAGAAGGCGATGGCGTCGGGGTTGTTGTCGAGGACGGCCAGGCGCACGGCCGTACGGCCCGCGGTGCGCAGGCGCTCCTCGACCAGGGCGGCCAAGTGGCGTCCGTGCCCCCGGCGTTGGGCACTCGCGTCGACCATCAGCAGGCCGATCCACGGGTCGGGGTCGGACGGGTCCGGGTGCCGGGCGAGCGTGATCACGATCCCGACCAGCTGCCCGGCACTGCGGGCCAGCAGGACCTCCACGTCAGGGTTGACCAACTCGTCGGCCAGCGCGGCCGCCACCTGCTCGGGCCGTACGTCGTCCGGGTCCGGGAACTCGCCGCTGAGCGCGTGGAACTCACGGTTGGAGGCGTAGAGCGCGGTGAGCTCGGTGAGGAGCGGGGCCGGGATGTCGTGGTCGGGGCTGAGGGGGAGCGGGTCGAGGATCACGTGGGGCAACCTATCGAAGACATGAACGATCGAGGACGGGGGTGATCGAGGCCTTGGACGATCGAGACCCTGGACGACCGGTCCCCCGGACGATCGAGGCGCTGGACGATGAAGTCCCTGAACGCCGGAACCCCCGGCCGAAGCCGGGGGTTCCTGCACAGCGAGGCGTCCGTCAGACGTTCACGCCGAAGTCCTGCGCGATGCCCACCAGGCCCGAGGCGTAGCCCTGGCCGACGGCGCGGAACTTCCACTCGGCGCCGTTGCGGTAGAGCTCGCCGAAGACCATGGCGGTCTCGGTGGCCGCGTCCTCGGACAGGTCGTAGCGGGCGATCTCGGCCCCGCCGGCCTGGTTGACGATGCGGATGTAGGCGTTGCGGACCTGGCCGAAGTTCTGCGAGCGGTTCTCCGCGTCGTAGATCGAGACCGGGAAGACGATCTTGTCGACGTCGGCCGGGAGGCCGGCCAGGTTGACGTTGATCGCCTCGTCGTCGCCCGCGCCCTCGCCGGTGCGGTTGTCACCGGTGTGGACGATGGTCTGGTCCGGGGTCTGCTTGTTGTTGAAGAAGACGAAGTGTCCGTCCGAGTAGACCTTGCCCGTGGGGTTGACCGCGATCGCCGAGGCGTCGAGGTCGAAGTCCGTGCCGGTGGTGGTGCGGACGTCCCAGCCGAGGCCCACGGTGACGGCGGTCAGGCCCGGTGCCTCCTTGGTGAGCGAGACGTTGCCACCCTTGGACAGGCTTACAGCCATTGTTGGGAGTCCCTTCCCTCGTTGCGGTACGGCTAGAAGCTACAGCTACCCCTATGAACGCGGAGAGGGGTACCTCAAGTTCCAGGTGTCTTTACTTTCTTTGCCAAAGAGCACCCGTAGGGGATATTCGCGTGACGTGGACCGGACAGAAGCGGGAACATGTACGGCATGTCTGGTCCCTACGTCATCCGTGGCTCCGTCTCCCTGCCCGAGGCCGAGCTCATGTGGCGTTTCTCGCGGTCGAGCGGCCCGGGGGGCCAGCACGTCAACACCAGCGACTCCCAGGTCGAGCTGCGGTTCGACCTGGCGGGCACGCAGGCGCTGCCCGAGGTGTGGAAGCAGCGGGCGCTGGAGCGGCTGGCGTCCCGCCTCGTGGACGGTGTCCTCACCGTCCGTTCCTCCGAGCATCGCTCGCAGTGGCGCAACCGCGAGACCGCCGCCGTCCGCCTCGCCGCCCTCCTCGCCGAGGCGACGGCCCCGCCCCCCAAGCCGCGCACGCCGACCCGCATCCCCCGCGGCATCAACGAACGCCGGTTGAGGGAGAAGAAGCAGCGCTCGGAGACCAAGCGGGGGCGGACGGGGCGGGGCTGGACGTAGTCCGGGTCGGCGCCGCCCGCCATCTCCGCCGCGCGGGGGATACGGTCACGACCTTCGGACGATCCCCGGGCACCGGATCGGCGGCGACGATCGAGGCACATGCCGTCACACGTCCGGATTGGATCTCCATCGTGCTGAAGTGGACCCTGCGCGCTGTCGCCGTCCTCGCCATCGTCGCCGCGATCGCCTCACCGGTCGCCACGCCCGCGCCCGCACCCGCTCCGGAAGCCGCCGCCGTGGCACCCGTGTCCCACGCCGGCGCCCCCGAGGCCGGGCTCGCCTCCGCCACGTAGCGGAAAGGAAGGCGGGACCCCGCTGTCACATCCCCGTCCGCGCATCCGTCAACCCACTGACGACGGACCGCGACGAGAGGGTGCGACCGATGAATGGCGACCACACCGGCTTCCGGGACACCGGCTTTCAGGACACCGACCTTCTCGCCCAGCGCTTCGAGGCGCACCGCGGACACCTCAGGGCTGTCGCCCACCGGATGCTCGGATCGGTCGTCGAGGCCGAGGACGCGGTGCAGGAGGCTTGGTTTCGGGTGAGCCGGTCCGATACCACCCGGATCGACAATCTCGGGGGATGGCTGACGACCGTCGTGGGCCGGGTCTGTCTCGACATGCTTCGCTCGCGCAAGTCCCGTGCCGAGGAGCCGCTGGACGGCGCGACCGCGGGTTCCGGTCCGGGTGCGGCCGTGCCCGGCACCATCGCCGACCCCGAGCAGGACGCCCTCCTCGCCCACTCGGTGGGCGTCGCCCTGCTGGTCGTACTGGACACCCTGACGCCTGCCGAGCGGCTGGCGTTCGTGCTGCACGACCTGTTCGGGGTGCCGTTCGAGGAGGTCGCGGACGTCGTGGACCGTACGCCCGCCGCGGCACGGCAGCTCGCCAGCCGTGCCCGGCGCCGCGTGCGGGGCGCCGATGTGCACGAGGCCGGCGCGGCCGGGCGGCGCAGACAGCGGGAGGTCGTCGGCGCCTTCCTCGCCGCCGCGCGCGAGGGCGACTTCGAAGGGCTGCTCGAGGTCCTGGACCCGGACGTCATCGCGCGCGCCGAGGCCGGGGTGGCCACGGGCGCGGCGGCGGTGGCGCGGGGTGCGGCGACGTACGGGTCGCTCGCCGGTGTCGCGCGGCTCATGCTGGTCGACGGGGCCATGGGGGCCGTCGTGCTGGTCGGCGGGCGGGTGGAACGGGCGCTGAGGTTCGCGTTCGTACGGGACCGGATCGCCGTGATCGACATCGTGACGGACCCCGAGCGGGTGTCCCGGCTCGATGTCAGGCCGATCTAGCCGGCGCGGTGCTGGTCCAGTTCCAGCACACCCACCGTCTCGCCGTTGGGTCGGAAGCCGAGGCCCAGGTAGAAGCCCTCCGGGCCGTTCGGGCCGGGGTGCCAGGTGACGTAGAGCTGTCTGTCGCCCCGGCGGCGGAGCTCCGCGGCCACCGACTCGACCGCGAACCGGCCGTACCCCCGGCCCTGTTCGTCCGCGGCGATGTTCAGCCGCCACAGCCCGGAGCGCAGGAGGGTGCCGTCGCCGCGCCAGTCGATGTCGAAGAAGGCCATCAGGAACCCGACCGGGCGGTCGCCGTCGACGATCAGACGCGGCCAGGCGACGCCCGCGGGGTGGACGTATGCCTCGGCCAGGGACTGCATCACCGGGGAGACCGCGAATTCCTGTTCGGGACGCACGCGTATGCCGGTGGCGGCCTCGAAGTTCGCGGGTGTGATTTCTTCGAGGTGTGGCGCTGAAGTGTTCGACGTCATCCCGGCACCGTAAGGCGGATGATCAGTTCCCCGCCATGGAATTGCGAACGGCTGCGTCCGCGAGATCATCCCAACTGCCGGTAACGGCCCCGGAAATACGTAAGCGGCCCCCCGTTCGCACTCGGCAGAGAGGCCGACAGGACGCGGCCGATCACCAGGGTGTGGTCGCCGGCCGTGACGCGCTGCTCGGTGCGGCACTCCAGGGTGGCCAGGGCGCCGCCCACGAGCGGTGCGCCGGTCTCCTGGCCGCGCACGTACGGGATGTCGGCGAACAGCAGGCGGTCGCTGACGCGGCCCTTCATGGCGAAGCGGCCGGCGATGTGGCGCTGGCTCTCGGCCAGGACCGAGACCGCCCACAGGGGCTGCTCGTCGAGCAGGTCGTCCATGCGGGACCCCTCGCGCACGCTGACCAGGACCAACGGCGGGTCCAGGGACACCGACATGAACGCCGTGGCCGTCATGCCGACGTCCTCGCCGACGGGTGCGTGCGGGTCGTCCGGGTCCAGCGGCGGCTCCAGCGCGGTCACCAGGACCACACCGGCGGCCAGCCGCGACATGGCGGCACGGAACTCGTCGTTGCTCACTCCCTCAGCATGCCCGGCGGCGTTGCGCGAGGCGGGGAGGACGGCGGTCACGGGCGGCGCGGGCGGTGAAGTGTTCGGCACGCCGAAAACGCTAATGTCGGCACCGCGCACCCGGCATCGGGCCTTCGTCCGAGAAGGGACCGGGAGGTGGTCCTAGGACCATGGACGGACGACTGACGTACCTGATCAAGACCGTTTCGTGGCATCTCCACACACGCACAAAGTTTGCGTTCAGTAAACGCACAGGAAAAACGCAGAAACACCGCTCAATTGTTCACGTTTACCTGTGACTTGAGTCACAAGGGCCATTAATTGTTGACCCTGTGTACCGAGTGAGCAGCGCGCTGTGATTCAGTGGCGGGGAACTAGCAAGGGAAGTTACGCCGAAGTAGAACCCTTGATTCGCTGCGAGGTCTCGGGGGGAGGGCGAGCATGGAGACCGAGTCGGAGCCGTATGTCCGTCTTGCGACCCTGCGGCAACTGCACCAGGTCATGGCTGACATGAACACGGCCCGCAGCCTGGCGGACACGCTGCAGACCGTCGCCGACGGTGTCGTCAACGGCCTCGGTTATGAGCTCGCGTGCGTCAACCTCGTACGCCCCGACGGTGATCTCGTCGTCGCCGCCTTCTCCGGCAACCCCGCCGCCGAGGCCCTCATCACCGGCCGTGTCGGCTCCCGCGACTCCTGGGATCGCCGGCTGAGCATGGGCGAGCGCTGGGGCGACCTCGTCTTCATCCCGCACACCGAGGGCTGGATACTCGACGACGACGACGTCCCGCAGTGGTACACCGACGGCCCCGCGCCCCGTTTCGAGGACGAGTGGCACCCCTCGGACCGCCTCTTCGCCCCGATGTACACGCCCGGCGTGCAGGGCAGCGCGTGCGGCGAGCTGATCGGGGTCCTGTCCGTGGACCGGCCCCGCAACGGGCGGCTGCCGGGCGCATGGGGGCGCGAGGCGCTCCAGATGTACGCGTTCCAGGCGGCGATCGCCATCAGCAACGCACGTCTACGCGCGAATATGCAGCGGGCACTGGTCAGGCTCGAACGCGAGCAGCAGGCCCTGCGCGCCAGTGAGGAAAGCTTCAGGCAGGCCTTCGAGTACGCCCCGTCCGGCATGGCCATCGCCGAGATGGGCGGCGACCAGCACGGCCGGATCCTGCGCACCAACGACGCGCTGTGCCGCCTCCTCGGCCGCCCGGCCTCAGCGATGCGCCGCTACGCCTTCTCCGACCTCGTCCACCCCGAGGACATCGGCACGCTGCTGCGGACGTCCGCCGAGGGGGGCCGCGCGGAGCTCCGGCTCATCCGCCGGGACGGCACGTACGTGTGGGTCTCGCTGCGCAACAGCGTGGTCGCCGACGCCGCCGACGGGCCCCGCTTCCTGCTCACCCACGTCGAGGACATCGAGGAGCGCAAGCGTCGCGAGCTCCAGCTCGCCCACCGCGCCTCCCACGACTCGCTCACCGGGCTGCCGAACTCCGCCGAGCTGCGCTCCCGCCTCGCCTCGCGGCTGTGTCAGCGCTCCACGCACCCGGGTGCCGCCCTGGAGTCGGTCGACGCGGCCTACGGCCACCCGGCCTTCGACGCCAACGGCCACGGTTTCGACTTCCGGCCGGCTGTGGCGGCGTTCGACGCCTACGACCACCACGTGCACACCGTCGCGCCGGTCGAGGGTGAGCGGGACGACGGCGCCAAGGGGCTCGCGGTGCTCTTCTGCGACCTCGACGGCTTCAAGTCGATCAACGACCGGTTCGGGCACAACGCGGGTGACGCGGTTCTCATCGAGGTGGCCAGGCGCCTGTCCCGCCAGGTCCGCGACGGCGACACCGTGGCCCGGCTCGGCGGCGACGAGTTCGTGATCCTCGCGGACGGGCTCGGCAAGGCGGACGCCCAGGACCTCGCCGTACGCCTGCGCAACGAGATCATCCAGCCGATCCGGGCCGAGGGGCGGGCCGTGCGGGTCGGCGCCAGTTTCGGCATCGGGTGGGCACACTGCGGGATGACTGCGGACGAAGTGTTGAAGTCCGCTGACGAGCGGATGTACGTAGAGAAACGATCTCGTCCCAAACAACACAGACGCGCCGGGTAACCCCCAGGTCAGCGAGCCGATGCGATCCGAGTCACCCGTTTGGGCCATCAGGAGCGGGTAGGCTCGCCATTCTGACCACACGCATCGCATCCGCCCGCACCTGGTGAGGAGTACCAAGGGATGACGTCCGGCAACAACGGCGCCAGCACGCCCGAGGACGACGACCCGTTCGGCTACCTCTACGCCGACGGGCAGGCCAACGGCGCCCAGCCGCCGTCCGGTGGCTACGGCTACCCGGGCTCGGTCAACCGTGTGCGCGCGGTCGGACAGCGCCAGTACGGCCAGCAGGCACCGACGGCCGCCTACGGCCAGGTACCGCAACAGCAGGGCGCCTACGGCCAGCCGAGCGCCCACTACGCGGCCCCGGAGACCCACCCCGGCGGCGCGACCACGGCCCAGCAGCAGCCGGCATACAGCGGCGGCAACGGCTCGGGCGGCCGCGGCGGCCCCAACACCAAGGGCCTGCTGATCGGCGCGATCGCGGTCGTCGCGGCGGTCGTCATCGGCATCAGCGTGGCCATGCTGGGCGGCGACGGCGAGAAGGACGATGCGGGGGGCGACACGGGGTCGACTCCGTCACAGTCCGAGAGCGCGGACTCGCGTCCTTCGGCGAGCAGCAGTGCCGGGGCGGGTGCCGCGGACCTGCCGGCGGTCGACGCCAAGGCGCTGCGCCTGGAGGGTGGCACCGCCACGGCCTCCGACTTCAAGGGCGCCAAGGCGAACGGCGGCGTCTACGTCACGAACTTCAACCAGGTTGGCGCCAAGGTCATCTGGTCTGTCAACGGCATCGAGAAGGCCGGCAGCTACCGGCTGTATGTGCGCTACGGCATCCCCGGAAAGGACGCCAACGCGACACTGCTCGTCAACGGCACCGCCAACACCCAGCCGCTGAACATGGAGAACTTCGGCAACACGCCCGAGGGTGACTGGGAAAAGGGCTGGAAGACCACCTGGGCCAACGTCAACCTGAACAAGGGCACCAACACGATCGAGGTTGCCTGCAACGACGGCAACCAGTGTGACGCGGTCCTCGACCAGATGTATCTCAGCAAGGGCGCGAGCTGATCGATGCGAGGGCGGCCGTTCCCAGCTCGGTGCTGGGAACGGCCGCCGTCGTCTGCAGAGGATCAGCGATCAGATCAAGCGACGCGGCCCCACTCGAGGCAGCTCGTCGCGGCGTAGGCCTTCTTGCCGTTCCACCGCACCTCATGCCAGCGCTTCTCGGTGGGCGAGGTGCTGGTGCACTTGTAGCTGCCGCCGTCCACGGCGCTGCAGCCAGCCACCCAGCACTTGACGATCTTCCCCTTCTTCAGGGTGCCGACCTTGCGTGCCGTAGTGCTGGGCTTCTCCCGGATGCTGACGTCCCGGTCGTCGTTCGAGCCGCCGCCCCAATCCCAGCCCGCCGCGCGGATGGTCAGGGCGTCCGCCGCGGCGGCGGTCGGCCCGGCGTCCGCTGTCGCCGAGCTGTTCATGGTGACGACGAGGCCCACTGAGGCGACGCCGACGGCAGCGAGCCGCGCGAACTTCCTTGCTCTGTGCATTACTTCCCCCAATGAGGAGTGGATCCCTGGTCAGGTGGATCCGTTGTCGCCCTTGATCATATATGGGCGACAGGGGCATGCCAGGAGGGGTTTGTCAGGCCGCGCTGACCTCCCCCGTCACCGCCACCCGCCCCAGCAACTCCTCGTAGACCCCCCGGTCGAACTCCCCCGCCACCGGCGCCACCACGCTCGCCGCGCTGAGCGCCGTCGCGCGGGCCAGGCGGGCCGGCCATGCCAGCCGCTCCACCAAACCCGACAGCAGGCCCGCGACCGCCGCGTCGCCCGCGCCGGTCGGGTTGCCGTGGAGGCGGGTCGGTGGGGTGGCCTGCCAGCGGCCCTCGGGGGTGACGGCCAGGAGGCCGGATTTGCCGAGGGAGGCAACCACCGTACGGGCGCCCCGGCGACGCGCGTCCTGCGTGGCGCGCAACGGCTCGTGGGAGCCGGTGAGTTCGGCAAGTTCGTCGGCGTTGGGCTTGATGATGTCCGGGCGGGCGGCGACACCCCGGCGCAGGGCCTCGCCGCTGGTGTCCAGCAGGACGGGGACGCCCGCGGCCCTCGCGGACCGGACCAGGCCGGCGTACGCCCCGACCGGTACGCCCGGTGGCAGGCTGCCGCACAGGGCCACCGCGGTGGCCGAGGCGAGGAGGTCCTCGTAGGCCTCCTGGAAGGCGGACCACTCGGCAGGCGTGATCGTCGGGCCGGGTTCGTTGAGCTGGGTCGTGTCGCCGGTGAGCTCGTCCACCACGGCGATGGTCCGGCGGGTCGCTCCCGTCACCGGGACCAGCGCGTCCACCACGGCCGGCGTGGCCGTGAGCAGGTCCTGGACCACGCGGCCCGTCGCCCCGCCCGTGAAGCCCGTGACCGTCACCTCGTGGCCGAGGGCCGCCAGCACCCGGGCCACGTTCAGACCCTTGCCGCCGGGGCGTTCGGTCACCTCGGAGACGCGGTGGGAGGCGTGCGGGCGCAGGGACCGTACGCGATAGGTGATGTCGAGAGCGGTGTTCGCGGTGACAGTGAGGATCACCTGTACTCGACCTCCCCCGAAGAGTTCGGCACGCGTGTGCCGTCCGTCTGCCGGTTGTTCCTTCCGGCAGCTGCCGATCATGCCAAAAGGGCGGCGGCCGTCCCAGTCTGGCAGGACAACCACCGCCCTCAACAGCAGGACAGATCACCCCAGTTGGGGATCGACCACCCATTCGCCCCGGCGCATCACGCCCTTGAGGTCGAAGTCGGAGTCCAGCACCACCAGGTCGGCGTCCTTGCCGGGCTCCAGGGAGCCGATGCGGTCGTAGCGGCCGAGCAGCCTCGCCGGGTTGGCCGACAGGGCCGCCACCGCGTCCTCGACCGGCAGCCGGTCGATCGTCACCGCCCGCTTGAAGGCCCGGTCCAGCGTGAGGGTCGAGCCCGCGATCGAGCCGCCCTCGACGAGGCGGGCCACGCCGCCGGCGACCTCCACCTCCAGCGGGCCGAGCATGTAGCGGCCGTCGCCGAAGCCGGCCGCGTCCATCGCGTCCGTGATGAACGCGACCCGGTCCGCGCCCGCGTGACGGAACGCCAGCTCCAGCGCCGCCGGGTGCAGATGCGTGCCGTCGTTGATCAGCTCCACGGTCACCCGCTCGTCCTCCAGCAGGGCCGCGATCGGGCCCGGCTCGCGGTGGCCGAGCGGCGGCATCGCGTTGAAAAGGTGCGTGGCGACCGTCGCGCCCGCATCGATCGCCTCCACCGTCTGCTCGTACGTCGCGTCCGTGTGCCCGATCGCGGCGATCACGCCGCGCTCGGCGAGCATCCGTACGGAGTCGATGCCGCCCGGAAGTTCGGTGGCGAGGGTGACCATCGTCGCGTGGCCGCGCGCCGCGTCGATCAGCTTGCGCACGTCCGCCGGGTCGGGGTCGCGCAACAGCTCCTCGGAGTGCGCGCCCTTGCGGCACGGGGAGATGAAGGGGCCCTCGAAGTGGATGCCGGCGATGTCGCCCTGCTCGGCCAGCTCGGACAGCAGGCCCGCGCGGCGGGTGAGGAAGTCCATGTCACCGGTGACGGTGGAGGCGACGAGGGTCGTGGTGCCGTGCAGGTGGTGGGTGTGGATGCCCTTGAGTACGTCGTCGGGGGTGCCCGAGGTGAAGGAGGCTCCGCCGCCGCCGTGGTTGTGGATGTCCACGAACCCCGGCAGGAGCCAGTGCCCGGTGAGGTCGATGCGGTGAGCGTGCTCCGGGGCCGTGCCGGCGATGCGGGTGCCGTCGACGATCACTTGGCCCTGTTCGAGGGTTCCCGTCGGCATGACCACGTTGGCGCCGGAGAGGACGAGGGGCACCTTGCGGGGTGCGGGGTGCGGGTTGTGGGGGGCTGGTCGCGCCCCGCGGCGGAGCCGCAATTTGGCGCTGTCCCGCGCCCCTGGGTGGGCTGCCATCAGGGAGTTGCCTCCGTACGGTCGGTGTGGTCGAGGAGATCCCATGCCAGGAGGCCGGCGCCGAGGCAGCCGGCCGTGTCCCCGAGGGCCGCGGGGACGATGGATGGCACTTTCTGGAACGTGACCCGCTGCCGGACGGCCTCCCGCAGTGGTGTGAACAAGGTTTCCCCCGCCTCGGCGAGGCCGCCACCGATGATCAGGGTGCGCGGGTCCAGCAGGGTGAGCGCGGTGACCAGGCCGTCGGCCAGGGCGTCCACGGCCGCGTGCCAGACCCGTACGGCGTTCGGATCACCGGACGCGACGGCCTTGGCGCAGTCCGCCGCGTCCGCCTCCGGGTCCCCGCACGCGGCGGCCCACGCCTCGCTCACCGCCGCCGCGGACGCGAACCGCTCCAGGCAGCCGCGCTGCCCGCAGGGACACGGCGCTCCGTCCGGCCGTACGACGATGTGGCCGATCTCGCCCGCGAAGCCGTGCGCACCGGCCTCCACCCGGCCGTCGATGCCGATGGCGCCGGCTATCCCGGTGCCGAGCGGCACGAACAGGAAACGGTCGGCGCCCTTGCCCGCGCCGATCCGGCCCTCCGCGAGACCGCCGCTGCGCACGTCGTGACCGAGGGCGACGGGCACGCCGCCGAGCCGGTCGGCGAGCAGCATTCGCAGGGGTACGTCCCGCCAGCCCAGGTTGGCCGAGTAGGCGGCGACGCCCTGCTCCTCGTCGACGATGCCGGGGACGGCGATGCCGACGGCGGCCGCGGGCTCGCCGAAGCGCTCTTCGCCGTACGCGCGCAGCTCGCCGGCGAAGTCGAGGATGCCCTCGACGACCGCGTCCGGCCCGCGCTCGCGCCCGGTCGGGCGGCGGGCCTGGTGGAGCAGCTCACCGCTCGCTGCCGCCAGGGCGGCCTTCATCCCGGTGCCGCCCACATCGAGGGCGATGACGTGTCTCACGGGAACAGTGTGTCTTGCATACCCGCGAGAGGTCTAGTCCACTTACGTGGTGTAGACCTTATGGGGGCAATATGTATGACGTTTCGAAAGTTTCGAATATGGGTGTGGGGCGGTTTTGCGTGCAGCGGCGTAGACGTACGGGAACGATCGCGGCGGTGTCCGCGCTGGGCCTGTCGGCGGTTCTGGGCGGCTGTGGGCTGACCGGTGGTTCGGACGAGGTGACGCTGAAGCTGGTCGCCGCGGACTACGGCGACAGTGCGGCGAACAGTTCCCAGAAGTACTGGGACAGGCTCGTCAAGGAGTACGAGGAGCAGCACGAGGGCGTGCAGATCGACGTCACCGTGTACTCCTGGAACGACGTCGACGCCAAGGTCAAGGAGATGGTCGACGCCGGGGACGCGCCGGACATCGCGCAGATCGGCGCGTACGCCGACTACGCCGCGAAGGGCCTTCTCTACGAGGCCGACGAACTGCTCTCCATCCCCGTCCAGGCCGACTTCGTCTCGCAGCTCGCGGACGCGGGGCAGGTGAACGGCGTCCAGTACGGCATCCCGTTCGCCTCCTCCACGCGTCTGCTCTTCTACAACAAGTCCCTCTTCGAGGACGCCGGCCTCACTCCGCCGACATCCTGGAAGGAGCTGGCCGCCGACGCCGAGGCGCTCAAGGCGGAGGGCGTGAAGTACCCGTACGCGCTGCCGCTCGGTGCCGAGGAGGCACAGGCCGAGACCATGCAGTGGCTGCTCAGCGGCGGGGGCGGGTACACCGACGCGGAGACCGGTACGTACAGCATCGACTCCGCGGAGAACGTCTCCACCTTCAACTGGCTCAAGAACAACCTGGTCGGCAAGGGGCTCACGGGGCCCGTCCCGCCCGGGGAGCTCAACCGGGCCGACGCGTTCTCCGCCTTCGCCGCGGGGGATGTCGGCATGCTCAACGGGCATCCCTCGCTGATGCAGATGGCCGAGAAGAAGGGCGTGAAGTTCGGCATGGTGCCGATGCCCGGGCTGGAGGGGCCGACCAAGGTCTCCATGGGTGTGGCCGACTGGATGATGGCCTTCAAGCAGAACGGGCATGCCGAGCAGGTGGGGGAGTTCCTCGACTTCGCCTACGGCAAGCAGAACGTCCTGGACTTCTCCCGGGAGTACAACCTGCTTCCCGTCACCAACTCCGCCTCCACGGTGATGGCCGGGGCCGACCAGGACGCCGCCCTCAAGCCCTTCCTCGACCAGCTCCCGCTCTCCGAGCTCTATCCGGTGGGCCGGACGTCCTGGGCCGCGGTGAGCGCGGACGTCAAGAAGAGCATCGGCAGGACGGTGACGTCCGGGGGGAGCCCGTCGGCGATTCTGGGGCAGCTGCAGTCAGGGGCCACTCGGGCGGAGAGCGCGGAGTAGCTTCCGGCCGGTTCGGTTGTCGGTTCGCTGCCGGTTCGGCTGTCAGTGGGGTGGGCTACGGTGCGGCACATGGACCAGGAGCAGCCCGAGGCCGCCGATCTCGCCGAGCGTGAGCGGGCGATTCTCGCGCTGGAGCGGCGGGGGTTCTCGGGGCCCGGGGCCAAGGAACGGGCGATACGGGAGGGGCTGGGGCTGGCTCCGGTGCGGTATTACCAGCTGCTGAACGCGCTGTTGGATGATCCGCGGGCGCTGGCGCACGATCCGGTGACGGTGAATCGGTTGCGGCGGGTTCGGGAGGGGCGGCGGGGGGAGCGGTGACGCGCGGCGGTGCGGCAGGGGGTTTTGCCTCCGCCGCCCCTACCTGTCCCGTCACTGGGGGCTGCCGCCCCCAGACCCCCGCTTCGGCCTGAACGGCCTCGTCCTCAAACGCCGGACGGGCTGGATTGCCTGGACCGGCGCTGGAAATTCAGCCCCTCCCCGGCCCGCCCCCGTTCCCGGATAAGGTCGCCCCATGGGCAGTCACAAGGATCATCTCCCGACCCCCACGACGCAGCCCGGCCGCGACGGCCTGGCCGCCATCCTCACCCACCCGGCGCACTCACTCATCGCGCTGGACTTCGACGGCACCCTCGCCCCGATCGTCCCGGACCCCGAGAAGGCCCGAGCCCACCCCGACGCCATCCCCGCCCTGGCCGCACTCGCGCCCAAGGTCGCCGCCGTCGCGGTGATCACCGGCCGCCCGGCCGAGGTCGCCGTGAAGTACGGCGGTTTCGCCGACACCCCGGGCCTGGAGCACCTCGTCGTGCTGGGCCACTACGGAGCCGAACGCTGGGATGCCGTCAGCGGCGAGGTCACCGCCCCCGATCCCCACCCCGGCGTCGCAGCAGTCCGCGCCGCCCTGCCGGACCTTCTCGAATCCGCGGCGCAGGGCACCTGGATCGAGGACAAGGGACACGCCCTGGCCGTGCACACGCGCCGCGCGCCCGACCCCCAGGGCACCTTCGACGCCCTCCGAGCCCCGCTCACCGACCTCGCCACCCGCAACGGCCTCATCGTCGAACCGGGGCGCATGGTCCTCGAACTCCGCCCACCCGGCATGGACAAGGGCGTCGCGCTGAGCGAATACGTCCGCGAACTCGGCGCCGAGTCCGTCCTCTACGCCGGCGACGACCTCGGCGACCTCCCCGCCTACGCCGCCGTCGGCAAACTCCGCTCCGACGGCACCCCCGGCCTCCTGGTCTGCAGCGGCAGCGAGGAGGTCACCGAACTCTCGGAGAGGGCGGACGTCGTGGTCGAAGGCCCGGAGGGCGTCGTACGACTCCTCCAGGCGATCGCCACGCAGGCAACCTGACCCAGAGGGCCACCGCGAGGCACGCTGCCGCAGTCGGTCGTGGTCAGGCGGCCTGATCCGAGTGATCGCCGTGCGGGCGGCGTGAACGGGGCGATCGCGTCGTGGAGGCTGCTGCCGCTAGTCGTCCGTGCCGGGGCGAGGTAAGCCGCTGCAGCCGGTCGTGGTCAGGCGGGCTGTGGCAGGTGGTCGCCGTGAGGCCGACTGGTGTGAGCGTTCGCGGTCAGGCGGCCTGGTTCAAGTGATCGCCGTGCGGGCGGCCTGAACCGGGCGATCGCCGCCACGTACCGATGCCGCAGGCAGACGCCGTGAGCTAGCCGCGGCCGACGATCGCCGGTAAGCAACCTGAACCAGGCAACCTGAACCGGGCGAATCCGGCTCCGCCGCTCACTCCCCCCGGGCGGCCGCCCCCGCCTCCCCGTCCTCCAACGCCCCCAACTGCTCCAGGAACCACTGCGCAGGCGGCAGTGCCGTCGCCGCTTCCGCCAGCCGTTTCGAGCGTTCCGCCCGCTCCTCCGGACCCATGGACAGCGCCTCGTGCAGAGCCCGCGCCGTGCCGATCACGTCGTAGGGGTTGACGGCGATCGCGTCCTCGCCCAGTTCCGCGAAGGCGCCCGCCTCGCGGGACAGGACGAGGACGCAGCCCTCGTCGGAGACGACCGGCACCTCCTTGGCGACGAGGTTCATGCCGTCCCGGATGGGGTTGACGAGAGCCACGTCGGCCAGGCGGTACGCGGCCAGGGAGCGGGCGAAGTCGTCCTTGACGTGGAGGACGATCGGGGTCCAGGTCGCCGTGCCGTAAGCGGAGTTGATCTCGTCCGCCAGTCGCTGGACCTCGGCCGTGTAGTCCCGGTACACCGCCAGGTCCTGGCGGGAGGGGTAGGCGAACGCCACGTGGACCACCCGCTCGCGCCACTCGGGGTGGTCGTCGAGCAGCTGCCGGTACGCCAGCAGGCCGCGCACGATGTTCTTGGACAGCTCGGTCCGGTCGACGCGGACGACGGTCCGGCGGGCGGTCCCGTCCGGCGCTGTGCCGATCTCCGAACGCAGCGCGGCGATCCGCTCCCCGACATCGGCCTCGTGGGAGCGGGCGCGCAGGAACTCCGCGTCGGCACCCAGGCCGTGCACACCGATCCACGTGGTCCGCAACGGGGGACGCCCGGTCGCCGTGTGCTGGACGGACGCCGGGGCACCGCTCGGCCACGACGGGAAGAACCGCTCGCGGTCCACGGCCTCGGCGCATGCCATGAACGCCCGCGCCCAACGCCACGTGAGGAAGCCCAGCCGGTCGGCGCCCAGCATCCCCGATACGAGCTGCGAGCGGATGTCGTCCGGAAGCATGGAGAAGTACTCCGGCGGCGCCCACGGCGTGTGCGAGAAGTGCCCGATCCGGACATCCGGCCGCAGCTCCCGGAGCATCCCCGGCACCAGGCACAGGTGGTAGTCCTGCACCAGCACCGCCGCCCCGGGCGCGGCCCGGTCGGCCAGCGCCTGCGCGAACGCACGGTTGTAGGTCTCGTACGACTCCCACTGGCGCCGGAACTCCGCGTCGAAGACCGGCTCCAGCGGGGTCTGGTAGAGCATGTGGTGGACGAACCAGAGGACCGAGTTGGCGATGCCGTTGTACGCGTCCGCGTGCACGTCGGCCGGGACGTCCAGCATCAGGACGCCGTCCTCGCCGACGCCGCGCCGCACCGCCTCCCGGTCCCCGTCGGACAGCGCCGAGCACACCCACAGGGCGTCGGCGTCCGGCCCGATCGCCGACAGCCCGGAGACGAGTCCGCCACCGCCCCTCTTGGAGTGCAGCGAGCCGTCCTCGCGCACCTCGTACGAGACCGGGCCGCGATTCGACGCGACCAGCACCTTGGCAGCACCCTGCGTGGAAGCCATACGCCTCAACCTAGCCCGGCCCGGAAACGCTCAAACGTGCGGTTCCACTCAGTGGCCGGTCCGTATACGATCAGCGGCCCTGCCCGGCGTATGACCCGGTACGTGGCTTTATGCGACCTTCCGTTTCGCATACTCGGCGATCTCCACCATCGGCGGCCGCTCCTCGGTGTCCACGGAGTACGTGCGCGGCTCGAACCCGTCCTCGCCGCGCTCGAACTGGGTCAACGCCGGCCGGACGAGATGGCCGCGCGCCAGCCTCAGCTGGGCCGTGCGGTAGATCGCGGCGGACATCCGGCCCAGGGCCTGTCCGTCCTGGTGGCGGTGTTTGCGGACGCCCACGTCCACCTGCGCCAGCGCGTCGAGGCCCACCAGATGCAGGGCGTCGACCAGCATGCCCAGCTCCACGCCGTACCCGACGGGGAACGGGAGCTGTTCCAGCAGGGAGCGGCGGGCCGCGTACTCGCCGCCCAGCGGCTGCACGAAACCGGCCAGCTGCGGCCAGTGCATGTTCAGCAGCGGGCGCGCCATCAGCTCGGTCACCCGGCCGCCCTGTCCGGCCGCCCCGCCGAGGGGACGGTCGTACATGCCCTTGACCAGGTCGACCCCGGGGTCGGTGAGCAGCGGGCCGACGATCCCGGAGACGAAGTCGGAGGAGAACTCCTTCAGGTCCGCGTCGATGAAGCAGACGATGTCCCCGGTCGTGACGAGCAGGGAGCGCCACAGGACCTCGCCCTTGCCGGGCGCGGCCGGGATGCGCGGGAGGATCGCGTCCCGGTGCACCACGGTGGCGCCCGCCGCGGCGGCCACCTCGGAGGTGCGGTCCGTGGACCCGGAGTCGACGACGACGATCTCGTCGACCAGCGGGACCTGTTGCATGAGGTCGTGACGGATGATCGCGACGATGTCGCCGACCGTCTCCTCCTCGTTCAGCGCGGGCAGCACGACGGAGACCGACTGGCCCGAACGCTGTTTGGCGGCGAGTATGTGGTGGAGCGGGCGATCGGTCGCGGACCAGGAGCGGGTGCTCAGCCAGCGCTCGACTTCTTCCAGCACAGTCGGCGACTCCTCACTGTCGTGATCACAGCAGGTAATCGTGTGATCCATCTCGCGGTTCGGACGACTATCTCAACTGTCCTGGCCTTCGGTTACAGTCTTGAACAACGCGGGTGACCATCGCATGTCCGAGGTCGCCCATAGTTGACAACCGAATACAGCTCATCCAGAGGGGCAGAGGGAAACGGCCCGATGAAGCCCCGGCAACCCTCCAGCCGGTCTCGTGGCGATCACTGTCGATCGTCTCCGCGAGGCTCCCGGCTAGGGAAGGTGCCAAATCCGTCTCACGGCGAGATGCGTCGTGAGGAAGATGAGGAGAAAGGGCCTCGCCTCACATGGCTGTGCAGACTGTTGCAAGCACCACCGACTCCACCGTAGACCTTGGTCCCGCCGCGGCGCTGTCCTGCCGCGAGTGCGGTCACCGGGTACCCCTCGGACCGGTCTTCGCGTGCGAGGAGTGTTTCGGCCCGCTGGAGATCGCGTACGACTTCTCGGCCTACGACACCGAGGAGCTCCGCAAGCGCATCGAAGCGGGCCCCGCGAACATCTGGCGTTACGCCCCCCTGCTGCCCGTCCCCGCGGACGTGGCCACCAAGCCGAACATCAACCCCGGCTGGACCAAGCTCGTCCAGGCCGACAACCTCGCGAACGAGCTCGGCGTCGACGCCGGCAAGCTGTTCGTCAAGGACGACTCCGGCAACCCGACGCACTCCTTCAAGGACCGCGTCGTCGCCCAGGCGATCGAGGCTGCGCGCGCCTTCAACTTCACCACCCTCTCCTGCTCCTCCACCGGCAACCTCGCCGGCGCGGTGGGTGCCGCCGCCGCCCGCGCCGGCTTCCGGTCCTGCGTGTTCATCCCGCACGACCTGGAGCAGGGCAAGGTCGTCATGGCCGCGGTCTACGGTGGCGAGCTCGTCGGCATCGAGGGCAACTACGACGACGTGAACCGTTTCTGCTCCGAGCTGATCGGCGACCCGGCCGGTGAGGGCTGGGGCTTCGTCAACGTCAACCTGCGGCCGTACTACGCCGAGGGCTCCAAGACCCTGGCGTACGAGATCTGCGAGCAGCTCGGCTGGCAGCTGCCGGACCAGCTGGTCGTGCCGATCGCCTCCGGCTCGCAGCTCACGAAGATCGACAAGGGTCTGCAGGAGCTGATCAAGCTCGGGCTCGTCGAGGACAAGCCGTACAAGATCTTCGGCGCGCAGGCCGAGGGGTGCTCGCCGGTGTCGACCGCGTTCAAGGCGGGCCACGACGTCGTCCGGCCGCAGAAGCCGAACACCATCGCCAAGTCGCTGGCGATCGGCAACCCGGCCGACGGTCCGTACGTCCTGGACATCGCCCGCCGCACGGGTGGTTTCGTGGAGGACGTGACGGACGAGCAGGTCGTCGACGCGATCAAGATCCTCGCCCGGACGGAGGGCATCTTCGCGGAGACCGCGGGCGGGGTGACCGTGGGTGTCACGAAGAAGCTGATCGAGAGCGGTGTGCTGGACCCGAGCCTCACGACTGTCGTGCTCAACACCGGCGATGGGCTGAAGACGTTGGACGCGGTGGCCGGTACTGGGCTGACTGCGACGATTCGTCCCAACCTGGACTCGTTCCGCGAGGCCGGTCTCGTCTGAGAAGCCCCGTCCCACCGAACTTGCACACTGACCGGAGGTCACACCGTATGAGCGTCAACGTCCGCATCCCCACCATCCTGCGCACCTACACGGGTGGCCAGGCCGAGGTCGCCGCCGAAGGTGCCAACCTCGGCGAGGTCATCGCCGACCTGGAGAAGAACCACACCGGGATTGCCGCCCGGGTTCTCGACGACCAGGGCAAGCTGCGTCGGTTCGTCAACGTGTACGTCAATGACGACGACGTCCGTTTCGAGCAGGGTCTGGAGACCGCGACTCCGGACGGTGCCGGCGTCTCCATCATTCCGGCCGTCGCGGGTGGCTGACAGGCTGACCGAATGACCGATCATTACCATCGGTAACACCGGTTACCAAGAGTTCATCGAATTGCCCCCTCCGTGAGAGAAGCGGAGGGGGCAATTCTGTGTGGTTGAGCGAGGTACAGTTGGGGAACGTGCCGCCGATCCACTGGTCGGCCGCCCTTGATTTCTGCCGCAAGCCCGACAAGAAGTAGCCAAAGTGTGTGGGTTTTTTGCGGCTTTTCTTCCGTATGCCGGGTCCGACTTGACCTGAAGTCAGCGGAATTGTCCCCACATTCCCGACCGGTCGTGCCCGGATTTCTCGTCCGATTGACCTGTTGCAGACGGCAGTTGGGCAGATACATTCAGCCGCGGTCGACGCGTTCCGGCGCACGCCCCCGACCGATGGGGGGTGAGGTCTGACCCGGATCCGCGAAGTGTGGATCTGTGCAAGGGCCAGTAATAGGGGAGTTAGGCATGGCTCAGGGCACCGTCAAGTGGTTCAACGCGGAGAAGGGGTACGGCTTCATCGCGGTCGACGGTGGTGCGGATGTTTTCGTCCACTACAGCGCGATCCAGATGGACGGTTACCGCACCCTGGAGGAAGGCCAGCGGGTCGATTTCGAGATCTCGCAGGGCCAGAAGGGGCCGCAGGCGGACATGGTTCGTCTGGCCACCGGCTGAAGCACGCGTCGACTAACAGCAGCGACGTTCTTCTTCGAAGGGCTCGCACCTCCCGGGGTGCGGGCCCTTCGCCATGTCCGGGTCCGTCCGGGTCCTGTCCGGGGCCTGCCCGGGTCCGGCCCCGGCCCCGCCGCCCCTGTTCGCGCACCGCAGAGCGCGCCGCCCGATACCCGAGAGCCGCTTGCACTCGCCTACCCCGAGTGCTAATCATTGGCGTTAGCACTCTGAAGGTGAGAGTGACAAAGAAGGACCGGGTCGGTGAGGCCCGCAGGCCGGGTGGGGCAAGGAACCACGAGGCATGTGAGCCGTCCGTCGCGGGCGCGGGCGCGGTCCGAAGGAATCACCCCCAGTCCTGGAGGGACCACTTCACATGGCCAAGATCATCGCGTTCGACGAGGAGGCGCGGCGCGGCCTCGAGCGCGGCATGAACCAGCTCGCGGACGCCGTCAAGGTGACGCTCGGCCCCAAGGGTCGCAACGTCGTCCTCGAGAAGAAGTGGGGCGCCCCCACGATCACCAACGATGGTGTCTCCATCGCCAAGGAGATCGAGCTCGAGGACCCGTACGAGAAGATCGGCGCCGAGCTGGTCAAGGAAGTCGCCAAGAAGACGGACGACGTCGCCGGTGACGGTACGACCACGGCGACCGTTCTCGCCCAGGCCCTCGTCAAGGAAGGCCTGCGCAACGTAGCCGCCGGCGCCAACCCGATGGCCCTCAAGCGCGGCATCGAGCGCGCCGTCGAGGCCGTCTCCGCCGCCCTGCTGGAGCAGGCGAAGGACGTCGAGACCAAGGAGCAGATCGCCTCCACGGCCTCCATCTCCGCCGCCGACACCCAGATCGGCGAGCTCATCGCCGAGGCGATGGACAAGGTCGGCAAGGAAGGCGTCATCACCGTCGAGGAGTCCCAGACCTTCGGTCTGGAGCTGGAGCTCACCGAGGGTATGCGCTTCGACAAGGGCTACATCTCGGCGTACTTCGCCACCGACATGGAGCGGATGGAGGCGTCGCTCGACGACCCGTACATCCTGATCGCCAACTCCAAGATCGGCTCCGTCAAGGACCTGCTCCCGCTCCTGGAGAAGGTCATGCAGTCGGGCAAGCCGCTGCTGATCATCGCCGAGGACGTCGAGGGCGAGGCCCTGTCGACCCTGGTCGTCAACAAGATCCGCGGCACCTTCAAGTCCGTCGCCGTCAAGGCCCCGGGCTTCGGTGACCGCCGCAAGGCGATGCTGAACGACATCGCCATCCTCACCGGTGGCGAGGTCATCTCCGAGGAGGTCGGTCTCAAGCTCGAGAACACCTCCCTGGACCTCCTGGGCAAGGCCCGCAAGGTCGTCATCACCAAGGACGAGACCACCATCGTCGACGGTGCCGGCTCCTCCGAGCAGGTCGCGGGCCGCGTCAACCAGATCCGCGCCGAGATCGAGAACAGCGACTCGGACTACGACCGCGAGAAGCTGCAGGAGCGCCTGGCGAAGCTCGCCGGCGGTGTCGCGGTCATCAAGGCCGGTGCCGCCACCGAGGTGGAGCTCAAGGAGCGCAAGCACCGCATCGAGGACGCCGTGCGCAACGCCAAGGCGGCCGTCGAGGAGGGCATCGTCGCCGGTGGTGGCGTGGCCCTGCTCCAGGCCTCCGCGGTCTTCGAGAAGCTGGAGCTGGACGGCGACGAGGCGACCGGCGCCAACGCCGTGAAGCTCGCGCTGGAGGCCCCGCTGAAGCAGATCGCCGTCAACGGTGGTCTCGAGGGCGGCGTCGTCGTCGAGAAGGTGCGCAACCTGGCCGTCGGCCACGGTCTGAACGCCGCGACCGGCGAGTACGTCGACATGATCGCCGAGGGCATCATCGACCCGGCGAAGGTGACGCGTTCCGCGCTGCAGAACGCCGCGTCGATCGCCGCGCTGTTCCTCACCACCGAGGCCGTCATCGCCGACAAGCCGGAGAAGGCCGCCGCGCCTGCCGGTGGCGGTATGCCGGGCGGTGACATGGACTTCTGATCGACCTCGGGGGCTTCGGTCTCCGGTTGATCAACGTCCTTCCCGAGGGCGGCACCTCCAGTTGCGATATTCGCGACAGGGGGTGCCGCCCTCGGTGCGTTGGCGGGTGCGGGTGGGGCGTGGCTGGTCGCGCAGTTCCCCGCGCCCTTGAAAGAAGGGGCGTCCCCGCGCGCCCTCGCAGAACCGAGCCCCTCCCTGGGAATGCGAAGCCTCACACCCACCGTTGCTTAATGAGGTGCAACAATGCGTGTGCACATACTGACCGGTATAGGCAGACCCCTTCCCCAGGAGCCCCTACGTGACCGTCACCCAGCCCACCGCCTCCCGTGCGGCCCAGATCCTGTCCCGGCCGACCGTGATCAACGGTCTGACCGTCCCCAACCGCATCGCGATGGCGCCGATGACGCGGATGTTCTCCCCGGGCGGCGTGCCCGGTGAGGATGTCGTGTCGTACTACGCGCGCCGCGCCGCCGCGGGCGTCGGTCTCATCGTCACCGAGGGCACGTACGTCGGGCACGACTCGGCCGGGCAGAGCGACAGGGTGCCGCGCTTCCACGGTGCGGAGCAGCTGGCGGGGTGGGCGAAGGTCGCCGAGGCCGTGCATGCGGCGGGCGGCACGATCGTGCCGCAGCTGTGGCACATCGGCATGGTGCGCAAGCAGGGCCAGCCGCCCTACGCCGAGGCCCCCGCCGTCGGCCCCTCGGGCCTGCGCATCGGCGCCGATGAGCCCACCGGCAAGGCGATGACCCAGAGCGACCTGGACGACGTGATCGGCGCCTTCGCCCAGGCCGCCGCGGACGCCGAGCGCATCGGCCTCGACGGCGTGGAGATCCACGGCGCCCACGGCTACCTCGTCGACCAGTTCCTGTGGGGCGGCACCAACCGCCGCACCGACGCGTACGGCGGTGACCCGGTCGCCCGTACGAAGTTCGCGGCGGAGATCGTGGCCGCCGTACGCGAGAAGGTCTCCGCGGACTTCCCGGTCATCTTCCGCTACTCGCAGTGGAAGCAGGAGGCCTACGACGCCCGGCTCGCCGAGACCCCCGAGGAGCTGGAGGCCATCCTCGCCCCGCTCGCCGCGGCCGGCGTCGACGCCTTCCACGCCTCCACCCGCCGCTACTGGGTCCCGGAGTTCGACGGCTCCGACCTCAACCTCGCCGGCTGGACGAAGAAGCTGACCGGCAGGCCCACCATCAGCGTCGGCTCGGTCGGCCTGGACGGCGAGTTCCTGGGCGCGTTCGCCGGCCAGGGCTCCGGGGTCAAGGGCATCGACGATCTGCTGGACCGTCTGGAGGCGGAGGAGTTCGACTTCGTCGCCGTCGGCCGGGCGCTGCTCCAGGACCCCGAGTGGGCGGCGAAGGTGCTGGGCGGCCGCTTCGAGGAGCTGGCGCCGTATGACGCGGCGTCGCTGAAGACCCTGAGCTGAGGCCCAACCAGCCGCTACTGTCGGAGAGATGAGGATCCTTCATCTCTCCGACACCCATATCGAACGGGCCGACGCCCCCAACGCATACGGCGTCAATGCCACCGACTCGCTCCGCCTGATGCTCGCCGAGCTGAGGCATGTGCGGGGCGTCGACGCGATCGTCGTCACGGGGGACATCGCGGACGACGGTGCGGTGGAGGCGTATACGGCCGTGAAGGAGCTCGTGGGCGAGTTCGCCCGCGGCCTGGGCGCGCCCGTGTTCTACACCACCGGCAACCATGACGAGCGCGGCGCCTTCGGGAAGGTGTTGGGCAGCGGCCACCCGGAACCGGCGGTGGTCCTGGAGTCCGAGGCGGGGGAGCGGGCGGCCGTGAGCACCGTCGGCGGCCGGCGGTTCATCACGCTGGACTCGCTGGTGCCGGGGAAGGTGTACGGCCGTCTGAGCGCGGCACAACTCGACTGGCTGAAGGCTGTGTTGAGCACTCCGGCCGAGCAGGGCACCGTCCTCGCCCTCCATCACCCACCGATCGCCCTCGACATCTCGGCGACCCAGCCGCACTTCGGCCTGCGCGACCCGGCCGAGCTCGCGACGGCGATCCGGGGCAGTGACGTACAGGTCGTCCTGACCGGGCACTACCACCTCCAGCTCCTCGGCTTCCTGGCCGCGGTGCCGGTCTGGGTCACCCCTGGTGTCGTGAACCGCATCGACCTCACGGCGGCGCCCGGCACGGAACGCGTGGTGCGCGGGGCCTCTGCCTCGCTGGTGGAGCTGGGCGGGGCGGAAGGGCCGCTGTTCCACACCTTCCATGCACGCGATCCCCGGGCGCACGAGACGGTGTACGAGTTGGACGAGGAGCGGACGCGGGCGTTCGTGGAGCGGGGGGCCTGAGCCGGGTGCCCGCCTGACCTGGGTGATCCGAGGCGATCTCGGGCGGTCCGGGGCGTGACCTGCATCCCTTGAGTAAGTCAATCAACTGACTTAAGGTTGCCTTGGTCAATTACGTACCTTTCACGTTCGTACGCCGACGGAGGCCCCGCCATGTCCCACGCCCCTGCCCCTGCCGCCGAGGCCGGGGGCGGTGCCCCGCCGAGGCCTAACGCCGTGGTGGCGGTACTGGCCTTCGCCGGGATCGTCGTCTCGCTGATGCAGACCCTGGTCATCCCGATCGTCCCCGAGCTGCCACGCCTGCTCGACGCGCCGGCCTCGGACACCGCCTGGGCGGTCACCGCGACGCTGCTCGCCGCCGCCGTCGCCACGCCGGTGATGGGGCGGCTCGGCGACATGTACGGCAAGCGGCGGATGCTGCTGGTCAGCGTCGTGCTGCTGGTGACCGGTTCCGTGGTCTGTGCGCTGAGCGACGCGCTGGTCCCGATGATCGTCGGACGGGCGTTCCAGGGCCTGGCCTCCGGTGTGATCCCGCTCGGCATCAGCATCATGCGCGACGAACTCCCCGCCGAGCGTCTCGGCTCCGCGACCGCCCTGATGAGCGCCTCCCTCGGCATCGGCGGCGCGCTCGGGCTGCCCGCCGCGGCGCTCATCGCGGACAACTTCGACTGGCACATGCTGTTCTGGACGTCGGCCGGCATGGGTGTCGTGGCGCTGGTGTGCGTGGTGCTGTTCGTGCCCGAGTCGAAGGTGCGCACCGGCGGGCGCTTCGACCTGGTGGGCGGCACAGGGATGGCGGCCGGACTGATCTGCCTGCTCCTCGGCATCTCCAAGGGCGCCGACTGGGGCTGGACCAGCGGTACGACACTCGGTCTCTTCGTGGCGGCCGTCGTCGTCCTGGTGGCCTGGGGCCGGTGGGAGCTGCGTACCGAGCAGCCGCTGGTGGATCTGCGGACGACCGCCCGGCGTCAGGTGCTGGTGACCAACCTGGCCTCGATCGCGGTGGGCTTCGCCATGTTCGCGATGAGCCTCGTCATCCCGCAGCTCCTCCAGCTCCCCGCGCAGACCGGCTACGGCCTCGGCAAGTCGATGCTGGTCGCGGGCCTGTGCATGGCCCCGTCCGGTCTGGTGATGATGGCGACGGCACCGGTGTCGGCGGCCATCTCGCGGGCCAAGGGCCCGAAGGTCACGCTGATGATCGGCGTGCTGATCGTCGCCGTGGGCTATGGCCTCAACATCGTCCTGATGTCCGAGGTCTGGCACTTCGTCCTGGTCGCCTGCATCATCGGCGCCGGCGTCGGGTTCGGCTACGGCTCGATGCCCGCCCTCATCATGAGCGCCGTGCCCGCGTCGGAGACGGCCGCCGCGAACAGCCTCAACACGCTGATGCGCTCCCTCGGAACGTCCACGGCGAGCGCCGTCGCGGGCGTGATCCTCGCCCAGATGACGACGGACCTCGGCGGGTACGCCCTCCCGTCCGAGAACGGCTTCAAGGTGGTCCTGGCGGTGGGCGCCGGGGCGGCGTTGCTGGCGTTCGTGGTGGCGTCGTTCATTCCGAAGGCGGAGCCGGCCGCCGTCGAGGAGCCCGTGGCGCAGGCGGCGGCGCCGACGGGAGCGGCGGCCAAGTAGTGGCCGCCGGCTACAGGTTGCCCAGCGGCTCGATGTCGACCTTCACCGGCGTGCCCCACACGCGCAGCACCTCGTAGTCGGTGAACTCGTGCACGAGCCGGTAGGCCATGGCGGGGCGCGGCCCGCGACGCTGGGCGGCGATGTACAGCTCGGCCTCCCGGCGGTCGCGGCGCGGCGTGCCGCACAGCTGCCACTCCTGCCCGTTCCACAGCTCCGGCAGCCAGCGCTGCTGGGGCTGGGGGCGGTCGCCGCGGACGCCGTAGCGGGACGGGGCGGTGTCGGAGGGGCGCGGTGCCGCGGGACCACCGTTGTACTCGGCCCGGCGGGCGGCCCGGCGGCGGGTCTCGCAGAGCAGGCAGAGGTCCTGGGCGTTCTCGTCGACCGGGCCGTTCGGGTGCTCCGGGCAGCGGGTGGTGGGGGCGGCACCGGTGACGCTCTCGTCGAGGAGGTCGAGGGCACGGCGGAGGTCGGCCTTGACCTCGTGGAGTCTGGCGTCCGGGGTGTCGGCGGTGAGGGCCTCGCCGTGCTCGCCGATGAGGCGGAGGGCTCGGCCCAGGGCGGTGAGCTGGGCGTGGTTCATGGAGTGGCTCCGGGGCTTGCGGGGGCCTTGGTCAGGTGCTGCGGCCGACCTTCAGCACGTGGATGGTGACGGTGTCGCCGTCCGGGTGGTAGAGGACACGCCAACTTCCCACATGTAAGCGGTAGTAGCCGGAGGCGCCCAGGGCGCGGGCTGCCTTTGGGCTGGGGTCGTCGCCGAGTGCGCGGACCGCTGCGGCAGTCGCCTTGGCACCGATGGGGTCGATGGCACGGAGCCGACGGAACTCGTTCATGGCGTGGTGTTCCCACACCACCGTGTAGGTCACGAAGCGACCTCTCGCCGGTCCTCTTCCTCCAGTTGTGCCATGAACTCGTCGTGGATCATCGACGGGCCGGACGGAGCTGCTTCACGCGCCTTCGCTTCGGCGATGTCGGCCTCGTCGCGCAGTCGCTGCAGCTCTTCCAGTTCGCTTATCGGGATGAGGGCGGCGGCGGGCTTGCCGTATTCGGTGATCAGGATGTGTTCCTGGCCGTGTCGGACCCGGCCGACCAGTTGACCGAGCTGGTTGCGGGCTTCCACGAGGGGGTAACGATCCATGGGAAAACTGTACACACCTGCTGGTGTGTGCAGTGGATTCCGGGTGTTCGTCACAGGCGTGCCTCCTGTCGGCGTTGGGACATCGCGGCACGGATTTCCGCCGCGTGGGCTTGGATGGCGGAGGCGCGCAGGGGTGCGTTGTCGTGGCCCGAGGCGCGTTCGCCCCGGCACGCTCCGCAGGTGCCGCCCGGCAAGGCCTCCGGGCGGCCGGGGACTCCGCACTTCGCGCACTCCAAGACCCGGAGGGGTGGGCGTGGGGCGGCTCTCTCCGGCGGGAGTTTGGTGGTGAGTCGGTTGTGGATCAGGGCCGCCGGGTGGTGGACCGGGGTGGGGAGCCCGGCCGTCAGGGCGCGGAGTACGTCCGCGTCGGTGGCGCCTCGGGCGTACCAGTCGGTGACCAGCGGGGCGAGGCGCGCGCAGTCGGCCTCCGAGAGGGAGAGGGCCGGGGTCTCGCGGCCGAGGGCGGCGAGCAGGATGTGTGCGCGGGAGCGGGTCGGGCGGGGGCCGTGGTCCGGGGGCTCCTGCGGTACGTCGCCCCGGGTGAACGTCGCCCACCAGCCGTCGTCGCGCGCGGTACGGGTGAACCACGATCGGGTGATCCATCGCGAGCTGCCCTGACCGGTGATCCGTTCACGGCCCCGGCGCAAGTGGCCTGCCCGCTGAAGGTTGTTGAGGGCGGTACGGAGTGCGCACTGTCCGTACGGGAGCTGCTTGGCCAGCGTTTTTACGGAGATGTCGGCGCCGTCGGGGAGGCGGTCGATGTACGCGGCGATGGCGGCTTCGCGGGGTGGGAGGGCGGCGAAGTCGTGGTTCGTGCGGGGGTGTTGGTCGGGGGCGGAGCGTTTGCCGTAACCCGGGTTGGCCATCGGGTGCGGGGAGGCGTGCGCGGGCGGGGAGGCAGCACTAAGCTTGGCTTCAGCCATGCGATCGAACTTGTCCTTCGATCTCGTAGGTCAAGCCCCCGCAGGTGTTGGTAGCACCTGGCGGGGGCTGTTCGTTATGCGGGCACGCTAGACGATCGTCACCGTGCGTGGCAAACCGGATGCGTCAAGTCAACTCGCCGGGTGGGAGGGTGGGTTGAGGCCCTCCAACCATTCCTTGAAAAGAGGGCTCGGGGCTGGCCGCTTGAGCTTCGGGCCGACTCTGGCGGTACGTCAGCCCATGCTCTTCGCGCCGTCCAGGGCCTCGCGGACGATGTCGGCGTGGCCGGCGTGCTGGGCCGTCTCCGCGATGATGTGCAGCAGGACCCTGCGGACCGACATTCGAGCCCCGGGCTCAGTCCACGGAGCCTTGGGCAGCGGATGGGTGACGTTCAGGTCGGGCAGGGCTGCGACCAACTCGTCCGTCCGGTGGGCCACTTCCTCGTACGCCGCCAGGACGCCTTCCAGCGTCTCGCCGGGCAGCATCCGGAACTCGTCGGCCCGCTTGGCCCAGTCGGCCTCGGTCATGGCGGTGAAGTCGGGCATCGCCGACGGGCCGTCGAGGATGAAGTCCGCCCAGTGCCGCTCCACCGACGTGACGTGCTTGACCAGACCGCCGAGGCACAGCTCGCCGGCCGTGGTCCGCTGTCCCGCCTGTTCGTCTGTGAGGTCGCGGGTGGTGAAGCGCAGGAAGTGCCGGTGCTTGGCCAGCGCCTCCAGGAGGTCGGCGCGCTCGTCGGTGACGGTTTCGTTCGTGGTCTCCATCATGAGACCTACGGTAGGAATCCTCTAGGTCAGTTTCTGACCGCGTTGACGAACGCCGCCCAGGCGGAGGCTCGGAACACGAGCTTCGGGCCGTGGGGGTTCTTGGAGTCGCGGACGGGGATAAGGGCGGGGTGGCCGTCGGCTACTTCGAGGCAGTCGCCGCCATCCCCGCCGCTGTACGTCGACTTGCGCCAGCGGGCGACCTCCAGGCAGTCGCCGCCGCTGCCGCCGCTGTGGCTGGACTTGTGCCAGGTGGCTGTGCTCAGGTCGTAGTCAGGGATGTTCCTCATGGGTGTAATCCTGGGCCAACGCCTCGATGAGGGCTAGGGACTTCTCCGGCGAGTGTGCGGAGGCTGCGAGGAGCTCGAAGGTGAACCTCAAGTGGGCGACGGTGGCCGGGTCGTCCTCCAGCCGTCCCGTGCCGACACCCTCGAAGTACACCAGCGGAGGGGCGTCCTCGAAGTCCATTAGCTTCAGGGGGCCCTGCATCGCCATGTGCGCTCCCGCGCTGAAGGGCAGTACCTGCATAATGACGCGGCTCCGTCGGGCCAGGTCCGCGACGTGACGCAGGGCTTCCGCCATCACCGCTCGGCCGCCGGCCACCCTACGCAGTGCTGCCTCGTCAAGCACCGCCCACAACAACGGCTCTGTTGGATCATCGAGTAGACGGGTCCGCGCCATCCGGGCATCCACCCGCTCGTCGACGCTCTCCTCCGGCGCCGTTGGGCCGTATGCGCGAGTCACGGCCCGTGCGTACCCGCGCGTCTGGAGCAGCCCGGGGATCAGCATCGGCGCGTACATTCGGATGGCCACGGCCCCCGCCTCCGCCTCCGCCGCCTCCGCGAAGTGCTCGGGATAGCGGGACTTGGCCGTGGCCTTGCAGTTCCGCTGGAAGAAATCCCCCGTCCCCAGCACCTCGTCCAGCACCCGCGCCTGTTCCGGCTGGATCCGCCGCGTCCCGGCCTCCAGTTGTCCGACGAACGAGCCGCTCGCGAACAGCGGTTGGCCCAGCTGCTCCTGGCTCAGCCCCGCCTTCTCGCGTGCGTGTCGCAGCTCCGCCCCCAGCAGGGCCCGCGGCGATGACGACGGGTCGAGGTCCTTCGGTCCTGGCATGTGCAACTCCCGGTCCACCGGACGTGGTTGTTGGGACGTCCCGTATGGCCAGGTTAGGCACACGACCGACACGCTGTGTTGCGAATCGCAAACTCAGCGTGGACGTGGAGGCAAGGGTGCGGTCGACCGAAGAAGTCGTGGTGTCCCTGAGGGAGGCCCTGGTGGGCGCCGGCGTTGTACTGCCGTCTCTGTGCGTGGATCCGGTGACCGGCGCCGGTGACGAGCCGTTCCCGCTCGTGGATCTCGGGCGCTGCAACGTCCGTGTCGCCGAGAAGCTCGCCTCCGTGGTGCGCGGGGAGCGGCCGGTGGTCGGCAGTCATGCCGTGGACGCGCGGGACGGGCGGATCGGCGAGGTCAGGGGGCGCGTGGGCGGCAGGGTGCAGTTGCGGCCCGTCGGGGGTGGGCGGGAGTGGGATTGTCCTAAGGAGACGTTGGAGGCCGCACCGCGGGCGGAGGTGTTGCGGGCGCAGGTTCAGAGCGTCAACCGGGAGGGCCGACTGCCCTGAACCAGCCGCGGTGCGACCACGTACACGTACCCGGTCCGGTCAGCCCATGCTCTTCTGGCCGTCCAGCGACTCCCGGATGATGTCGGCGTGGCCGGAGTGCTGGGCCGTCTCGGCGATGATGTGCAGAAGCACCCTGCGGGCCGACCAGCGGGCGCCGGGCTCGAACCACGGGGCCTTGGGGAGCGGGTGGGAGGCGTTCAGGTCGGCGAGCTTGGCGACCAGCTCGTCGGTGCGGTGGGCCACTTCCTCGTACGCCGCCAGTACGCCTTCCAGCGTCTCGCCGGGCAGCATGCGGAAGTCGTCCGCCCGTCGGGCGTAGTCGGCCTCGGTCATCGAGTCGAAGTCGGGCATCGCCGACGTCCCCTGCTCGATGAAGTTCGCCCAGCCCCGTTCCGTCGACGTGACGTGCTTGATCAGGCCGCCGAGGCACAGCTCGCCGGCCGTGGTCCGCTGTCCCGCCTGTTCGTCGGTGAGGTCGCGGGTGGTGAAGCGCAGGAAGTGCCGCTGCTTGGCCAGCGCCTCCAGGAGGTCGGCGCGCTCGTCGGTGACGGTGTTGTTCGTGGTCTCGGTCATGGGACTCACGTTAGGAACCATTTAGGTCAGATGCTGTCCGCCTTGCCCGGAGGGAGCGGACTTCCGCGTCAGACGGTCGTACTGGTCCGGGGTGAGCTGTACGGCGGCGGCGCCCACGTTCTCCTCCAGGTGCGCGATGCTGGTCGTCCCCGGGATGGGGACGATCACCGGGGAGTGGGCGAGGAGCCAGGCGAGGACGACCTGCGTCGGGGTGGCGTCCAGTTCCTTTGCCACCGCGGCGATTTCGGCCTTCGCCCCCGACTGTCCGGCGGCGACCGGCCGCCAGGGCAGGAAGGCGATGCCCGCCTTCTCGCAGGCCTTGAGTACGGACTCGTGCTCGCGGTCGAGGAGGTTGTACCGGTTCTGGACGCTCGCGATGTCGACGACGGTCCGGGCCTCCGCCAGCTCGGCGGCCGTGACCTCGGACAGGCCGATCCGGCCCACCTTGCCCTCGGCGCGCAGGTCGCGCAGCGCGCCGAGCTGGTCGGGGAGCGGTACGCCGGGGTCGAGCCGGTGGAGCTGGAGCAGCTCGATGCGGTCGAGGCGGAGGCGGCGCAGGGCCTCGTCGACCTGTTCGCGCAGGTCGTCGGGCGCGCCCGCGTGCCGCCAGCCCTCGCCCGAGGTGGTCTGGCGGAACCCGACCTTCGTGGCGATCACGAGGTCGGCCGGGTACGGGTGCAGGGCCTCGGCGAGCAGATCCTCGTTCGCTCCCCAGCCGTACAGGTGCGCCGTGTCGATCAGCGTGACGCCCAGTTCGACGGCCCGCCGGGCGACCGCGAGGTGGGCGGCCCGGGCCTCGTCGGTCTCCGGCCGCAGATGCATGGCCCCGAACCCGAGTCGTCGTACTTCCAGATCGCCGCCGATGCGGAACGTCTTCGGTGCCGTCATGTGGCCGCGCTAACAGGGGAGTTGATACGGCCGACGGGTCCGGTCAGCGGTCCTGCGCCCGCCCGCCCGCGCTCATCGCCGCCCGCAGATGACCCTTCGCACCGTCGAGAAGCCCGGTCGCCGTCGGCCCGTCCACGTCCGCCAGGAGGATCAGGATCGCCGTCTTCACCTCGCCGCCCGCCTCGGTCAGGGCACGCTCGATGTCTGCGTCGTCGGCGCCCGTGGCCAGGGCGACGATGCGGCGGGAGCGGGCTCGTAGCTTGTCGTTGGAGGCTCGGACGTCGACCATCAGGTTTCCGTAGGTCTTGCCCAGGCGGATCATCGTGATCGTCGAGAGCATGTTGAGGACCAGCTTCTGGGCCGTGCCCGCCTTCAGGCGGGTCGAGCCGGTGAGGAGTTCCGGGCCCACGACGATCTCGATGCCGTGCTCGGCGGCCGCCGCCAGGGCGCTGGCCGGGTTGCAGGACAGGCCGATCGTCAACGCACCCTGTGTGCGGGCGTGTTCCACCGCGCCGATCGCGTACGGCGTGCGTCCGGAGGCGGAGATGCCGACCACCGTGTCGGTGGGGGTGAGCGCGAGGGCGTCGAGGTCGGTGCGGGCCAGGTCCTTGGAGTCCTCGGCGCCCTCGACCGAGACGACCATGGCCTCGGGGCCGCCCGCGATGAGGCCGACGACCTGGGAGGGGTCGGTGTTGAAGGTGGGCGGGCACTCGGAGGCGTCGAGCACACCGAGGCGCCCGGCGGTGCCCGCGCCCGCGTAGATGAGGCGGCCGCCCTGGGCCATCCGTTCCGCGACGGCGTCGATGGCGGCGGCGATCTCGGGGAGGCGCTGCGCGACGGCGGTGGGCACGGCCGCGTCCTCGCCGTTCATGAGCCGGGCGATGTCCAGGGTGGGCAGACGGTCGATCTCGGCGAGCTCGGGGCGGAACGCCTCGGTGGTCAGGGTCTCCAACTCGGCGCGGAGATCACGGGGGTTGGATGGAGAGGTCATGGCGGAGGCGGCTCTTTCCAGTTTCCGGTGTGCTGTTCCGGCCCAAAGGCAAAGGGTGGTGGGGAACCGTCGGGCCCACGGTCTATCTGCGGTGCCGGTGCGCCAACGCCTCGTAGGACGCGGCCAGCGCGGGCGCCGCCGTGTCGTAGGTCCGCTGCGCCACCCCCACGAACAGGCAGTCCACCACAAGCAGCTGACTGGTCCGGGACGACATCGCCGCCGGCCGCAGCTCGCTCTCCCGCGCCGTGGACGTCGTGAGGATGTGATCGGCGTACTGGGTGACGGCCCCGTCCGGGCGCCCGGTGATCGCGACGGTCGTCGCCCCGTGCTCGAACGCCACGCGCAGCGGCTCTATGACGTCCCCGGTCGACCCGGAGTGGGTGATGGCGATCGCCACGTCACCCGCGCGCAGCTGCACCGCGTTCGTCACGGCGAGGTGCGGATCGCTGTGCGCGTGGGCTATGAGCCCTATCCGCAGCAGCTTCTGGACGAGGTCCTGGGCGACCAGCCCGGACGCCCCGACGCCGTACACGTCGATCCGGCGGGCGGCGGCGGCAGCCGATACGGCCGCTCCGAGCTGGGCGGTGTCGAGGCCGGCGGCCGTGTCGGCGAGGGTCTGTTGCTCGTCGTAGGCGAGTTTGGCCACCACGTCCGCGATCGGGTCGTCCACCGCGATGTCGGTCGTTATGGCGGGGGCGCGGCCCGACTGCTGCTGGGCGGCGAGGCCGGCGAGGGCGAGGCGCAGATCGCGGTAGCCGGGGTAGCCGAGAAGGCGGGCGGTGCGCACGACGGTGGCCTCGCTGGTGCCGGTGAGTTCGGCCAGGCCGGTGACCGTGAGGGCGGCGCATCCCGCCGGATCGTTCGCGACCGCTTCGGCGACGCGCTGCATGGAGCGGGTCATCGACGGGGCGAGCGTGCGCACCTTGGCCGCGAGGGCGGCGGGCGCCGGGGCCGGACCGGTCGGCCCCGCACGCCCGAAAGTTTCCTTCACGTCATTGGTCACCTTTGAAAAATATTTCCACCCCGTGCCGTGGTCAAGAGTGCGCACAATAGGACCATGGAACCCATCAGTCCGCTCAGCCCGCTGGAACAGGCCCTGCACACGGCCCGCGCCCTCGTGCTCGCCGACCTGGTCGCGGGCGAGGTCGCCGAGGCGGACGTCGTGTCGCTGGTCGAGGAGTCGGTCGTACAACGGCGTTGGTGGGTGGAGCAGTGGCCGGACGGCGTGGAGTTCGTGGCCGGGCTGGTCGCCCAGGACGTGCAGGACGGGCTGCTGGACCGGTTCGGGCGCTGGCCGTTGTGCCCGGTGTGCGGCGCCGGCGATCCGCATGCGCTGGAGGTCGAGCCGGAGCTGGGCCCAGATCCGTACTGGGTGTGCCACAAGGCGGGTGTGAAGGTCGCGGCGGTGGGGTCGCTGGGGGCGGCGGGCGCGGGCGGGGCGCGGCCCTCGGGAGAGAGCGCGTGACGATCTACATCGACCCGCCGACCTGGCCGGGGCACGGTCGGATGTGGTCGCACCTCGTGAGCGACCTGTCGTACGACGAACTGCACGCGTTCGCAGACGGTTTGGGCGTACCGAGGCGGGCCTTCGAGCGGGACCACTACGACGTCCCGTCCCACCGCTATGCCGACGCGGTGCGGGCGGGTGCCGTGGAGGTCAGCAGTCGTGAGGTGGTGCGGCTGCTGCAGGGGGCGGGGTTGCGCAGGCCGAAGGGGCGGGGGGCGGGCTGACGCCCCCTGACCGCCCCTGGGCCGGCGGGACGGGTCCCGGCTACGCGAACTGGCCGGGCTGGTAGTCGCCGGCGGGCTGCTGGATGAGGACGTTCATCCGGTTGTAGGCGTTGATGAGGCCGATCAGGAACACCAGAGAGGCGAGCTGATCCTCGTCGTAGTGCTTGGCGGCGTTGTCCCAGACCTCGTCCGAGACCCCGCCGGCCGCGTCCGCGATGCGCGTGCCCGCCTCCGCCAGCTCGAGGGCGGCGCGCTCGGCCTCGGTGAAGCAGGTGGCCTCGCGCCAGGCCGCGACCATGTTGAGGCGCAGCCAGTCCTCGCCCGCGGCGACGGCGTCCTTGCTGTGCATGTCGGTGCAGAAGCCGCAGCCGTTGATCTGGCTGGCGCGGAGCGTCACCAGGTGCTGGGTGGTGACCGGCAGTGTCGAGTCGTGCACCACCTTGCTCGCCGAGGTGATGTGCTTGATGATCTTGCCGGCGCTGGGGATTCCGAAGATGTTCAGTCGGGCGCTCATGGCCAACTCCCTTGCCGTTCGTCGGTGGTTACACAGCTATGACGGACCGGCGCGGAGGGATGTGACATGCGTGAGTGTGACCTGGATCACGGCTGAGGGGGTGGGGTGGAGTGCTCTGCTCGACGCATGGGGTACCAGGACTCCCCGGCCGGCGAGGGCGGGTCCGACAGGTTCCAGCTCCATGACAGCGTCGGCGTGATGCGCAGGTAGTGGCCGGGTCCCACCATGCCGACCCGCTCCACGGGACCGTCCGCGACGCCGTACACCCGGATGCCGCGGGCGATGAACGGCTCGACGGAGACCATGTCGTCCACGACGAAGGCCACCTTGTCCCGGCCACGGGCGACATTGCGGAACTTGCGGGTGCCGAGGACCTCCTCGCCGGGGCCGCCCACCCAGAAGTGGGTCCCGTCGAACTCCAGGGCCACCGGCACCACGTCGGGCTGCTCGTCCGCGCAGAGGCTGGCGAGACGGGCCAGAGGGTTCGAGGTGAGGTAGGCGATCTCCTCGGCGGTGAACGACATGGCGGCTCCCTGCGGCGGTGCGGGTCGGCTCCGGCCCAGGCTAGGCGGCCGAGGGGTGCCCGCGACGGACGTAGAGCCGCAGGGAGTGGTCCATGTCGTGCTGCTCCTGGACCGCCCGCTCCTCCTCGGCGGTCGTGCGTACGTATCCGGCGCGGGAGACGACGCGCTGTGACGGGACGTTGTCGTCGTCGATTGCCGCGCGAAGAAGGCGTACGTCGTCCCGGGCCAGGGCCCACTCGGACAGCGCGCTCAGCGCCTCGCTCGCGTAGCCGCGTCCGCGGACGCCCTCCACGAGGTCGTAGCCGACCTCTGCCGTGCCGTCCTCGCCGGGGGTGCCGTGAAAGCCGATGCCGCCCACCGCGAGGCCGTCCTCCCGCCGTACCAGGACGAACAGGCCGAACTCGGGGCGGTGCACCCCCTCCTCGTACGCCTTCGACGTCATTCCGGCGGCCTCCCGGGTCCCCTCGAAGGGGCCGCCGACGACCCATGTGAACCCGCCGTCGCCGCCCGCGCTCAGGTCGGCGGCGGCCGCGGGCGTGACGCCCTGGAGGGTGAGACGGTCGGTGGGGAGGACGAGGTTGTTGCGCCAGCGCCACTCGGTGACCGGCGCGCGGCCGGGCAGGTCGCCACGGCCGGTGGCCCAGAGCAGCGTGCGCCAGGGGTCGGAGCCGGGCCGGACGTGCGGAAAGATCGTCGTGAGGACGAACCCGGGCAGTTCGGCGGGCGGTTCGTACGTCACCCCGAGTCCCTCGGCGATGTCGTGCGTGTGCAGCAGCACTTCGGTGACGCCCATCGCGGCGAAGCCCTCACGGTTCGCGCTGCGGAAGGGGTACGGGTGGAAGGCGCGGACCTCGCGGGGAGCGGTGCGGACGGCGGCGGTGAGGAGGGCGCCGGTCGTCTCGATGACGTGGATCAGCCCTTCGTTGCCGGTGCCCTCGTCGAGGCTGATCTCGAAGGGGACGTAGTCGTCCTGGGCGCGGCCGGCCAGGTTGGCGGCGTAGGCGATGAGGTCCTCGGCGATGTGGAACGCCGTCTCGTGGCAACTCCACTCCAGCCGACCGGCCTTCGCCCCGCCCCAGTCCCGGTCCACCGCCGTCCGCAGCAGCGCCACGCTGCTCGCCACGGCTTCCTGTACGCGTTCCCCGCCCATGTCTCGCATGCCGTGCAGGCTACGGCGGCGGGGCTCGTCAGAGCGACAGCATTTCCAGCTCGGCGGCGAGGTTGTAGCGGGCGGTGGCCTCCCACTTCTCCTTTCCGTACGGCGTGCTGAACAGGCTTGGCAGGTCCAGGAGTTGGCGCAGGATCGCGGCGCGGCCCTCGCGGAAGGCGACGTTCGGGACGAAGTGGTACTCCTCGCGGACGGCGGCCGTGTACGCGGCGTACACGGACGGCGGCGCCGCGAGGATCGCGAGGTCGGCGTCGCACATGACCTGGCCGTCGGGGTCGTCCGGCGCCGGGGCGTGGGTGACGGTGAGCCGGACGAGGCGGGCCACCTCGGCGGTCCGCTCCGCGGGGACACCGGCTTCCACGAGGGCGCGTTCGGCGAGGTGGGCCGAGCGCTCCTCGTTCTCCGAGCGGTCCGGGAGGTACACCGCGTCGTGGAACCAGGCGGCGAGCCGCACGACGTCCGCGTCGCGGGCGTGCCCCGCCAGCTCGTCGATGCGGTCCAGGACCGCGGTGAGGTGGGTGAGCGTGTGGTAGTGCCGCTGCGGTTCCTGCCAGCGGGTGAGGAGGCTTTCGGCGTAGGGGGCGGGATCGGGGGTGGTGGTGGGGGAGCGGGTCGCGTTCAGGGCTTGGGTGAAGCGGGTGCGGAGTTCTTTCAGGGCGGTGGGGGTGTGGAGGTCGGCCATGGGGTCATTGTTGCGGGGGCGGGGGTTTTCGGGGGGCGGGGGTGGTGGCGGTTGGTGTCGGGGTGCGGGTGGGTGGGGGCTGGTCGCGCAGTTCTCCGCGCCCCTGAGGGGGTTGCGGGTGGCGTGGCCGACCAGGGGCCCCGGGAGTCGGCGGGCGTAGGGACGGGAGGCCCGGGGGTGGTGGCGGTTGGTGTCGGGGTGCGGGTGGGTGGGGGCTGGTCGCGCAGTTCCTCGCGCCCCTGAGGGGGTTGCGGGTGGCGTGGCCGACCAGGGGCCCCGGGAGTCGGCGGGCGTAGGTACGGGAGGCCCGGGGGTGGTGGCGGTTGGTGTCGGGGTGCGGGTGGGTGGGGGCTGGTCGCGCAGTTCCCCGCGCCCCTGAGGGGGGTTGCGGGTGCCGTTGCCTGCAAGGGACCCGGGGCTCGGGGAGCCGGGGGGCGTATGGCGGGGCCGGGCTGTCGGATGCGCTGCGGCTGCTGGTCCGGTTGTCCCGGGAGCGGCGCGGCATCCCGCTCCATGCCGATCTTGACGACGTCGACGAGCCCCTGCGCGGGGGCGACCCGACGGCCCCGAGTCCCCCGGCGCGGTACATCGGGGACGCCGCCACCCTCGTACGGCTGTATGCGGGGCGGCCGGCGGAGGGGGCGTCGTACGAGCCGGCGGGGGCGGAGGCGGGGGAGCTGAACATCTTCGGGTGACCCTGATCGTCCTCGGGCGAGCCGCCACCCCGCTCCACCCCGTACTCTTGGATTGGACTAGACCTGTAGTCGTCGTCGAATGCCGAGGAATGGGGTCCCATGAGCAAGCGTGCAGTCCTGGAGGTGATCGCCCTCGGTGTCGAGGACGCGGTCGCCGCCCAGGCCGGGGGTGCGGACCGGCTCGAACTGGTCACCGACATGGCCGCCGACGGGCTCACCCCGCCGGTCGAGACCTTCGCCGGGATCCGGGCCGCCGTCGACATCGACCTGCGCGTGATGCTGAGGCTGGCGGACGGGTTCGCGGCGGGGGACGTCGACGAGGTGGTGCGACGGGCCCACGAGCTGCGGGACGCCGGGGCCGACGAGTTCGTGCTCGGGTTCCTCGATGCCGACGGCGGGCTGGACCTCGCGGCCGTCGAGCGGGTGGTGGGGGCCCTGGACGGGTGCCGGTGGACCTTCCACCGGGCGATCGACCGGGCCGGCGACAGGGATGCGTTGCGGAAGCAGCTGGACGGGATGCCGGGCTTGGACGCCTATCTCACGGCCGGGGCGGCGGCGGGGGTGGACGACGGGCTTCCTACGTTGCTTGCCGAGGCGGCGAGCAGCGGGGAGCCCGGTTACGAGCCGCGGATCATGGTGGGCGGCGGGCTGCGCCTCGACCACCTGCCGACGCTGCTGGCCGCCGGGATCGAAGCGTTCCACATCGGTGGGGCGGCGCGGCCCGGGGGCTGGTCGGAGCCGGTTTCGGCGGAGGCCGTGGGGGAGTGGCGAAGGACGGTGGATGCGGTTGGCTGACGGGCTGTCCCGCGACGTGGTGGTGTCTCCCTGACCGCTGTTCCCGGCAGGTCACCCCCGGGCGCACGGCGGGTCGTAGTCCAGCTGCTGCGGGATGTACTTGTCCCAGAGCGCGGGGGTCAGCAGGTTCCCGGTGGCTCGGCACACGTAGTCGACGGCGGCCTGGACGGACCAGGGCAGGATCCGCACCGTTGTCTCGCCCACGCCGACGATGAGGAAGCGCCCGTCCGGGGTGAACGCGAGGGCGTTGACGTAGTCCAAGGTGCCGGTCACCGGCCGTCCACTGGCCTGTGCGTGGCCTCGCTCGTCGACGTCCCACAGTCGGAGCGTCGTGTCGAAGCTGCCACTGACCAGGGTGCGCCCGTCCGGGCTGAAGGCCAGGGTGTAGGCGGTGCCCGTGTGACCCGAGAGCGGTGTGCCCGCCGGTGTGGGCCGGCCGCGCTCGGCGACGTTCCACAAACGGACGTCGCCGTCGTTGCCGGAGACAGCGAGGGTACGGCCGTCCGGGCTGAATTCGGCAGCCCTGAGCGCTTCCGGGCTGGCCTGAAGGGGGGTGCCCAGCGCGGTCGGCCGCGAGGGCACGGTGATGTCCCACAGGCGGAGGGTGCCGTTCTCAGCCACGGCTGCGAGCGTGCGGCCGTCCGGACCGATGGCGACGTTCCAGACTGGACCGGCGCGGGTCTCCAGCGGCGTTCCGAGGGATGTCGGGCGGGCTGGATCGGAGACGTTCCACAGGCTGACCGTGCCATCGGCGTTGGCGGCCACCAGGGTGCGGCCGTCCGGCGTGAAGTCGGCGTCCACGAAGCTGTTCCGAGGGTTGTGGAGCGGCCCGCTCAGCGGCTTGGGCCTGCCCGGTACGGTGACGTCCCACATCTGGACGTCCGGCCCGGCCGCGACGGCGAGCGTCTTTCCGTCGGGGCTGAAGGACACGTGGTTCACGTACCGCGTGTAGCCGCGGATCGACGCGCTGAGCGGGCGGGGGTCGGCCGGGTTCGCGAGGTCCCAGAGGCGGACGGTGTTGTCCTCGGAGCCCGAGGCGAGCAGACGGCCGTCGGGGCGCACGGCCACGGTGTCGACGAAACTCGTGTGTCCGGTCAGGATCGTGCGGGGAATCGTCCACAGGCGGACGGTGTGGTCGGCGCCCGCACTGGCCAGCATGGTTCCCTTCGGGTCGAAGGCCAGGGCCGATACATGTCCGGTGTGCCCGTTCAGGGGCTGGGTCAGGTTCCAGACCTTGCCCGGCGCCATTACGTTCCCCAGATGGATGGTGTTGTCGTCCCCGCCGTAGGCCATGAGGCGGCCGCTGCCCGAGAAGGCGACGGTGTTGACGGCGTTCGTACTGCTCTCCAGGCCCGGAAAGCGGTTCGGTTCGGCGGGGTCGGTGATGTCCCACAGGTGGGTGACGTGGTCGCTCCCGGCCGCGGCCAGGGTGCGGCCGTCGGGGCTGAAGACGACCGCCCGGACGGACCCCGGCCGCCCGGCCTTGAAGGCGATCTCGGACGTCCGGCCGACAGCCGACGGATGCCGCGGGTCCGTCACCCGCCACAAGCGCACGGTCGCATCGCTCCCGCCGGATGCCAGCAGCTTGCCGTCCGGGCTGAAGGCCACCCCGTTCACCTGGCCCGCGGCACCCTGGAACGGCTTGGCCAGGGGCTGGGGGCGTCGTGGATCGGTGATGTCCCACAGGTGGACGCGCCCCTTGTCGCCCGCCACGGCCAGGGAGTCTCCGTCCGGGCTGAAGGCGAGTGTCCTCAGGGCGCCGGCACCGTCACTGGCCGCCGTGCCCAAGCTGTCCGGGTGGCTGGGGTCACCGAGGTCCCACAGATGGACCGCGCCGTCGTCCCCTGTGCCGGCCAGAAGTTGTCCCTGAGGGCTGAAGGCGAGCGTCAGTATCGCGCCCTTGGGGCCACGCAGCGGATCGCCCAGGGGGGTCGGGTGACCCGCGCGGGCCGTGTTCCACAGCCTGACCGAGCCGTCGCTGCCGGCACTTGCCAGCACGCGTCCATCCGGGCTGAAGTCCACGGCGTTCACCCGGTCCGAGTGGCCGTTCAGTGCGGTGGCCAGCGGCACGTTCTGAGCGCTGAGCAGGTTCGTCTCTGTTGACGCGGCCGCTGACATCCGATGCGCCACGAGGTCCAGCTGGGCGGCCAGCGAAGCGTCCGTGGTGCGAGCCAGGTCGGCCTGGGCCCTGATCTCGCCGAGGATGGCGGTGTTGCGCTCCTGTTGTGCCGTATTGCGTTGCTGGAGCGCGAGGACGGCGGAAAGTGCTGCGAGGAGGGCCAGTATGGTCAGCCCGGCCACGACACCCTGACGGATCCGGCGCGTGCGGTGCCGTTGTCGGACCGAAGCCGAAACGAACGCGGACACGTCCGCATCGAGCTCGCCTGTCTCCTTGCCGTCCGCCAGGGCGCACGCCTCGTCCAGACGGTGGCCCCGGTACAGCAGCCCCGGGTCATGGTCGGCCTCCCGCCAAGCAGCGGCCGTGTCCTCCAGCCTCTGACGGGCCATGTAATGGGCGCGGTGGGCCTCGATCCACTGCCGCAACCGCGGCCAGGCTCGCAGCAGCACCTCGTGGGTGATGGTGACCGTGTCCTGCTCCCGGGTCAGCAGGCGTCCTCGGGTGAACGCCTCGACGACCTTGGCCGTCTCGTTGAAATACCGACCCTGGCCCGTAAGTTCGGCGTAGCGGACCGGGCGACGAGTGTCGTGGGTACCGTCTCCGAACTTGACGAGGTGTAGGAACACGTCTTGTGCCGCTCGCTGCGCCTGCGGGTCCAGCCGGTCGAAGCACCGGTCTGCCTCGGCTGTCACACTGTGCGCGATGCCGCCGGTTGACTCGTAGCCGTCCACCGTGAGGACATGGCCGGACCGGCACAGCCACGTGGCCCGCAGAGCGTGGGCGAGGAGTGGTAGCCGACCGATCTCGTAGGCGTCGGCCTCGTCCGTTTCTGGATGCGTGCCGCCCGGTTCCGCTGCGCCGAGGTCACGCAACAGGACAGGCAAGAGGCCCGGTTCGACGTCCAGGCCGACCGCGTGGGCGGGATGAAGGATCGCCTCGCGCACACCGGTCCGGGACAGCGGTCCCACGATCACCTGGTTGCGTTCCACCCCTTCGAGGAGCTGCGGATGGGCAGCGCAGTGGGTGTAGAAGTCCGAGCGCAGGCCGAAGACGACCAGGCCGACGGGTGGTTCGCCGGCCGGGCCCAGTTCCGCCAGCGGCAGGACCGCGTTCAGGAAGTCCTGCCGCTCCCGCTCGTCGGTGCACAGCGTGAACAGCTCCTCCAACTGGTCCACGACCAGCACCAAATGGGGTTCCGCGCTGGTTTCGCCGTCAACCGAGGCGAGTTCGCGCCGCAGCACGGCCGGCCGCCACACCGGTCCGCTTGCTCCGTTGCCCGATGCTCCCCGGGTCCTGGACGCCACCGTCGACAACTGAGCGTCGAGGGCAGCCATCGGATGCGCGGTCGGGGTCAGCCACAGGCTGGGCCAGTGAGACGAGCCCGGCAGGGCCCCCCGGGCCAGTTCGGGCAGGAGTCCCGCCCGGAGCAGCGACGACTTACCGGCTCCGGACGGTGCGACCACGACCAGTGCCCCGCCCACGGCGAGGCAGGCGTCCAGCCGAACCAGCAGCTTCGCCACGAGCGCGTCTCTCCCGAAGAACCACTGGGCCTGTTCGGCGCTGAAAGCGGCCAGTCCGGGATACGGACACTCCTGGGAGACCACGGTGGTCTGCACGCGATGTGCCGTGCGCACGCCGTCCTCGTAGTGAAGGTGCAGGTCGCGCTCGGACACGTACAGATCCCGGCGTGCCTGATAGATCCTGGCCCGGTCCGATGCGTGGGCCTCCTGGCGGATCGTCTCTCCGCGCGCGGGCTGTCGGTGGGCGGGAGTCATGACCCGTGGATGTTTTGGTCGCGCCCGGCCTGGTACACCCGGCCGTGTCCGGATGCCTCGGCCCGGAACTCATGTGATCCGGTACGGTCGCCGTCCTTGTGGCGCAGTAGCGGAGCGATCTCCTCGTCGATGAGTTGCCGCAGATCGTCCGCCAGTGCGGGTTCATCCCGCAGCAGTGCGGTCAGGCGGGAGCCCCAGGCCGCCACAAGGTGGGATTCCGCGTCGTCGTCCCCCGCCCGACGGGCCGTCAGCACGCGATTCCTGGACTCGACGAGCGCCGAGTCCACCCGGCTCGCTTGTCGGGGACGTATCCGACGCCACCAGGTGACGAAGGCCGCGCGGGCCTGCTGCCATGCGTCGGTGGTCATGGCCCCCACCAAGGCCGTGGCTGCCGACGATATGAGTGCATCCATCGTCATCAACCCCGTTTTGTCCCTCTTATTACCAATGTACTCGGTGAAGCTCTTTTCAGTGAGGGCCTTTTGGCGGCAGTTTCGTTGAACGCTGAAAGACGGGACGCCGGGTACGACTGGTCAGGAGAGCTGTGGCGGCAACGACCCCCCATGCGCGACGACCAACCCCGACACCGCCCGAGTCAGCGCGACATACAACCGCCGCAACCCCGTCCGCTCATCCGGCTCCCCGTCCACCACCGCCTGCGGCTCGTCCAGGACGACGTAGTCGTACTCCAGACCCTTCGCGAGCGACGCCGGTACCAGCGTCAAGCGGGTCCGCTCGGTCGTCTCCTCGCCGGGCGCCAGATAGGTGATCCCCGCAGCCGCGAGCCCCTCCGTCAGCACCGGGACCCGCGCATCCGCGGCGATCAGTCCGATCGACCCCTCCCGGCGCAGCAACTCCCCGCACGCGGCGATGACTTCGGACGCCTCCGACACCTTGCGGACCTCGAAGAACCCCGGGTTCTCACGGATCGACGCCACCGGTGTCAGGCCGGGCGCGATGTGGGGGAGGAGGCGGGAGGCGTAGGCGATGACATCCGTCGGGACGCGGAATCCGGCCGTCAGCTCCTCGATGACCCCCTCCGACTTGCCGAGGTGGGCCAGCGCCTCGTCCCAGCTCCGCGTCGCCCAAGGGGTCGTGCCCTGCGCCAGATCCCCCAGCACCGTCGCCGAACCGGTCGTGCAACGCCGGCCCACCGCCCGGTACTGCATCGGCGAGAGATCCTGCGCCTCGTCGAGCACGACATGGCCGAGGGACGACGTACGCGCCACGATGTCGTTCGCCTCGTCGATGAGCACCGCATCCGCCGCTGACCACTTGGCGGCCTTCACCGACCGGGCCGGCTTCGCCCACAGGATCGTCTTCTGCTCGTCCTCGTCGAGGACCCCGGCCGCGTGTTCGGCCAGGAAGTCCGCGTCGGCGAGCAGCCGCAGCACCAGCTTCGCCGGCTCGACCGGCGGCCAGATGGCCTTGACCGCGGCCTTCACCGCACTGTTGCGGGCCACCGCGTCCTGCACCCGGTCGTCCGGCGCCTCTCCCGACCGCTCCATCTGCACCAGCACGGCGTGCGCGATGCGCTGCGGGAGGGCTTCGCGGGCGGCGCCGTAGCGGATGTCGCGGGCGAGCAACTCACGGACGATCTCTTCGAGTTCGTACGCCGGGACACGCCACCGCCGCGATCCGCGTACGACGACCACCGGCTCCGTCGGCATGGTCACGTGCGCGTACACCGCGCGCCGCAGCACCTCCGCCATCCTCGCGTCGCCCTTGACGACGGCCGCCGCCGCGTCGTCCGTACCGCGCACCTCGACGTGCGCCACGAGGTCGTCCACCGTCGCCTGCCGGACACTCAACTCGCCGAGCGCCGGGAGGACTTGCTCGATGTAGTGCAGGAAGGACCTGTTCGGCCCGATGACGAGTGTGCCGGTGCGGGCGAGGCGCTCGCGGTGGGCGTAGAGCAGATAGGCCACCCGGTGCAGGCCCACCGCCGTCTTCCCCGTGCCCGGACCGCCCTGCACGCACACCGTGCCGCCGAGCCCCGACCGTACGATCTCGTCCTGCTCCGGCTGGATCGTCGCCACGATGTCCCGCATCGGGCCGACGCGCGGGCGCTCGATCTCCTGCTGGAGCAGCTTGCTGGTGCGGGCGGCCTCCGCCGGGTCGGAGAGGTGCTCGTCCTCGTACGCCGTGAGGTCACCGCCCGTGTAACCGAAGCGGCGGCGCAGCGCGATGTCCATCGGGTCCTTCTTGGACGCCCGGTAGAACGGCTGGGACACCGGCGCCCGCCAGTCGATGACCATCGGGTCGCCCTCGGCATCGTGCACATGCCGGCGCCCGATGTAGAAGCGCTCACCCTCCGCACCCTCGGCCTCGGAGGCGCCGGGAGCGTGCAGGTAGTCGAGCCGGCCGAAGAACAGCGGGGTGTCGCTGAGGTCGGCCAGGGCCTTGATGCGCTCGTCGATCTGGTGGGCCAGGACTTCGGCGTTGACCCAGTTCGCGGTGACATCGCTGATGTCGAGGGACTCGACGTCCTCGCGCATGGCCCGCAGGGCGGCACGGGACACGGACAGGTGGGAGCGCTCTCGCGAGAGCGGGGCGAGTGGGTCGTCGGCGGGCGTGGACAAGGGGGTGCCTCCGGAGGGACCTACAGGTAGGTGATCGAGAGAGCCGACCGGTTTCCGTCCGGGCGGCGGCACTCCGCGGGGGAGGCGGGCAAGAGCGGAGATTTTAGGCGAAGGGGAAAGGCAATCGCCAACGAATATTCCGACCCCCTCCGACCCCTAGGGGACGCCGTCTCCCTCCCTGGGGGACGGCATCCGCCCGGAGACGGACGGAGGCGGTGCGCCGCTTCGGTCCACAGGCCGATGTCGTCTTTATGTCCGCGAATCCATCATGGAGACATGAGCGCAGCAACCATCCATCCAGCACCCGTGGGCCCCCGTGGAGCCACAGCGCTTCAGGGGCACCACCGTCATCGCCTCGGTGAAGCCCTGCGTGCCGTCAAGGTGTTCGCAGGTGCGGCCTTCGACGTGATCGTCCTCGGTGAGTACGGCGAGGAGGCGGGCGTCCGCCGTAAGTGACGCCTAGGGTCACTGAGTGACCCGCCGATCACATTCCGCAACTCCCTACTGCCTTCTGGCGGTTTCCCTACTCGCTCTCACGGCACTCTGCACCCACCAGCCCCTCCCGATGGCCGACGCGCTGGTCTACCGGGCGGAAGGCGAAGCCGTCCTCCGCGGCGAGGATCTCTACGGCTTCACCGTCACGCGGTGGCAGCTCCCCGCCACCTACCCGCCCTTCGCGGCCCTCCTCTTCGTCCCGACGGCGCTGATTCCCCTCGCCACCCTCAAGGCGGCCTTCCTGGCGGGCAACGCGCTCATGCTCGCCGTACTCGTCCACCTCTCCGCCCGGCTGGCAGGCGGCCCTGCGAAGCTCCGCCCGCCCGCCCTGTGCGCCGCCACCGCAGTGGCCCTCTGGCTGGAGCCGGTCCTCCAGACGCTGCTCTTCGGCCAGATCAACCTCGCCCTGGTCTGCCTGGTGCTGTGGGACCTCACGCGGCCGACGGGCGCGCGCTGGAAGGGTGCGGCGGTCGGCATCGCCGCCGGGATCAAGCTGACTCCGGCGATCTTCATCGCGTATCTGCTGCTGCGCGGGCGACGCCGGGAGGCGGGCACGGCTGCCGCGGCCCTCGCGGGGACGGTCGCGCTCGGGGCCCTCGCCCTGCCCTCCGCGAGCCTCGACTACTGGACCCGCCGCCTCTACGAGACGGATCGCGTGGGCAAGGTCTGGATCGTCGACAACCAGTCACTGCAGGGGATGGTCGCCCGGGCCCTGGGCGACCCGGCGCCGGGCCTCGCCTGGGCTCTCCCGGCCGCCGCGGTCACGGCCATGGGGCTGTGGCTGGCGGCGCGGGCCGCCGAGGAGAGCCACGCGATCCTCCTGACGGCCTTCACCGCCCTGCTCGTCTCGCCGATCAGCTGGTCCCACCACTGGGTGTGGTGCGTCCCGCTGACCGCCGTACTGCTGACGGAGGGCCGCTCCCGCCTCGCGGCGGCAACGGCCCTCCTCTTCACGGCCCGCACGATATGGCTGCTCCCGCACGAGGGCGCCCGGGACCTCCGACTGCCCTGGTGGCAGCAGCCGGCGGCGTCGCCGTACCCGCTCTGTGCGCTGCTCGGCCTCGCCCTCCTGGCCTGCTACCCCTCCGCCAGGATCTCGTCCGCGTCCATGATCCGGTACGCGTACCCCTGTTCCGCCAGGAAGCGCTGGCGGTGGGCGGCGAAGTCCTGGTCGATGGTGTCGCGGGCGACGACCGAGTAGAAGTGGGCCTGGTGGCCGTCGGCCTTCGGGCGCAGGACGCGGCCGAGGCGCTGGGCCTCCTCCTGGCGGGAGCCGAAGGTGCCCGAGACCTGGATGGCGACCGTGGCCTCCGGCAGGTCGATGGAGAAGTTCGCGACCTTGGAGACGACGAGGACGCTGATCTCGCCTTCCCGGAAGGCGTTGAAGAGCTTCTCGCGCTGCGCGTTGGAGGTCTCGCCCTTGATGACCGGGGCGTTCAGATGCTCGCCCAGTTCGTCGAGCTGGTCGATGTACTGGCCGATGACCAGGATCTGCTGCCCGGCGAACCGGCGGACGATGGCCTCCGTGACCTTCCGCTTGGTGTCGGTCGTCGCGCAGAAGCGGTACTTCTCCTCCTGCTCGGCGGTGGCGTACGCGAGCCGCTCGGCGTCGGTGAGGTTGACGCGGACCTCGACGCAGTCGGCGGGCGCGATGTACCCCTGCGCCTCGATCTCCTTCCAGGGCGCGTCGAACCGCTTCGGGCCGATCAGGGAGAAGACGTCCGACTCGCGGCCGTCCTCCCGGACCAGGGTCGCGGTCAGGCCCAGGCGGCGGCGGGCCTGGAGGTCCGCGGTGAACTTGAAGACGGGGGCGGGCAGCAGGTGCACCTCGTCGTAGAGGATCAGGCCCCAGTCCCGGGAGTCGAAGAGCTCCAGGTGCGGATAGACACCCTTCCGCTTCGTCGTCAGCACCTGGTACGTGGCGATGGTGACCGGGCGGATCTCCTTCTTCGTACCGCTGTACTCGCCGATCTCCTCCTCGGTGAGCGACGTGCGCTTCATCAGCTCGTGCTTCCACTGCCGGGCCGAGACGGTGTTCGTGACGAGGATGAGGGTCGTCGACTTCGCCTGCGCCATGGAGCCGGCGCCGACGAGGGTCTTGCCGGCGCCGCAGGGCAGCACCACGACCCCGCTGCCGCCGTGCCAGAAGTTCTCCACCGCCTGCTTCTGGTAGGGCCTGAGCGCCCACCCGTCCTCGTTCAGCTCGATCGGGTGCGCCTCGCCGTCGACGTAACCGGCGAGGTCCTCGGCCGGCCAGCCCAGCTTCAGCAGGGTCTGCTTGATCTGGCCGCGCTCGGAGGGGTGCACGGCGACGGTGTCCGGGTCGATGCGGGTGCCGACGAGCGGTGCGACCCGCTTCGAGCGCAGCACCTCCTCCAGGACCGGGCGGTCGGTGGTGGTGAGGACGAGGCCGTGCGTGGGGTGCTTGGAGAGGGTCAGACGGCCGTAGCGGTCCATCGTGTCGGCGATGTCGACGAGCAGCGCGTGCGGCACGGGGTAGCGGCTGTACGTGACCAGCGCGTCCACGACCTGCTCGGCGTCGTGCCCGGCCGCGCGGGCGTTCCACAGGCCGAGCGGCGTGACCCGGTAGGTGTGGATGTGCTCGGGTGCCCGCTCCAGCTCCGCGAACGCGGCGATCGCCCGACGGCAGTCATCGGCCCGCTCATGGTCGACTTCCAGGAGCAGGGTCTTGTCCGACTGGACGATCAGTGGTCCGTTCACGTGCGTATGTCCTTCCGCTCGGCCACCCGACCAAACGTCCAGTGTGCCTGATCGATTCCTGATCGAATCCGGAGTCCTACAGGATGTCTTTTCATTCCTGTGAGTGGCGTGGTTTCACCTGTACGGCGGTGGCTGCGAAGAATGCCGACCGTGCAGCCCACTTCGCGTGATCCGTCCCCCACGACCACCACCCTCGGGTACGCCCTGTTCGCCACCCGCTGGCTGCAGGCCCCGCTCTACTTCGGCCTCGTGGCCGCCCAGGGGGTGTACGTCTACAAGTTCTTCAACGAGCTGTGGACCTTAATCCTCCGCTGTGTGACCGGGCAGGCGACCGAGAACTACGTCATGCTCGCCGTGCTCAAGCTCGTCGACGTCGTCATGATCGCCAACCTGCTGATCATGGTGATCGTCGGCGGCTACGAGACGTTCGTCTCCCGCATCGGCCTCCAGGGCCACCGCGACCAGCCGGAATGGCTCTCGCACGTCAACTCCAACGTGCTGAAGGTCAAGCTCGCCACGGCCATCGTAGGTATCTCCTCCGTCCATCTGCTCCAGATGTTCGTGGACGTCCACCACACCTCGCGGCACGCACTGCTGTGGGGCACGGTGATCCACATGGCGTTCATCGCCTCGGCGGCGATCCTGGCGTACATGTCGGGGCCGATGGCCGCGCAGAGTGAGCGGCTCGCTGGGCACGCACACCAGACGCACGTCCCAGAGGAACCCGCAGCGAAGGTCTTCGTCCCGGCGCAGGCCCCGGCACGTGACGACGAGCCGAGCGCCGAGGAGCGGGTGCGTGCCGCCGGTTTCCCCGCGCGCAAGCTGCTGGAGGAGTTCGACTCCGAGCACCCGCACTCCTTCGACCGGGAGGCCGTGGCCCGGCTCGGCAAGCTGGACTTCGTCGCCGCCCGCCGCAACGTGGTCTTCGTCGGACCGCCCGGCACCGGCAAGACGCATCTGGCCGTCGGCCTCGGCGTACGGGCCTGCCAGGCCGGCCACTCGGTGCGGTTCGCGACCGCCGCGGAGTGGGCCGCCCGGCTGGCCGGCGCACGGGACGCCGGACGGCTCGCCGAGGAACTGGCCGCGCTCGACGAGCACGCCGTGCTGATCGTCGACGAGGTCGGCTACACCCCCTTCGAGGCGGGGACCGCGCCGCTGTTCTTCCAGCTGGTCGCGCACCGCTACGAGCGGGCCTCGCTGATCGTGACCGGCGACCGCCCGCTCGGCCGCTGGGAGGAGATCTTCGGCGGCCCCTCCGCGCTCGCGATGGTGGACCGGCTGGCCCACCACGCCGAGGTCGTACGGATCGACGGCGACAGCTATCGGCTGCGCCGCCCTACCGCAGCGTGGGCAGACTGACGTTGTTGATCAGCGGTCCCTCGACGGTGAGGCCCTCGGTGATCAGGGACTCGCCGGCGGGGGCCGGCAGGGGCAGGGGGAGAGCGGAGGCGGCGGCCGATGCCTCCGGGGCGAGGACGGTGACCAGCGCGCTCGCCGAGACGAGGGCGGCGACGGCTGCGGAACGGGCGCGCGCGGGGCGCTTGGCAGGCATGGGGGAGTCAGGGCCTTTCACGTACGGAGGCGGCGGGGCGACCGGCGGGCGGGCCGGCCCTGTGCGCCGGGCCGGCCCGATGGCTGCGCTGCGGTCGCGTCAGACCTGCGGCGTCTCGATGACCAGCCCGGCCACGTCGACGCCGATCGCCGCGGCCTGAGTGGTGAGGGCACCGCCGATCATCAGGGCTGCGGCGGCCAGGACGGTGGCAAGACGACGAGCTGTGCGCATGGACAACTACCTCTCTGTTGCGCTCACTTGAGCGTGATCAGGACACGAGGTGGCTGCCCTGCGCCACCCGGCGCGATGCGGACACACCCGAAAGGTCCCCCAGGAGTTGGAAAAACCCGGCGTGGCGTGCATGAACGGCCGCGTACCCCCGAACGAGTGAGCCGCCGGGCCCGGCCTCAGACCTGGTCGTCCGCGAGCTCGGCGACCCCGGTGATCCGGTGCAGCGGATACGTCCGCACCTCGTCCGCGGTGTGGTCGTACGCCGTCACGAACCCGCCCTCGACCCGCACCGGCGCGATCACCCGCTGACTCGCGGCGCCCTCGGCGTTGACGTACCCGATCCACAGCGCCTCGCCGGTCAGGACGGCGGCCTGCATGGTGGCGAGGGTCTCGGCGGAGGTGGTGCGGGGCAGCTCGCCGCCGGTCATCGCGGCGGAGTCGCCGGTGGCGGCGGGCTTGCGCGGTGCCGTGGAGGCGAGGTCGCCCGCCCGGATGGCGCGGATCGCGGCCGTCAGCAGGGTGGCGTCCGGCGTCGGCGGGCCGTCCGGGACCGGCTCGGGCGCCGTGCGCGGCGGGGTGCGGTGGGCGTCGGCGCGGGTGATCAGGACGTCGCCCTCGGCCGACTCGGCGGCCGGCGCGAAACCCATCGCGCGCAGGCCCTCCAGCAGCGCGGCCGGGTCCGCCTGGGCGGCCAGCACCGTCGGCGCCAGGCGGCGCAGACGCAGGCCCGCGGCCCGCTTGTCGGCGAGGATCTCGTTCAGCACGGCGTCGTCGTCGCAGCGGACGTACGCCGACGCGGCGCCCACCCGCAGATGCCCGTGCCTGCGGGCCACGTCGTCGATCAGATACGCGAGCGGCTGCGGTACCGGCGTACGCGCGTGCTCGGCGAGGAAGGCGTGCAGGTCGGAGGCGCTGCGCCCGGCGTCCAGGGCGCGCCGCACCGACCCGGGCGTGAACCGGTACACCGTCGCGCCGCCCTTGGACTCCACGTCCGCGAGCACGTCCAGCATGGCGGCGAGCGGCCGTTGCAGCGGCCCGGGCGCCACGGCCGTCAGGTCGGCCTGGAGGAGCACGTGGTCGAGCGGCTCGGGCAGGAGCGGGGCGAGGAGCCGGGCCGCGGTGGCCGAGGCGGTGGCCTGCTCGGCGGGGGAGAGGGGCTCGGGCGGCGGGGCCGGGCGGTGATGCACGGGGAGCTTGTCGCCGGGACCGGCCGGTTCCTCGGGCAAGGGCTCCGGCAGTGGCATGCCCAGCAGCGCCCGCCCCTGCGCCGACAGCGCCCCGCGCCCCGTGATCCCCAGCATCTCCGCCTCGCCGAGCGTCCACCGGGCGAGGCGGCCGCGCAGGTCGTCGTCCCGCTGGGCCCCGCGCAGCGGCCGCTCCCAGCGCAGCCGGGCCAGTACCGACTCGGCGGACGGCGACGCGCCCTCCGGCAGTCCGGCCAGGAGGGTCAGCACCCGGTGGCGTACCTCGGGCGCGGCGGAGCGGTCCAGGCCCGGGCCCAGCGCCGACAACGTGCGGTCCTTGGCGTCCCGCCCGCCGATCACCCCCGACGTGCGCGTCGCCGTCAGCCATGTCTCCGCGAGAAGTGCCCAGCGCTGCGCGGCGGGCTGTTCCAGCCACTCGTCGTAGGCCGGGGTCGCCGCGTACCGCTCGTCCGCCTCGCCGTCGGAGGCCAGCAGTCCGGCGGCGTAGGCGAGCTCGACCCAGAAGGCGGCCAGGGGTTCGGACATGTCGAGGGCGACGGCGGTGCGCTTGAGGTCGCGCACGCTCAGGCCGCCCGCCCGCAGCACCGTCGGACCGCCCTCGTCCCAGTCCTTCAGCAGCTCCTCGACGGTCGCCAGCGCCGTGTACGCCTGCCCGGCGGCGGTCGCGTCCACAACCTGTGGACGGTGTGTCGAGCTCGCCTCGACCGGCGGCGGCAGCGGCTCGGTGGTGCGGTGCGCCCGGCCGGCCCGCAGATGCAGGGCCACCTCGCGGGGGAGTACGACCGTGCCGGGCGCCGTCGGCAGGAGGAGGCCGCGGTCCAGGAGCCAGCGCAGGCGGGGCGCGGGGTCGGCGGTGACCTGGCCGTACGGCGGACCCCACACGAGCCGGGACAGGACCTCCCGGGACTCCTCCGGCGCGCCGGTGAGCAGGGCCGCCATGCGCCGCCGGTCGCCGAACAGGGCCGTGAGTGACGACACCGCGGACACGGCGTCGTGGGTCGAGGGCAGCCCGGCCGTCGTGACGATCTCCTGGATGCGGCCCGGCGACATGCCCGCGGTGGCTTCCTGCACGGTCGGGCCCAGTCCGGTGGGGGACGGGTGCTGCGGCGAGGGCGCGAGCAGCTCACGTGCCGTGCGCACGAGCCGCAGCCGGTCGTCGGCGCCCCAGACCAGGGCCTGGTCGCGCAGGGTCGCGAGGGCGTGCGGCAGCGCCCCGGCGACCGCCGGATCGCCCTCGTCACCGGCCATCAGCGCGAGCAGTTCGTCGTACGTCGCCGGATCCGCCGCCACCGCCAGCGCCTCCGCCGTCTGCAGCGCGCACCGGTTCAGCCGCTCCAGGGCGCGCACCACGGAGGCCCGGGTGCCGGCCCGCGTCGCCAGCTGCGTGAGGTCGGTGGGGACCGGGGTGATGAGATCGGGCCGGCTGCGCAGCAGCACGGCCAGGGAGGCGTCGTCCCGCACGCGGAGGGCTTCCGCGAGGGAACGGGGCGGTGCAGCCGGGTCGCTCATCCGACCAAATCTAGCGGGTGGGGGCCGGAGCAGGGGGTGTGCCGACCGCCCGGACCGCCGCCCGGACGGCGAACGGAACGTTTCGCAAATGGCCTCCGGATGAACATCATCCGGAGGAATCCGGCACCCCTGGCACCATGTCATCCCCACTCGTCACCCTGGGCTCCCGGTCAACTACTTCACGGCTCAATGGAATTGGGGGTTCCAGCGGTGAGCGAGCAGGTCGAGCAGTGGATCGCGATCCTGAGTCTCACGTTCCCGGTCGCGGCATTCCTGTGGGAGTTCGCCATCGTCGGCCGTAAGCGGCTCGGCTACCGGGTGCAGATGGACACCCTCGCCGCGGACGACACGCAGTCCGAGCACGCCGAGATCCTGGAGCAGTTGCAGCGCGACGGCCACCGGCTGAAGAATCCCTCCTTCGTGCTGCTGCGCATCGAGAACGCCGGATCCGCCCCCATCGAGGCCAGTGACTACCTGACCGACGAGAACGACCCCAGCGGCATATGGGTCACCTTCCGCCGCCGGCAGGTCGCGGGGCTGGTGGTCACCGAGCTGAGCCAGCGCGAGCTGCGCCGGTTCTTCAGGCGCGGGGCCCCGGGCTTCGGCTTCCGCAACAACCCGGCCAGGCGCGAGGGCGTCATCGAACTGCCGAAGGTCAAGCTGCCCCGGGGTGCCGAGTACAAGGTGCTGGTGATCCTGGAGAGCTGGCAGGGCGACGACAGCGCCGAGCCCTTTCCCAAGCCGGACATCGTCGGCGCCGTCGGCACCGACCGGCGCTGGTTCGACCCGCTGCTGAAGGTGTTCCGGTTCAAGCTGGCCAGGACCGAGAGCCATCTGTTCGCCTCCCGGCCGGCCTGGTTCGCCATCGCGTTCCTGACGGCGGCCGTGGCCCTCCAGGCGTTCTTCACGCTGTTCCTGCGCGAGGACCGCAGGCCCCCGCTGGACTGCGTCGGCGGCACCCTCCGCCTGCACGGCTCCACCGCCTTCGCACCCGCCGTGCGGGCCGCCGCCGAGGACTACCTCAAGCGGTGCGAGGGGGCGGGCGTGTCGATTCCGCTCGCCGACGACACCTTCAAGGGCAGCACCGACGGTGTGACCGACCTGGACCAGGCCGGCAAGAACGCCGGGGTCCAGGTCGGCGACGGCCTCGCCGACCACATCGCGTTCACCGACGGCCTCGCCTCCGACGGCCACCCCCGGCTGGTCCCCAAGCCCGTCGCCTTCTCCGTGTTCACCCTCGTCGTCAACAAGGACGCGGGCGTGGAGAACCTGAGGCTGGCCCAGATCCGCGACCTCTTCGCCGGCCGGGTGACGAACTGGTCCCAGGTGGGCGGCAACGACGTCCCCGTCCACCTGATCAACCGCGACCCGGGCTCCGGCACCCGCAGCACCCTCGTCGCCAAGGTCCTGGACGGCAGGGAACCGCCCCAGTTCACGGTGACCGACTGCGCGGCCCTGAAGTCCGGCCGGTACGGCCGCTGCGAGGTCACCAGCACGGACACCATGCTGAACACCAGTGCCTCGACGCCCGGTGCCATCGGCTACAGCGAGGCCGCGGGAGTCGCCGGCCACAAGGCCGCCGACCGGCTCGTCAAGTTGAAGATCGACGGCAGGGAGCCCACGGCGGAAGGCGTCGAGGACACCAACTATCCCTACTGGCAGACCGAGTTCGCCTACACCTACGGCGAGGCCCCGGCCGGCTCCGTCGCGGCGGCCTTCCTCAACTTCCTCACCCAGCAGAGCGGGCGCGACATCCTTCACGAGCACGGCCACGGCCTGTGCTCCGAGGCGCAGGACGCGGGGGAGTGCCGGCCGGTCTGACCCGCCCCGCACACCCTGCGCTGCGCTAACGTCGTCCCCACGGGGCTTCAGCACACCCACCCCGGAGGGGACTTCGTGGGGATCGAGAGCGACCAGGTCGTCTACGAGTATCTGAGCCGCGTCGGTGACGTGGCTCAGCAGCGTCAGCTGCCGTCGGCCACCCGCATGCGTCTGGTCAACGAGTTGCGGGGCGAGATCGACCGGCGCCGTGCCAAGGCAGCCGTCGACAGCCCCGCCGCCGTCCGCCGCATCATCGCCCGGCTCGGCACACCGGACGAGATCGTCGCGGCCGCCGGGGGTACCGCCCCCGTACCGCAGGCACCGGTGGCCTCCGTGCCCGTACAGCCGCAGGGCCGGGACGAGCACGCCGAGGAGGAGCGCCCCAAGGGCCTGCGCCGGCTGGTGCCGCGCCCTCGCCCCGCGCAGGCCCCGACGGCACCCGACGACGCGCCCCCGCCGCCCCACCTCGCGAGCACGGCCGACCTCGGGGGCAGCGCGCTCCAACCGGACTGGTGGCGGGTGGACAGCAGCGCCTTCGGGCCCGGCGACGACGTCCCCGGCTTCGTCGGCGGCGTCGAGATCCCGGAGATGCTCAGGCGTCCGCCCACCAAGGAGCAGGAGGCGCTGCTCCGCAAGAAGGCACCCGTCGAGGAGCCCGAGGAGGCCGCCGCCGCGGAGGCCGACGTTCCGGAAGCGGACCCCGCCCCCCGTCGCCGCCGCTTCATCCCGCGACGCCCGACGCTGCCCACCAGCCGCTGGAGCAACCCCCTCCTGCTGCTCTCCGCCGGCCTCCTCGTCGCCGGCGCCGTCCTCGGCAACCTCGTCGTCCTGCTGCTCGGCTGGCTCATCGCCTGGGGCTCCCGGCGCCTGAGCGACGCCGAGACCAAGTGGGCGGTCGTGATCCTGCCCGGCCTCGCCCTCACGGCCGGCGTCGCCTGGCTGTGGGGCCGCACCGACGGCCGCTGGGGCGACCCCATCGCCGAGGGCCACATGAACGCCGCCCTCTCGGACACCTGGCCCTGGGTGCTGCGCGGGGCGGCGGTGGCGTCGGCGCTGTTCATCGTCTGGCGGTCACAGCGGGCGAAGTAGGCGTCCGCGAGGTGCGGCGCCAGGTGGATGCAGGTCACACCCACCCGGTGTCTGCCCCGCCCCCGGCCTGGGCACAATGGCGCATATGGCCTCCTCGACCCCGCCCCGGCTCACCGTCGGCTTCGACCTCGACATGACCCTCATCGACTCCCGCCCCGGCATCCACGCCTGCTACACGGCGCTGGCCGAGCGCACGGGGACGTACATAGACGCCGACCTCGCGATCACACGGCTCGGGCCGCCGCTGGAGGAGGAGCTGGTCAACTGGTTCCCGGCGGAGCAGGTTCCGGCCATCGCCGACCGGTACCGCGCGATGTACTCGACGATCGCCATCACCGCGACCCCCGCCCTGCCGGGCGCGCGTGAGGCGATCGCCGCCGTACGGGCCGCCGGCGGGCGCGCGATCGTCGTCACCGCCAAGTACGAGCCGAACGCCAAGCTGCACCTGGAGCACCTCGGCATCGAGCCGGACGCGGTGATCGGCAATCTCTGGGCCGAGCAGAAGGCGGTGGCCCTGCGTGAGCACGACGCGGGGGTCTACGTCGGCGACCACGAGGGCGACGTCCGCGCCGCCCGCGCGGCCGACGCCCTGTCGGTCACGGTGGCGACGGGGCCGTTCAGCACGGATCAGCTGGGCGCGCTCGGCGCGGACGTGGTCCTCACGGACCTGACGGAGTTCCCGGGCTGGCTGGCCCGCTACCTCGAAGCACCCCGCGCCTGACGTCGTCCGGCCGCGGCCGACTGCAGCACGCCGATACCTGCGACGAGGAATCCGACGCCCATCAGCATGCTCAGTCCGAACATGTAGGTCGGAAATGGCGTCGTATCGAGCAAAAACGGGGCCACCGTGACCAGAGTGGCCACGGCACCGATGAAGAACAGGACCGCACCGGCACGGATCAGTCGGTCGCCGGGAGCGGCGGAATTCGTTTGGGTTTTGTCACGCACCGGACCAGGGTAGTTCCCTGCGCGAAGGAACAACCGGGCGACGTCTTGTCACCGGCTCCGGGAGCATTAGCCTTGGTAGCGGCGGGTCATGGTCGACCCGCTGAGTGCTATCAAGAGCCGTTTTCAGAAGCAGTTTTCCGACGAGTACGAGGACGAGGACAGACGTGCCTACCGGCAAGGTCAAGTGGTTCAACAGCGAGAAGGGCTTCGGCTTTCTCTCCCGCGACGACGGCGGTGACGTCTTCGTCCATTCCTCGGTCCTCCCCGCCGGAGTCGACGTACTCAAGCCGGGACAGCGAGTGGAGTTCGGGGTGGTCGCCGGTCAGCGCGGTGACCAGGCCCTCTCGGTCACCATCCTCGACCCGACCCCCTCGGTCGCGGCGGCCCAGCGAAAGAAGCCGGACGAACTGGCGTCCATCGTCCAGGATCTGACGACCCTCCTCGAGAACATCACGCCGATGCTGGAGCGGGGCCGCTATCCCGAGAAGACCGCCGGCAAGAAGATCGCCGGCCTCCTCCGCGCGGTCGCCGACCAGCTCGACGTATAGCTCCCGCGCACCCCTGGATTTCCTGGGGGAATCCGGCGCATCCCGGCCGAGGGGCGGCACCAGCCCCTCGGCCGCGGCACGTGTGAGCAGCCCGTGCACGGCCGGGTGAGGTTCAGGGGAACGACAGCGCCTCGGGTCCGAGCGCGGGGGTCAGCCCCTCCGCCGCCGCGCGTGTCAGCAGGCCCCGCACGGCCGCGTAGCCGTCGTCGCCGAGGTCCGCCGTGAACTCGTTGACGTACAGGCCGATGTGCTGGTCGGCGACGGCGGGGTTCATCTCCTGGGCGTGCTCCATGACGTAGGCACGGGAGGCTTCCGGGTCGTCCCAGGCGGCCCGCACGGAGCTGCGGATCGAGTCGGCCAGGAGCGTCAGCCGCCGTGCGCCCAGGGAGCGCTTGGCGATGATCGCGCCCAGCGGGATGGGCAGCCCCGTGGTGTCCTCCCAGTGCTCGCCCATGTCCGCGAGCTTGTGCAGCCCGTAATTCTGGTACGTGAAGCGCGCCTCGTGGATGACGAGCCCCGCGTCGACCTTCCCGTCCCGCACGGCGGGCATGATCTCGTGGAACGGCATGACCACGATCTCGCCCACCCCGGAGGGCAGCGTGTCGGCGGCCCACAGGCGGAACAGCAGATACGCCGTCGACTTCTCGCTCGGCACGGCGACCGTACGGCCGCCGAGGTCCACGTCCGGCTCGCGCGTCAGCACCAGCGGGCCGCAGCCCCGGCCCAGCGCGCCGCCGCAGGGCAGCAGGGCGTACTCGTCGAGGACGTACGGCAGCACGGCGTACGACACCTTCAGCACGTCGAACTCGCCGCGCTCGGCCATGCCGTTGGTGATGTCGATGTCCGCGAAGGTGACGTCGAGCGCGGGGGCGTCGGGCACCCGGTCGTGGGCGAGGGCGTCGAAGACGAAGGTGTCGTTCGGGCAGGGCGAGTACGCGATCCGCAGGGACTGTCGCTGCTGTTCACCGGTCATGTGATTGCCAACTCTCCAGGACGGGCGTGAGCTTCCCGAAGGCCTCGGTGAGGGCCGCCAGCGCGTCTCCGATGCGCCAGGCGGCGCGGTCGCGCGGGCCCACGGGGTTGGAGATCGCGCGCAGCTCCAGCACGGGCGTGCCGTGCGCGGCGGCGGCCTCGGCGACACCGAAGCCCTCCATGGCCTCGGCCAGGGCGCTGGGGTGGCGCTCGCGCAGCCGCGCGGCGCGGACGGCGGTGCCGGTCACGGTGGAGACGGTGAGGACGGCGCCGGAGCGTGCGCCGGTGGCGGCCGCCGCTTCCCGTACGAGTGCTTCGGGCGGACGGTGGGTGACGGTGCCGAAGCCCAGCTCGGTGACGGGCAGGAAGCCGTCGGGGGTCTCGGCGCCCAGGTCGGCAGCGGTGATCTCGTCGGCGACGACGAGCGAGCCGACGGGGGCGTGGGGCGCGAAGCCGCCGGCGATGCCGGTGGAGACGACCAGGCCGTAGGGCGCGCCGTCGCGGGCGGCCGTGGTCAGGGCCGACGCGGTGGTGGCCGCGGCCCGGGCCGGGCCCACTCCGACGGCGACGAGGTCGATGACCGGCCGACCGCGGCCGGTCGCGTCGGGTGCCGGGTCGGCGGACCCCAGCAGCACCCGCCCCTCGTCCGCGGCTGCCGCGAACGCCTGGGCCACCGCGTCCCTCTCCACGGGGACGGCGGTGGCCACCAGCACGTGCAGCCCAGCGGCAGGGATCAGCTGTCCTTCTCGAGCTTGAAGGACCACAGGCCCGTCACGTCCTGCTCGCCCTCCTTGATGGAGACCAGCGTGGAGTCGCCGCTCGCGCCGTACTGGGCGTTGAAGAACACGCTGCCCGGGACGGTGCGGTAGGTCTTCGTGCTGGAGTCGGTGAGCGGCTGGCCGTTCATGAGGATCGTCCAGCCCTCGTCCGCGATCTCCGGGTCGACACCGAAGCGCACGGTCTCGTCCGGGTCCACCTTGATGGACTCGATGCCCTTGTCCTTCAGGCAGCCGGCCAGGTCCGCGGTCTTCACGGCCTTGCCCTCGCCGCCGCAGGTGGCCTGCGAGTGGACGGAGGAGCTGCCGACGGTGACCGTGGCCAGCGGCGTCGGCTTGTCGCAGGCCGACAGGACGAGCAGTCCGGCGGAAACGGCGCCGGCTGCGGCGAGCGCGCGGCGGCGTCGCACTTCGGATTGCAGCGTGGTCATGGGCGAAGGTTATCGGGCGCGTGTGACGCTCTCTCTACGCGGGGGGCGGCGTGCCGTGGGCCGGGCCGGGGGACCGCGCCTCAGGTCACGCGCGGGTGGCTGTGGCCGTCGTGCGGGGTCGAGTCGATCATGTCCTCGACGCCTGTCGGGCCATCAGGCGTTTGATGGTGGTCAGCCGGCCGGTGGGCCCGGGGAGCCACTGAGCGGCGGCACGCTGCCGATGGCGGTACGCGCGGGCGGTGTGCCGTGGGGCCTTGCCGGCGGACGGATCGTGTCAGCTCACGCGCGGGTGGCTGTGGCCGCCGTGCCGCGCCGAACCGATCAGACCCTTGATGGTGGTCAGCCAGCCGATGGCGACGATCGTCGCGCCGACCAGCAGCCCCAGGGAGCCCTTCAGCGGCAGCACGATGCCGATGGCGCCGCCGAGCACCCAGGACACCTGCAGCAGCGTCTCGGAGCGCGCGAAGGCCGACGTACGGACCAGTTCGGGCACGTCCCGCTGGATCAGCGCGTCCAGGGACAGCTTGGCCAGCGCCTGGGCGAACCCGGCGGTCGCCGCCAGGAACGCCACCACGATCGCACCGAAGAAGATCGCGGCGGTGATCGCCGCGAGCAGCACGAAGCCCACGACCGTGACGATGATGATCTCGGGCGCCCGCGAGCGCAGCCATGCGCCGACCGCGGTACCGCAGGCGTTCCCGACCCCGGCCGAGACGGCCACTATGCCCAGCGACACGGCCGCGCTCTGGCCGGACATCGGGTGCTCGCGCAGCAGGAACGCGAGGAAGAAGATCAGGAAGCCGGAGAGGCAGCGCAGGGCGGCGTTGGCGCCGAGGGCGTGGGTGACGGCGATGCCGACGGTGCGCAGCCCGGGGCGCTTGACGGGTTGGCGGTGCGGCCCGTGCAGATGCTGCTCGTCGGCCGCCAGCAGGGCGGTGTCCTCGCCCTTGGCCGAGTCGACCTTCGGCGGCAGGGTGAAGGACAGGATCGTGCCGGCGACGAAGATCAGGAAGGCGCCGTAGAGCGGATAGCGCGGCCCGAGCGCCTGGAGTCCGGCGCCGATGGGGGCGGCGATGCCCGTCGCGAGGAGGCCGCCGAGGGTGACTCTGGAGTTGGCCTTCACCAGGGAGAAGCGGGGTGGCAGGAGCCGGGGGACCACGGCGCTTCTGACGACGCCGTAGGCCTTGGACGCGACCAGGACGCCGAGCGCGGCCGGATACAGCTCGATGCTGCCGGTGGCGACGGCCCCGGCCAGCACCAGCGCGAGCATCGCCCGGGCGAACATGGCGCCGGCCATCGCGGCGCGGCGGCCGTGCGGGATGCGGTCGAGGAGGGGGCCGATCACGGGCGCGAGGACCGTGAACGGCGCCATGGTGATGCCGAGGTAGAGGGCGACCCGGCCGCGGGCCTCGTCGGTGGGGACGGAGAAGAAGACGGTGGAGGCGAGGGCGACGGTGATCATCATGTCCCCGGCGCCGTTCACCGCGTGCAGTTCGATCAGCTTGCCGAGACCGGACTCGCCGGCACCGTGCGCGTGGGTGGCCTTGCGGATGCCGCGTGCCGGGCCGGTGAACGGGAGGTGCAGGGCACGGCCGAGCGCGCGGAGGGAGCCGCGCCTTCGGCCCGTTCCGCCACCTCGATCACGGCCGCCCTTGGCGCCACCGATGCCGGTGGCTCCTTGGGGCTGCCTCGCGGTTGCCACGACGCAATAGTGCCCCGAGATGGGGGTGGCTATCGCGGTTACGGCGCGTATGGAGGGCAGCGACTCGGATTCGTACGGGGCAACTCATGGCCCGGTGGCAAGGGTTCCGTATCCCGCCGCGCACGGTGAAAGGGCCGTCGGTGTAGGCCCAGCGCCCCGGAGCAGGTAGCGTGCGTATCTCAGCCATCCCGCACAATGGATGACGTAGGTGCGCCCGAGCGTGATTCGGACGCGGACGTCGACGCGGCCCACAGGTCCGCTCCGTCTGCTCGATCGCCTCAAGGCACCGCACCCGAGAGACGGCGTAGGAGAGAAGCGATACCTGTGAGCGCAGCGACAACGCGAAGCCGCACCCCCGACCGTCTGTGCGCCGAGGCGGTCGACCTCGCCCGCAGTGCCGCCGAGGAGGCCGCCGCGCCCGGCGTGGTCGGCGAGCACGCGAGTCTGGTCTCCGAGGGCGACCGCGTTGTCACGCACTTCTTCGAGTGCAAGGAGCTCGGGTACCGCGGCTGGCGCTGGGCGGTGACGGTGACCCGCGCCTCACGCGCGAAGGTCGTCACGCTCGACGAGGTGGTCCTCCTGCCGGGCCCGGACGCCCTCCTCGCGCCCGAGTGGGTGCCGTGGAGCGAGCGCCTGCGCCCCGGCGACATGGGCCCGGGCGACCTGCTCCCCACGGACGCCGAGGACCTCCGCCTGGAGCCCGGCTACACCGGCGAGGACGAACCGGGACCGAACTCGCCGGTCTCGCACGAGATGGCGGAACTCGTCGAGGCGGAGGACGCGGACCTCACCGCGACCGCCCCCGCCAACCTGCCGGCGGCGCCCTCCCGCGGCTCGATCGCCGCCGTCGCCGAGGAACTCGGCATGCGCCGCGCCCGCGTCCTGTCCCGCTACGGCCTGCACGTCGCCGCGGACCGCTGGGAGGAGACGTACGGCGCCAAGACCCCCATGGCCCAGGCGGCCCCGGCCTCCTGCGTCACCTGCGGCTTCCTGGCCCCGATCGGCGGCTCCCTGGGCCAGGCCTTCGGCGTCTGCGCGAACGAGTTCGCTCCGGCCGACGGCCGTGTGGTGTCCCTGACGTACGGCTGCGGCGGCCACTCCGAGGCCGCGATCATGCCCAAGCCCCCGCGCCCGGCTCCGCCGGTGATCGACGAGACCCGCGTGGACCCCTTCCCGCTGCGCCCGGCACCGGACTCGGGATCGGTGTCGGTGGGGGCGGACGGGGACTCGGGGGAGCTGGGGCACTCGTAGCGGTCAGGACGCCGGCGGCGCGCCTGTTTCACCCTCGTCCTCGCGCTTGTACCGCGGCAGGTCCTCGGTTGAGATCGTCCATTCCGCGATGGTGACGTCCTCTCCGTACACGAAGTCCTTGCGGGTCGCGTAGCGAGGGCCTTCGGGGGTTGCGTGGATGTCGGTGAGTACGGCGCCTGTGCCGGTGCGAGGATCGAAGACCGCGTAGACGGGGATGCCGATCAGGGGGTAGTCGCGCATCTTGGTGACCCAGTCGTTGTCGGGGTTGGAGCGAGAGACGATCTCAATGGCGGCGATGAGTGTGTGTGGGTCGAAGGACCCGTCTCCCTCCATGTCCGCCATGGTGATCACCATTACGTCGGGGCGGCGCATGATGCCTTCCGGCGCCATCTCGACGTCGGGTTCGCCCGTGTGGGCCACGATCTCCTCAGGCATGACCTTCTCCAGGCGCCTACGGAGTTGTGCTCTGGTGAGCTCGTGGCGGCCGTTGGGCGCCACCGGGTCGTGGACGAGCCCCTCCTTCGTGATCTCGAATTTGCCGGGAACGGTGTCGTCAATGGACTGCACGAGGTCGCGCATGGCCCGGTACCGGTGCGAGTTCAATCCGGTTGCCTCCGGAACCGTTCAGAAACCCAGGAACGTGATCTGGACGACATAGATCCGCTCGCTGCGCACGACGACCTGGTACGTGAACATGCCGCCGGTGACGTTCACGATGCCGCCCTTCGGGTCGACTCCGTCGTGGGCTCGGCCGTGGACGTGGAGAGCTTCGGCCGCCCTGACCAGCTCGTCGGCCTTGCGTGCCACAGCGGCGAGGAAATCTGCGGGAGCGGTACGGGCCGACTCTTCGGCGCCGAAGGCGTACTCCCATTTCCAGCTCACTCGCGAACTGCCTTCAACGCCTCGTCGAGGACCGCACTCAACTCGCGAAGAGCCTCCCACGCAATGGCGGAGTCCTCGTGTTCCAAGTTGTCCTGTGCCCAGGCGTAGCGGGCGGACAGGTCCGGCCGACGGGCGATCTCGATATCCCTGGCCCAGGCCAGAACCCAGCCCTTCACCGGGCTCACAGACTGCCACTCGACCGCCTTGGCGAAGGCCTCGTCCTTCATGGTCTGCATCTCGTCCAGGCGGCCTGGCGCGACGATGGCAAGGGCTGCACGCAGAGCATCAGGGGTCTGTTCGGGACGAGGGATCAGTTCGCTTCCGTGGTCGGCCTGAGTGCTCATGGTGTCCTCCGGAGGGTGCCCCGGCCAGAGTATCCGGCCGGAGCGCGGGGAACAGGATGCGATGGGCTCAGGCGGCGGTGGCAAGGGCATGGCGGCAGTCACGGCAGATTCCTGAGGTGGGTGAGCGGAAGGCGCGGTCGCAACCTTCGCAGGTCTGGAGCGGGTGGCGGACGGTCGGCGGTGGCGCTGGGGCGCGGTACGGGGGTGGGGGCGGTAGCTGGGCGGTGAGGCGGTGGGCAAGGAGGGCTGCCGGGCGGCACAGCGGGTCCGGTAGGTCGGCGGTCAGGGCGTGGCGTACGGCGGTGGGGGTCATGTCGCGTTCCAGCCATGCGGCGACACCAGGGGCCAGGTGGGCTGTGTCGCGCTCGCTGAGCAGGAGACGGGGATCGTGGTGGCGGAGGTCCGCGAGGAGGTCCGTGGCCGTCTGGAGGAGGGCGGGGGCCGGGTAGGCGGGCTGCGGTACGGCAGGCAGGGGCTTGCGGGGTCCCGGGGTTCGCTTCTTCCGAGGCGGCGCGGCCTGGTGGTCCTGCGTACGGCGGTGACCTGGCTGGTTGCAGGAGACCGTGCGGGTCACGATGCGGCCGGCGGAGGTGCGTTGGCGTTCGCGGCGCAGGTAGCCGTGGGTCTCCAGCTCGCGCAGGGCTGCGGCGATACGGGTCGTGCCCTCGGGGAAGCGGGCGGCGAGGGTCTTGATGTCGACGCGGGCGCCCGCCGGAAGCGACTGGATGTAGACGCCGAGCCCGATCGCGAGGCCGGACAGCTCCGGGTGCTGGGCGAGGTGATTGCCGATCACGGTGAAGCGGGTGGTGTGGCGGGCGTTGTCGTGGATGAGACCGCCCGCGTGGGGGTGGTTTTTGCCCGCGATAGGGGACTGGGCGCGCAGGGGCGCGCTAGGGTTTTGAGTGTCCATCGGGAAGGCTGCTACTTCCTTGGTGGTCAGGCCCTCGCACTGGGATTGCCGTCCCGGCGAGGGCCGTCGTATGTCTGCGGTTGTGTTGCGGCGAGCGTAAGGCAGGCAACCTGCCCCGAATCCAGCCGAGTTGATGATGTTCACCCGGTTGGGTGAGTTTGCGACGCCGTGGGCGGGAGGGGTGGGGCTTGGTGGGGTTCTTTCACTGGTCTGTTCCTTGAGGGAGACCGCGCGTGCCACCGGAGAACGGGTTTCTGTGGTCCGGTGGCAAGGCGACTTCGGCCCAGACCGTCCTGCGCGGAGGCAGCCCCGGTGAGGTGCCCCAGCGGTCGGCCAACGCCTCGACGATGGTGAGTCCACGGCCGGACTCAGCGTCGGGGGTGGGGTGTTGGGGGTTCGGTGGCCGATCGCCACACGTGTCGGTGACTTCGATGCGGAGGGTGCCGCCGACGACGTACAGGAGCAGCAGGAAGTCCCGGCCGGGGACGCGGCCGTGTGTGGCGGCGTTGTTCGCCAGCTCGGCCACGATGTGCGTCGCCGGGTCCAACGGCATGCCCCAGCTGCGGAGTTGCTCGCCGGCCAGGAGACGGGCGAGGCGGGCGCCGCGCGGGGTGGGGGACAGCTGGACGCTGAAGTGGCGGACGGGGGTGACGAGATCGGGGGATTTCCTGTTCACCTCACTCAGCGTGGTCGTGCGTGCTTACCGTGAACAAGTGACTCAGCGGGTGCGTACGGTGACTGTCCGGAGCTTGTCCGGTGGTGTCCGGGCTGTCGGGGCGTTGGGTGCGGGTAGGGCGCAGCAGCACGGGGGCGGTACGACGGAGGGGTACGGGATGTCGGTCGAGGCGGACACCGGACGGCTCAAGACGGAGGCGGACGAGCCGGGTTGGGAGGTGGATCCTGACGACGAGTGGGGCGTGGCGGTCATCGCGACGGTCGGGCGGCAGCTGAAGCTGCGGCGGGAGGCGGTGGGGATGCGGGCCGCGGAGTTCGGGAGGGCGGTCGGGTACGGGGAGGACCTGGTCTACAAGATCGAGGGTGGGAAGCGGATTCCTCGGCAGGAGTATCTGGTCAAGGCCGATGAGGTGTTGGGGGCCGGGGGGCTTATTGCGGCGACGTGGGAGGACGTGCAGAAGGTCCTGTATCCGAAGAAGGTGCGGGAGCTGGGGACGCTGGAGGCCAAGGCGGTCGAGATCGGCGTGTACGAGTGCAACATCATCGCTGGGCTGTTGCAGACGCCGGAGCACGCGCGGGCCGTGATCGAGGCAGCGCAACCGCCCTACGCGCCGGACGATGTGGAACGTATGGTGGCGGCTCGTTTGGCCAGGCAGTCGGTCTACGAACGTGATCCGGCCCCTTCGATCCACTTCGTCCTGGAAGAGGCCCCGCTGCGCCGACAGGTCGGGGGCACAATGGTGTGGCGACGCCAGCTCGAACGTCTGCTGGAGGTGGGGCGGTTGAACAACGTCACGCTTCAGGTCATGCCGACAAACACCGACGCTCACCCGGGCCTGGACGGCAGGATCGAGTTGCTGAAGTTTGCGGACGGTACGGCGGTGGGGCGTTCCGACGGGGCGTTTAGCGGGCGGCCGATCACCGATCCGAAGCAGCTTCGCATCCTTGAGCTGCGGTATGGCACCATCCGGGCGCAGGCTCTCCCACCGCGGGAGTCGCTGGCCTTCATCGAGAGACTGCTGGGAGAAACATGATCGGCAAGGCCTCCGTCGGAGATGTTTCCGAACTGGCGTGGTTCAAGAGCAGCTACAGCGGCGGCACCGACGGCGAGTCCTGCGTCGAGGTTGCGATAGCGCCCCGCACCATCAACGTCCGCGACTCCAAGTACCGTGAGTCCAGCCCTCAACTCGCCCTCACTCCGGAGAGCTGGGCGGCTTTCGTCGCCTACGCGTCCGAGGGCTGAGGTCCGAATGGGCGCCTCCGAACTGGCGTGGTTCAAGAGCAGCTACAGCAGCAGTAGCGAGGGCGACTCCTGCGTCGAGGTCGCGATGGCACCCCGCACCATCCACGTCCGCGACTCCAAGTACCGCCACACCAGCCCCCGACTGGCGCTCGCCCCGCAGGCCTGGGCCGACTTCGTGTCGTACGCGGCCAACTCTCGCGCCTAACTCCTGCGGGCGCGGCGGATCAGTCGGGACGCGGTGAGGTACAGGGCGGTGACTGCCGCCCAGGCCGCCAGGAACTGGAGTGCGAAGCTCCTGTCGCCGTTGCTCCAGATGAAGGCTGTCATCCCTGGACCGCCGATCCACCAGAGGAACACGACGATCGCGAAGAGTCCCCAGGCCAGTTCGCCGAGGGTCTCCTTGATCAAGTCCAGCATTGTGCGGCACTCCCGTGCGGATGAGATGTGTGCATGATCAACCGCACATCAGACTCTCACGCCTGGTGAGTCAACGGCTGACCCCCTGAAAAGGGAGTGCGCCTGTTCGAGCCGGTGGGATACGTTCCTGCCTGTTCGAAGGGGGACGACGTGGCGAAGCTGAATCAGATCATCGCTGTCGAAAAGGGTGTCAAGAGCAAGTCGCTCCAGGACATCACCGCGGCGCATCACAAGGTGCAGAAGCCCGCGCTGCTGGCCGGTATCTCGCGTACGTACCAGCCGAAGGACGAGGAGGGCGAGCAACTGCCGCCGGAGTCCACGCGGGTACAGGTGCAGGCGGAGGACGTGCTGCGGGAGATGTCCGCTTCGCTGACCCGGCTGTTCGACGTGACCGCGACGAAGGACTGGGCCAACTGCTCGGCGCGTGCGGACGTCACGGTCGAGGGGCGCACGGTCGTCGCCGACGTTCCGGTCAGCTACCTCCTGTTCCTGGAGAAGCAGCTCACCGACCTGCACACCTTCGTGAAGAAGCTTCCCACCCTCGATGCCGCCGAGTCCTGGTCCCACGACCCGTCCACGGACTGGTGGAAGACGGACCAGGTCCGCACGATCCGTACGAAGAAGGTTCCGCGCAACCACGTGAAGGCGGAGGCGACGGAGAAGCACCCGGCGCAGGTCGAGGTGTACTACGAGGACGTGCCCATCGGGTACTGGACGACCGTGAAGTTCTCCGGCGCCCTTCCGGCGCGGCGGGTCAATGAGCTGGTGGAGCGGGTCGAGAAGCTCCAGCAGGCCGTGAAGTTCGCCCGCGAGGAGGCCAACGGTGCCGAGGTCACCGATCAGCGGGTCGGCGACGCCGTGTTCGGCCACCTGTTCGGCTGACGCCGGTCACGGGTAGCCTCCATGATCGCCCCCGCGTGCGAGCGCGGGGGTGCGCAACAGGCGCGGGCCGGACTGAGGACCGGTTCGCGCGATGAGCGCAAGCTGACACTGAAGTTCAGCCTGAAAGACGCGGTGACAGTGAAGGTTCGAGTCCTTCCCCCGGCACTACGACATTCATCCGGGCCGGGGTAGCCCAACATGGCAGAGGCAGCCGCGATCAATCTCAGACTCTCGCTCCAGTCTCAGCATTGCCGCCGATCGCCGGATCGACCGAGGCCGGACGAACGCCGTCGGATGCGAGTTCGACTCTCGCCTGCACCTCTTGCGCGGTGCGGTAGTTCAAAGGAAGAACACGACGGCATGATGACTGATCCGACCTCTTAAACGCCGCCGGCGTGCGCAATTGGGTGGCATCCCCAGGGGCCCGGGAGCTGGATATGACTCCCGGGCTCCGCCACGTTCCGGCCCACTGAATTTCCGTTGGGCTGGTCCAGCAATGACTCTAGCGTTCGCGTCTACTCAATGAGGAGTATGCGCCGAATTCGGGAACCGGCTCCCAGTTGGAGGAAACATCGACTCCATGACGGTTTTCCATGGATTCGCCACCCTCGTCCTCGATCGCGCGCTGAATGACGCCACCAGTGGTGAATTCGTACGTCTCAGTGCGGTCCGCGTCTGCGTACCCGCCTCGCTCCTGAGAATCGCCATAACTGTACGAGGTCGCTGTCTCCAGAAAGAAGGAGCCGTCGATGAGCGTGAATGTGTAGTCCAGTGTGTCACGGCCGTATTCGTCCATGAAGATGACAGAGGCGTAACCGGTCTCCAGTCGCATTTCCACTCGCAGGGCCGGTGCGGACTGTCCGGCGGATGCGGCGACTGCGGTGTACAACTCGCCCCGGCCGTGCCGGGCTTGAGCCTGCTCGGGAGTCAAGGGGTTCATGGGCGTTTCGGCGAGGTTGTTCCACTGCTCGCAGTAGGTCCAGATCATGACTGGTTCAGCCCGTACCCTTCGGTAGCCGGTAGACGAAACCCTGTACGTCTCGGATTATCACGCCGTGATTCGCTGCTTCCCGCAGCGCCCATTCTGGCACAGGCTGTGACTGGATGGGGACTTCCAGATAGTACTTACCCTTCAGAGGTTTCCCGATCAACTGCGGGTATTCTGCGCGCGCTTTTGGCGTGTCCGGTATTTTTGTTCCTGCCTTGTACTTCTGGTTGATCTCTCGAAGATAGTCCTTGAGTGACTCTGGTTTGATCTTCGCTATCTGAGTCTGCTTGCGGGAAACGATCTCTTTTCCGGGGCGATACGAGTCGAGGTATTTTCCGTTTTCCAGGTATACCTCGTTGGTCGGGTAGCGCGGCCAGTTCTGCGTGTTGAATTCCCGCCCTGCCTTCCACTTGTCACGCAGCCACTGCGGGAGGCCGTCGCTCTTGCCGCCGCCCGGCTGACTCGTGCCCGTTCCCCCGGAACCGACCGCCATCAGCACGACCCCGGCCGTACCCAGCACCCCGGCACTGAGCGCCGCCTCGGCTGTCAGGGCGCCGACCATCCCGCCGCCGGCCAGCGCGAAGCCGCCCGGTGGGAACAGGGCCAGCAGGGAGAGCAGGAGGAGGGCGAAGCCGAGGTAGACCAGGAACGTGTTCAGGGCGTCTAGGAGGTGGAGGTTGCGGATCGCCCGGCCGTCGGGGCCCGCGTCGCCCAGGCCGCGCCACAGGAGGAGGACGCCGGTGGTCGCCGCCCCCAGTGCCGTTCCGAGACGGAAGCGGTGCGCTGCCAGCACTTCCCCCAGGGGCTGGGCCGATGCCCGGTGCCAGGTGCGTAAGAGGGTGACCAGCTGGTAGGCGATCCAGGCCAGGGCGGCGATGCCGAAGCCCATGAGGATCTTCGGCCCCGCACCGGTGCTGAAGAACTCCTGGAGACCGGCGGTGGAGGTGAACGAGCCGACGCCCAGGAACAGCAACGCGGGGAGCATCAGCACGCACGGGATCAGCAGGAGCCAGCGCTCCCGGGAGCGGCGGGCCGCTCGGGTCGCCTTCAGCCACGCGCGGATGTTGAGCGCCCGCCAGGCATGCCCGTTGTCGGACGCGTCCATCCGGGCCGTGATCCCGGCGACCACCCGACGCAGGTCCCTCGTTTCGCCGGGGGGCGTCGACTCGGCGGCCGCGTACAGCAAGGAGCGCCGCAGCCTGACGTAACGAAGGACGATCAGCAGGCTCCACGGCAGACGCCAGGCCGCGTACCGCAGCAGTGCTCCCAGGCTGTCGCCGTCGGCACGTTCGGACGCGAGGAGTACGTCGGGCATGGTGCCCTTGGCGCGGTGGAGCCGGCGCAGGTCCGCGGCCATGGCGATGGCCAGGCACACGAGTGGCGCGGCCCATGCCAGTCCGTTCAGGGACTCCAGCCATTCCCTGGCCCCGGCGGCGTGCTCCTGCACCGCGTAGTTGTTCACCGTGTGGTGCGCGGCGGCGGCTGCGATCGGGAGGATCGACAGCAGGCGTATCCAGCCGTGCGCGCGCCACAGCAGCCCGACCCCGAAGCCGGCCACGGCCGTGAACACCAGGTGCGTGAACGTTTCCGTGACCGGAGGGCCGCCCAGGTCCAGTTGGCTGAACGGGGCCGGGAGCCACGACGTGAGCACCTGCCCCAGGCCCGGCACGTACGGCGGGGACAGGCTGTCGGGGACGATCCAGCCCTCGCCGCGAGGGATCGCCCGGTCCGCGTCCAGGCCGAACCGGAGAACCGCCTCCAGCAGCCCGAAACCCGCCCCGAGAGCCGCGCCCACCACGACGAAGTCGGTCAGCCCCCACTGGCGGCGGACCCGCGGGCTCAGCCCCGCCAGCAGCAACGGGGAAACCTTGAGTAACTCCTCCACCCAGGGAGCGACCGTGTAGCTGGTGGTGTTCACCACCGTCACCAGCGACCGGCCCGACTGCTCCGCGTAGACACGGGTGTAGGCGAACTCCACCAACGCCGTCGCCACGCCGCACCCGTACACGCCCACCGCCAGCGCCAGCAGCACGGTCGACAGGCGCACCGAACGCGTCGGTGAGGAAATCGCGAAAAGCTGCAGTACGCCCCAGACGGCCGCCACCGCCATCACCAACGTCACGCCAGGCCCCCGATGCACCGGAACAACATTCGATTCGCGATAGTGAACGCGATGCTAGGCAGCCGATCGCCGGTGCGGCAAGGGAGTTGTGAGACGGCAGTCGCGTGAACCGGCCAGGGAGGTCGGAACGCGCGTCCCCGGTGGCGCGGGCGGGCGGCGCGCGCTCGTCCCATGAGCGGTACCTTCATCGTCAGCCGATGAGGAGAGTCAACGTGAGCAAGTTCGTGCGGCCCGCGGCCGAAGGTGCCGACCCCTTCGGTACGGCCCGTCTGCGCCGCGGGGTCCTGGACGCCTGGGCCACCAGTCCCGCCCGTTTCCGGGAGGACGCCAACGCCGAGGAGGACCTCGTCCTCGGCGGGTACCGGGACCGGCTCGTGGTCGAGCTCGCTCAGAACGCCGCCGACGCCGCCGCCAGGGCGGGGGTGCCCGGAAAGCTCCGGCTCACCCTCCGCGAGGGTGTTCTCGTCGCCGCCAACACCGGTGCTCCGCTGGACGCGGGCGGCGTCGAGTCGCTGGCCACCCTGCGCGCCTCCGCCAAGCGGGACTCGGCCTCCGTCGGCCGGTTCGGTGTCGGCTTCGCGTCCGTGATCGCGGTCACCGACGAACCCGCCGTCGTCGGGCGGCACGGCGGTGTCCGATGGTCCCTCGCCGAGGCCCGCGAACTGGCCCGGGAGACCGCGGCACACAGCCCGGGACTGGGTGACGAGATCCGGCGGCGGGACGGACATGTGCCGCTGCTGCGGCTGCCGTTCGCCGCCGAGGGCACCGCCCCGGACCCCTACGACACGGTCGTCATCCTCCCCCTGCGCGACACCGCGGCCGCCGACCTCGCCGAGCGGCTGCTGCACTCCGTCGACGACGCCCTGCTCCTCGCCCTGCCCGGCCTCGCGGAGGTCGTGATCGAGGTCGGCGACGCCGAGCCGCGCACCCTGCGCCGCGGTACCGACGGTCCCTTCACGGTGGTGGAGGACTCCACCAACGGCGTCACCCACTGGCGTACGGCCGCCGCCCACGGCCCGCTCACGCCCGAACTGCTCGCCGACCGCCCGGTCGAGGAGCGGCTGCGCCCCCACTGGTCGCTCACCTGGGCCGTCCCGGTCAACGCCGGCGACAGCACGCCCGCCCGGCCCCGCACCGCCCCCGTCGTGCACGCGCCGACGCCCAGCGACGAGGCACTCGGCGTCCCCGCCCTCCTCATCGCCTCCTTCCCCCTCGACACCACCCGCCGGCACGCCGCCCCCGGCCCGCTCACCGACTTCCTCGTGCAGCGGGCGGCGGACGCGTACGCCGAACTGCTCGCCGACTGGCGCCCGGTGAGCGACGGCATCATCGGCCTCGTGCCCGGCCCGCTCGGCAAGGGCGAACTCGACGGCGCCCTGCGCCAGGCCATCCTGGAGCGTCTGCCCCGCACTTCCTTCCTGCCGCCGGCCGTCGAGCCGCAGGAGCAGGACTCCGAGCTGCCCGAGTCCCTGCGGCCCCGGGACGCCGAGGTGGTCGAAGGCGCCGGCGCCGACACCGTGCAGGTCCTCGCCGAGGTCCTGCCCACCCTTCTCCCCGCCGGGCTCGAACGACGTGTGGAGCTGCGGACGTTGGGCGTCGCCCGGGTTCCGCTGACCGACGCGATCGACCGGCTCGCCGGGCTGGAGAAGGAGCCGGGCTGGTGGCGGCGGCTCTACGACAGCCTTGCCGGGGTCGACCCGGACCGGCTGTCCGGCCTCCCCGTGCCGCTGGCCGACGGGCGCACCACCATCGGCCCCCGGCAGATCCTGCTCCCCACCACCGACGGCGCCCCCGTCGACCCGGAGATCCTGGCCCGCCTCGGCCTCAAGGTCGCCCACCCGGACGCCGCCCACCCGCTCCTGGAGAAGCTCGGCGCCCTCCCGGCCACGGCGCGCGCGGTCCTCACCACGCCCCAGGTGCGCGCCGCGGTCGCCGCCTCCCTGGACGAGGACGGCGCGCTCAGCTGGGAGGAGGACACTCCCGACGCCGAGGAACTGGCGGACACCGTCCTCGCCCTGGTGCGCGAGGCAGGCCTGGAGCCCGGTGACGAGCCCTGGCTCGGCGCCCTCGCGCTGCCCGACGAGGAGGGCGAGCCCGCGCCCGCCGGCGAACTCGTCCTCCCCGGCAGTCCCTTCCACCAGGTCATGCGGGACGGCGAACTCGCCACCGTGGACGCCGAACTGGCCGAGAAGTGGGGCGAGCAGCCGCTCGCGGCATGTGGTGTCCTCGCGAACTTCGCGCTCGTGCGTGCCACCGACGTCGTCCTCGACCCGGACGAACTGGAGCCGCGCGAGGGCGACTTCGCCGAGCCCGACGACGCGGGTCTGCTGGACGCCGTGGACGTCTGGAGCGAGGACATCCTCGACCGCTTCCCGGACACACCGGTACCGCCGGTCGCCACCGAGCTGATCGCCGTACGCGACCTGGACCTGGTGGACGACGACAAGTGGCCCCAGGCCCTCGCGCTGCTGGCCCAGCCGCCCCTGCGGGACGCGCTGACCCAGCAGGTGCGGATCCTGCTGCCCGACGGCACGCACGAGGTCGTACGGCCGTACACCGCCTGGTGGCTGCGCGGTCACCCGGTGCTGGACGGCCGCCGCCCGGCCGGGCTCCTCGCCTCCGGCGGCGACCCGCTGCTGCGCGGCCTGTACGACGAGGCCGACGCGACCGGCTTCGAGGACGAACAGGTGCTGCGGGCGCTCGGAGTGCGTACCTCCGTCGCCGCGCTGCTGGACGAGCCGGGCGGCGCCGCCGAGCTGCTCGACCGCCTCGCCGACCCGGACCGCCGCGTCACCTCCGCCCAACTGCACGCCCTGTACGGCGCTCTGGCCGACCTCGACCCCGAGCAGGTGACCCTGCCGGACGAGCTGCGGGCCGTGATCGACGGGCGGGTCGAGGTGGTGGACGCGGCGGACGCGGTGGTCGTGGACTCGCCCGACCTGCTGCCGTTCACGGAGGGTGTGCCGCTGCTTCCCGTACGGCCTTCGCGGGCCGCCGAGCTGGCCGAGCTGTTCCAGGTGCGGCGGCTGAGCGAGTCCGTCACCGGCGACGTGGACTCCGAGGGCACCGAGCACGACGTACCGGAGCCGGTGCGGGTGCTGCTCGGGGCGCGGACACCCCGGTCGTACGTCGAGCACGAGGAACTCGTCGTCGACGGCGTGGAGATCGACTGGCGCCACACGAACGACGGCACCCTGCACGCCTCGACCCTGGAGGGCGTCGCCGCGGGCCTGGCGTGGGCGGCGGGGCAGTGGCCGCGTCGGTTCGAGGTGGCGGCGCTGCTGGAGGATCCGTCGCGGACGGAGGAGCTCGCCCGGGACCGGTGGTTCGACTGAGGGGCGGGGCCTGACCGTTCCCCGGCGCTCAGTCCGCCACCGCCTCCAGGAAGTAATCGAAGCGGTCCAGGTCGAGGGTGATGCCGGTCAGGTCGCGGAAACCGTCCGCGTGTTCCGGGCCCAGCGGATACACGTCGGCGAGCTGAGCGGCCGGCATCGCCAGCAGCGCCCCGAACGCCTCCGCGGCCACGGACGAGACGTCGGTCTCCGACTCCGGTGTGTCCTCGTCCTTGGTGTAGCGGGTGAGGAGGAACCCCATGTCGCTTCCTTCCGGCCGATCTTGAAATTTCTCGCACAAATCTCTCACGAGTCGTACAACCTTTCGTATGCGTCGCGCATCTGATCATCGGAGTCACCCGACTCCCTGATCACTTGGGCCCCGTACGCACCCGCGAGCCGCTGGGTGTGACCGGGCGGGGCCCCTTTGCAACGTGGGGGAACAACACATGCGCATGCGTGCCACCCTCGGCGTCGTCACCGGCGCCCTGGCCCTTTCCGCTCTCGCCGTCCCGGCCGCCCAGGCCGACGAGGTCGAGGGCGACACGGCGATCTCGAACGTCGTGGTGAACGGTGGCAAGGCGGCGGTCGCCGGGTCGACCGCGAAGAAGACCATCAGCGTGACCTTCACCGTCAAGGACAACTCGGGCGTCGACTGGGCCCAGGCGATCCTGTACCACGGTGCGAACATCGACAGCGCCGACTCCGCTGCCGTGGCCAACGGCAGCGACGGCCGTGCCACCTGCACGGTGGTCAACGCCACCACGTCGACCTGCAAGTCGACCTTCGACCTCGAGCCGGGCTACAACCTGATCAACAAGGTGGCCGGCGGCTGGAAGGTCTGGGCGATCGCGGCGGGCAACGACGCCGACTACGTCCAGAAGGACAACGCCAAGAGCTTCCAGGTGCAGCGCGCCTCGAAGCTGACGGTCAACGCCTCGCCGGAGCCGGTGAAGAAGGGCAAGACCATCACGGTCACCGGCAAGCTGACCCGCGCCAACTGGGACAACGGCACCTACTCGGGCTACGCCACGCAGTCCGTGAAGCTGCAGTTCCGCAAGAAGAGCAGCAGCACCTACAGCACCGTCAAGACCATCAAGACCAACTCGAAGGGCGACCTGAAGACCACGGTCACCGCGTCGCAGGACGGCTACTTCCGCTACAGCTTCGCGGGCACGAGCACGACCCCGGCGGTCAACGCCACGGGCGACTTCGTCGACGTCCGCTGAAACCGGGCAATCGCCCCACGTTCACTCAGCGTCAGTAACGCTTACGCAACATCCACACCAGCGGCACAACCCTTCACTCGTGCCGCTTATCTGATCTTGTGAGTCAACAGACTCCAACGATCACTCGGCCCCGGTGTGATCGCGAGACACGGTGCTCGGCGATCCACCGGGGCCCTTCTCCACGTGGAGAACGCATGCGCATACGAGCCACTGTGGCCGCCGTCTCCGGCGCCCTGGCCCTCTCCGCCCTCGCCGTGCCGGCCGCGCAGGCCGACGACACCGTGAGCCGCGCGGACGTCGCGAAGATCCGTGAGGCCGCGCACGCCGCGTCCGGCAAGAGCGCGTTCGGTACCCGCGCCCCCGGGGAGGACGAGCCGTACGCCCTGGACGTCACCTTCTCCGACTTCAAGGTCGCCAAGGCGGTCAAGGTCGGCACGACCAACCACGTCTCCACCAAGGTGACGTACAAGCTGACCCACGGTGCGGACCTCGACATCACCGCCTACGACTTCTACACCGACCCCTACCTCTACAAGGGCGCCTTCGACGCGCCGGACAACATGCTGTTCGGCAACAACTACGGCAAGTGCACGCCGACTTCGTCGACCACGGCCAACTGCTCCGGCACGATCGACGTCTACCCGGCCGACGGCGAGCTGTGGAACGCGGACGCGGGCAGCTGGAAGGCCGGCGCGATGGCCATCGCCTTCAACGACCAGGACCCCTCGGCCGACAACTTCGACATCACCAAGGTCGGATACGCCGACAAGGGCGGCCTCGCCACCACCCTGATCCAGCGCAACTCCCAGCTGACGGTCAACGCCTCGCCGGAGCCGGTGAAGAAGGGCAAGACCATCACGGTCACCGGCAAGCTCTCCCGGGCGAACTGGGAGGACAACAAGTACCACGGCTACACGAACCAGTCGGTGAAGCTGCAGTTCCGCAAGAAGGGCAGCACCACCTACAGCACCGTCAAGACGATCAAGTCCAACTCGACGGGCAACCTGAAGACCACGGTCACCGCGTCGCAGGACGGCTACTTCCGCTACAGCTTCGCGGGCACGAGCACGACCCCGGCCATCAACGCCACGGGCGACTTCGTCGACGTCCGGTAGGACAACCCCCAGGGGCGCGGGGAACTGCGCGACCAGCCACAACGGTCGCGCAGTGACCCACGGCGATCTCGCCCCGGCCGGAGCCGAGCGCAGCGGCTAGGCGGGGACGCGGCGGTCGACCCACCTCCACGCGAACTCCAGGGTGACCGCCGCCACCGCCGAGATACCCACCGCGATCCACGGCATCGTCATGCCCACCAGCCGCAGCGCGAAGAACTCCTGCAGCCACGGCACCACCAGCACCACCAGGAATCCGAGCCCCATCGCCGCCACCAGCGCGACCCGCCACCACGTGTACGGCCGGGCGATGATGACCAGCACCCACATCGCGATCAGGAACAGCGTCAGCGTGGCGACGCTGGTCTCCGCGTCCAGCGCGCCCTCACCGGTGTAGTAGTGACGGGCGATCAGATACGTCGCGAAAGTCGCCACCCCGGCCACCACCCCGCCCGGGATCGAGTACCGCATGACCCGCCGTACGAAGTGGGGTTTCGCGCGTTCCTTGTTGGGCGCGAGGGCCAGGAAGAAGGCGGGGACGCCGATGGTGAGGGTGGACAGCAGCGTCAGATGGCGCGGCAGGAACGGGTACTCCACCTGCCAGCACACCACCATCAGCGCCAGCAGCACCGAGTAGACGGTCTTGACCAGGAACAGCGTCGCCACGCGCGTGATGTTGCCGATGACCCGACGCCCCTCGGCGACCACCGACGGCAGCGTCGCGAAGCTGTTGTTGAGCAGCACGATCTGCGCGACCGCGCGGGTGGCCTCGGACCCGGATCCCATGGCCACACCGATGTCGGCGTCCTTCAGCGCGAGGACGTCGTTCACGCCGTCGCCGGTCATGGCGACGGTGTGCCCGTGGGACTGCAGCGCGCCCACCATGTCCCGCTTCTGCTGCGGGGTGACCCGCCCGAACACCGTGCCCTCGTCGAGGGCCGCAGCCATCCCGTCCCGGTCCTGCGGGAGCCGGCGCGCGTCGATCGTCGCGCCGGTCAGTCCGAGCTTGGTCGCCACCGCGCCGACCGACACCGCGTTGTCCCCGGAGATCACCTTGGCGCGGACGTTCTGCTCGGCGAAGTAGTGCAGGGTGTCGGCGGCGTCGGGCCGCAGCCGCTGCTCCAGTACGACCAGGGCGGCGGGCTTGGCCCCCTCGGCGACCTCGGGATCGTCGAGGTCGCGGCCGACCCGGGCGAGCAGCAGGACCCGTAGGCCCTGTTCGTTCAGCCGATCGGTTTCGGCCAGGGCGGGATCGTCGCCGCCGAGCAGGACGTCGGGCGCGCCCAGCAGCCACGAACTGGCCTCGCCGTTGCCCTCGCTGAAGGTGGCGCCGCTGTACTTGCGGGCGGACGAGAAGGGGAGGGACTCGGTGCAGCGCCAGTCGTCGGCGTCGGGGTAGGCGTCGATGATGGCCTGGAGGGAGGCGTTCGGGCGGGGGTCGGACTCGCCGAGGGCGCCCAGCACCTTGCGTACGTACTCCTCGTCGTTGCCGGCCAGGGGCCGCAGCTCGGTGACGTCCATGCCGCCCTCGGTGAGCGTGCCGGTCTTGTCGAGGCAGACGGTGTCGACGCGGGCGAGGCCCTCGATGGCGGGCAGTTCCTGCACGAGGCACTGTTTGCGGCCGAGCCGGATGACGCCGATGGCGAAGGCGACCGAGGTGAGGAGCACCAGCCCCTCGGGGACCATCGGCACGATGCCGCCGACGGTCCGGGCGATCGAGTCGTCGAGCGCGTTGTCCTTGGCGACGAGCTGGGTGATGATCAGGCCGGTCGCGGCCGGGATCATCATCCAGGTCACGTACTTGAGGATGGTGGAGATGCCGGAGCGCAGCTCGGAATGGACCAGCGTGAAGCGGGACGCCTCCTCGGCGAGCTGCGCGGCGTAGGCCTCGCGCCCGACCTTGGTGGCCTGGAAGGCGCCGCCCCCGGCGACGACGAAGCTGCCGGACAGCACCTGGTCCCCCGGCTGCTTGACGACCGGGTCGGCCTCTCCGGTGAGCAGTGACTCGTCGATCTCCAGCCCGTCCGCCTCGACGCACACGCCGTCCACGACGGCCTTGTCGCCCGGCCCGATCTCTATCAGGTCGTCGAGCACGATCTCCGAGGTGCTGACCTCGCCGGCGACCCCGTCGCGCCGCACGGTGGGCCGGGCCTCGCCGATCACGGCGAGCGAGTCGAGGGTCTTCTTCGCCCGCCACTCCTGGACGATCCCGATGCCGGTGTTGGCGAGGATCACGAAGCCGAACAGGCTGTCCTGGATGGGCGCGACGAACAGCATGATCACCCAGAGCACGCCGATGATCGCGTTGAACCGGGTGAAGACGTTGGCGCGCACGATGTCGGTCATCGACCGGCTGCTGCGCACCGGAACGTCGTTGACCTCACCCCGGGCGACCCGCTCGGCCACCTCGGCGGCGGTCAGCCCGCCCGTCGCCACCGGGGCGCGAACGGGGTGCACAGGGTTGTCCACTTCGGCGCCCGCGTCGGTATGCGTCATGCCTTCGACGGTACGTGCGGAGCTACGCCTTCACCCGCCGAGTGCACGGAAGTTCCGACCTGGGTAGGACCGGCGTCGTGCCGTGGTCGTACGCCGCGGTACCTCAGGACGACTGGGGTTCGCCCGTGGTTTCCCGGCGCTCCTGAGGGGCCGCCGCGCGCTTGAGGGCGGCGTCGCGCCTGCGGACGTACCAGATGCCGATGAGCCCCAGCCCGCCGCCGGCCAGACAGGTCCACACCCACCAGGCCTGTCCGCGGTCGTCGAACCAGCCGTAGAAGGGGAGCTGGACGACGAAGAGGACGAACCAGAGGATCGTGCCGCCGGTGATGGTGGCGACCACGGGGCCCTCCAGGGGCTCCGGCGCCTCGTGCTTGGGGGTTCCCGAGAAAAGACCGGCCATGGGGGACAGCTTACGAGGCGATCGGATCCCGGTACGAAGCGATCGCTCCACGCGGATCCACACGCGCATCTACGCGCGGAGATAGCAGTTCCAGCCTTTATATGTTCATACTGAAACGGTTTGAGTCTGACCACTTCTCTTCGTAGGAACAACCAAAAGCATGCCCACCTCGGCTCCTGCCAAGGCCCCCACCCCTGAACAGCCGGGAGCCGGGCCCACTTACGGCGCACTCGACCGCTTCTTCAAGATCTCCGAACGCGGCAGCACGCTGCCCCGTGAAATCCGCGGCGGCCTCGCCACCTTCTTCGCGATGGCCTACATCATCGTGCTGAACCCGATCATCCTCGGCAGCGCGAAGGACATGTACGGGCATCAGCTCGACAACGGACAGCTCGTCACCGCGACGGCGCTGACGGCGGCGTTCACCACCCTCCTCATGGGTGTCATCGGCAACGTGCCGATCGCGCTCGCCGCCGGTCTCGGCGTGAACTCGGTCGTCGCGCTCCAGCTGGCGCCCCGGATGTCCTGGCCGGACGCCATGGGCATGGTGGTCCTGGCCGGCTTCGTGGTCATGCTCCTCGTCGCCACCGGACTGCGCGAGCGCGTCATGAACGCCGTGCCCTACGGCCTGCGCAAGGCCATCGCCATCGGCATCGGCCTGTTCATCATGCTGATCGGCCTCGTCGACTCCGGCTTCGTCTCCCGCATCCCGGACGCCGCCCAGACCACGGTTCCGCTCCAGCTCGGCGGCGACGGCCACCTCAACGGCTGGCCGGTGCTGGTCTTCATCCTCGGCGCGCTGCTCACCCTCGCGCTGATCGTGCGCAAGGTCCCCGGCGCGATCCTCATCTCGATCGTCGCGATGACCGTGCTCGCGGTCGTCATCGAGGCCGTCGCGGACGTGCCGTCCTGGGGCCTGACGACCCCGAAGTGGCCCGGAAACCCCGTCGCCAGCCCCGACTTCGGCCTGATCGGCGAGGTCAGCCTGTTCGGCGGCTTCGACAAGGTCGGCGCGCTGACCGGCATCCTCTTCGTCTTCACCGTCCTGCTGTCCTGCTTCTTCGACGCCATGGGCACGATCATGGGCGTCAGCGACGAGGCGAAGCTGACCGACGCCCAGGGGCAGATGCCGGGCATCAACAAGGTCCTGTTCGTCGACGGCCTCGCCGTCGCCGCGGGCGGCGCCAGCTCCTCGTCGGCCACCACGGCCTTCGTGGAGTCCACGGCCGGCGTCGGCGAGGGTGCCCGCACCGGATTCGCGAACGTCGTCACCGGCGCCCTGTTCGGTGTGGCGCTGTTCCTGACGCCCGTCGCCACCATGGTCCCGTCCCAGGCGGCCACCCCTGCCCTGCTCGCGGTCGGCTTCCTGATCCTCGCGAACTCCGTCAAGGAGATCGACTGGGCCGACTACACGATCGCGATCCCGGCCTTCGTGACGATGGTGATGATGCCGTTCACCTACTCGATCACCAACGGCATCGGCATGGGCTTCATCGCCTTCGCGGTGCTGCGCCTGGCCGCCGGGCGGGGCCGGGAGGTGCCGATCGCGATGTACGTCGTGGCGGCGGTGTTCGGCTTCTACTACCTGATGCCGGCGCTGGGCCTCACGTAAGGCGGTCTCTCACGTGGGCCCGTTGCTCACGTGCGCCCGTAGAACTTCTCTGTCTCTTCCACGGCGGCCTGGAACCGTTCGTCGAAGTCATCGCGGATGAGCGTTCGGACGACATAGTCCTGGACGCTCATTCCTCTTTTCGCGGCATGCCGGCGGAGCCGTTCGAGCAGCTCATGGTCTATTCGCAGGCTGAGCACGCTGGTCCCCATGACCACGAGGGTCGCGGCACTCTTCGGTGCGGTGTGTCACGTTCCGCTGCCAGATCACCCATATGAGTGATGTTGCGCTTCAGTGGCCCGGCTCACGGGCATCCATGCGTGTCCCTAGTGGTCTTTAGCGAGGGTAATGAGTTACGCTAAAGAACATGTCGGACCTTACCCATGGCGACAACGCTGCCGCCGTGAACTCCCTGCGCTCCGCCGTCATGCGACTGTCGCGCCGGCTCAAGCACCAGCGGGTCGACGAGTCGCTGAGCCCCACCGAGATGTCGGTGCTGGGCACCCTCTCCCTCTGCGGCAAGGCCACCCCTGGTGAGCTCGCCCGCAAGGAGCACGTCCAGCCGCCGTCGATGACCCGTATCGTCGCCCTGCTGGAGGCCAAGGGACTGGTCCGGCTGGAGCCGCACCCGGAGGACCGGCGCCAGAAGGTCGTCACGAAGACCGAGCAGGCCGAGGCGATGCTCGAGGAGAGCCGCCGTAAGCGCAACGCCTTCCTGGCCACCCTGGTCGAGGGTCTGGACGAGGACGAGTGGGCGAAACTGCGCGCCGCCGCCCCCGTGCTGGAGAAGCTCGCACACCTGTAAGCAGCCAAGAGGAGGCGAACCCTTTTGAGTACGGGATCCGGAGCAGACTCCGCCCCCGCACCGACCACCCACGACTCCCCGCCCGCCCCGGGGCCCCGCAGGTCCTCGATGTTCAGCTCGCTGAAGGTCAGGAACTACCGCCTCTTCTTCCTCGGCCAGGTCGTCTCCAACACCGGCACCTGGATGCAGCGCATCGCGCAGGACTGGCTGGTGCTCAGCCTCACCGGCTCCGCCACCGCCGTCGGCATCACGACGGCCCTGCAGTTCCTGCCGATGCTGCTCTTCGGCCTCTACGGCGGCGTCCTCGTCGACCGCCTGCCCAAGCGCCGCACGCTGCTCGTCACCCAGACGTCGATGGCCTTCACCGGCATCGCGCTGGCCGTCCTCACCCTCTCCGGGCACGTCCAGGTCTGGCATGTCTACCTGGCCGCCTTCGTCGTCGGTCTGGCGACCGTCGTCGACAACCCGGCCCGGCAGTCGTTCGTCTCCGAGATGGTCGGCCCGGACCAGCTGCAGAACGCGGTCAGCCTGAACTCGGCGAACTTCCAGTCGGCACGTCTGGTCGGCCCCGCCGTGGCCGGCCTGATGATCACCGGCGTCGGCACCGGCTGGGCGTTCCTCGCCAACGGCCTGTCCTTCGTCGCGCCGCTCGCGGGCCTGCTGCTGATGCGGGACCGTGAGCTGTACGTCGTCGAGCGCGCGCCGCGCGGCAAGGGGCAGCTGCGGGAGGGACTGCGGTATGTCGCCGGGCGGCCGGAGCTGATGTGGACCATCGCCCTCGCCGGGTTCGTCAGCACCTTCGGCTTCAACTTCCCCGTCTACCTGTCGGCCTTCGCCGACGACGTCTTCCACGCGGGTGCCGGCTCCTACAGCCTCTTCAACACCCTGATGGCGGTCGGCTCCCTGGCCGGCGCGCTGCTCGCGGCCCGGCGCGGCACGGCCCGGATGCGGGTGCTGGTGGCGGGCGCGCTGGCCTTCGGCACGATGGAGATCGTGGCCGCGTTCGCCCCGTCGCTGTGGCTGTTCGCCCTGCTCATGGCCCCGATAGGAATGTTCGGCATGACGGTCAACGTCACCGCCAACAGCAGCATCCAGATGGCCACCGACCCCAGCATGCGAGGCCGGGTGATGGCCCTCTACATGATGGTGTTCATGGGCGGCGCACCGCTGGGCGCACCGATCGCCGGCTGGGTCACGGACGCGTACGGCGTCCGGGCGGGCCTGGCGGTGGGCGGCGCGATCACGACTGCCGCCGCCGTGACGATCGGCCTGGTCCTGGCGCGGGTCGGCGGCCTGCGGCTGTCGGTGGGCTGGAACCACGGGCATCCGCAGGTGCGGTTCGTGCCGCGGGAGCGGGAGCAGTTGGCCACGGCTGCCTGAGGGCCGCCCGGCGCGACTTGAGGGGCGGGTGCCTGCGGGCCCCGCCCCTTCAGGGGTCAGACCCGGCGGGCCAGCACCTGCCCCGGCCAGTCGTCCGTGCCCCGGTAGGTCTCGGTGCGGGCGAAGCCGTGGCTCTCGTAGTAGCGGACGAGCTTGCCGTCGTCGCCCGCGTAGCAGTCCACCCGCAGCAGCGAGACGCCCGCCCGTCGGGTCACCTCGGCGGCGTGGGCGAGCAGGGCGCTGCCCGCGCCGTGGCCCTGGAAGCGGCGGTCGGAGGCGAGCCAGTGGATGTACCGCTCGGGCTCGCCGGGCGAGGCGAGATGGGCCAGGGAGGGGCCGGGCGAGTCGGCCAGCGTGAGGGTGGCGGCCGGCTCGCCGTCCACCTCGGCGATGAAGACCTCGCCACCTGCCGTGCTCCGCGTCACCGACTCCACGGTCCGCGCGCTCTCCGACAGCGGCTTCGTCCCCCACTGCCCCGTGCGCCCCTGTGAGACCAGCCACTCGACGCAGCTGTCGAGCATGCCGAGTATCACGGGGATGTCGTCGGGTCCGCCTTCTCTGATGGTGATCGTCATCCGGTCATGGTGCCAGGCTGGACCCATGAGACTCTTCGCCGCCGTGCTGCCGCCCGAGGACGTGGCCCGCGAACTGGCCACCGAGGTCGCCGAGTTGAAGAAGCTGCCTGGCGCGGACGCCCTGCGCTGGACCGGCCGCCCCGGCTGGCACTTCACGCTCGCCTTCTACGGCGAGGTCGACGACGACCTCGTACCCGACCTGTCGGCCCGTCTGGAGCGCGTCGCGCACCGTACGGCCCCCTTCCGGCTGGCGCTGCGCGGCGGCGGCCAGTTCGGGCACGGGCGGGCGCTGTGGGCGGGCGCGGAGGGGGACCTGGCGACCCTGCGGCTGCTGGCGGACCGGAGTGAGGCGGCGGCGCGCAAGGCCGGGGTGCCGATGGGGGAGCACCGGCGCTACAAGCCTCACCTGACGGTCGCGAGGAGCCGGTCGGCGGTGGACGTACGGCCGTACGTCGCGGCGCTCGACGCATTCACGAGCCGCACGTGGACGGTGGACGAGCTGGCACTGGTGCGCAGCCACCTGCCCACGTCCGGGGTGGCGGGCGAGCAGCCCCGGTACGAGGCGGTCGCCCGCCGGCCGCTCACGGGCGCCGGTTAGGCTCGGACACGTGAACCCCAAAACCCGGAACCGGATCATGGCCGGTGTGCTTGTGCTGATGTTCGTCGTGGTGGCGCTGGCGGCGGCGCTCGGCAGGTAGGCGATACGCCTGGGAGGCCCAGCGCCGCCGCGCTCCCGTGACCGCTACCAGGCGAAGGCCTCCGGAGACGGCCCCGGACCCGGGAAGATCTCGTCCAGCCCCGCCAGCAGCTCCTCGCTCAGGTCGAGCTCGGACGCCCGCAGCGCCGACTCCAGCTGCCCGGCGGTACGCGGGCCGACGATCGGGCCGGTCACGCCCGGCCGGGTGAGCAGCCAGGCCAGGGCGGCCTCGCCGGGCTCCAGGCCGTGCTTGTCGAGCAGGTCCTCGTACGCCTGGATCTTCGCGCGTACGGCCGGGTCGGCGAGGACTTCGGCGGCCCGGCCGGAGCTGCGCCGCCCGCCCTCGACCTCCTTTTTGATGACGCCGCCGAGCAGCCCGCCGTGCAGCGGCGACCAGGGGATGACGCCGAGGCCGTAGTCCTGTGCGGCCGGGATGACCTCCATCTCGGCGCGGCGCTCGAAGAGGTTGTAGAGGCACTGCTCGCTGACGAGGCCGATGGTGCCGTGGCGCCTCGCCGCGATCTCGTTGGCCTGGGCGATCTTGTACCCCGGGAAGTTGCTGGAGCCGACGTACAGGATCTTGCCCTGCTGGACGAGGACGTCGATCGCCTGCCAGATCTCCTCGAAGGGGGTGGCGCGGTCGATGTGGTGGAACTGGTAGACGTCGATGTAGTCGGTCTGCAGCCGCTTGAGCGAGGCGTCCACGGCACGCCGGATGTTGAGGGCCGACAGCTTGTCGTGGTTGGGCCACGGCTCGCCTTCGGTGCCCATGTTGCCGTACACCTTGGTCGCGAGGACGACCTTGTCGCGCCGCTCGCCCTTCGCGAACCAGGTGCCGATGATGCTTTCGGTACGGCCCTTGTTCTCGCCCCAGCCGTACACGTTTGCTGTATCGAAGTAGTTGATGCCGGCGTCCAGCGCCGCGTCCATGATCGCGTGACTGTCCGCCTCGTCCGTCTGCGGACCGAAGTTCATGGTGCCGAGGACGAGCCGGCTGACCTTGAGTCCCGTGCGTCCGAGCTGCGTGTACTTCATGAAGTGCACGCTAGCCGCGTGGAGTGCGCTCTAGGCAAGGTCCCGAGGGGTGGGGTGCAGGGCGGCGAACACGGCGCGGGCCCGGGTGCCGTCCGGCAGCTGCCAGGCGCCGGTGATGTGGCCGTCCGCGTCCTGGGGTGCCTCCGCGGCGGGGCGCAGGACCCGGCTGAGGCGGAGCACGACCATGCCGTCGGACGGGCGCAGCTCGGTGCCGTCCCGGTCGTCGGTTGCCGTGGTGGTGCGGGCGGCTGCCGACGGGGAGCCCTCACCCGTGTAGGCGCGGGTGACCTCCCGGTCGGGCGCGTCGCTGGTGCTCTGGTCCTGCGCCTGGGCCCGGCCCTCGATCAGGGCCAGCAACTGGGTGACCAGCACGGGGTCGTGGCAGCCGTCGTAGGCCCAGCGCTGACCCAGCACGCCGTGCTCCATGGTGCCGACGAGGGCGTGGTCGGCGCCGTCGAGGGGGGCGCCGCGGTAGCTGAGCGGCACGAGGTAGTGGACCGGACGGGCGCCGGAGTCATCCGTGACGACCATGATCTCGATGCCGACCTCGCCCGCGGGGTCGTCCAGCCGGAATCCGCCGGCCTTGGTCAACTCCGGTGCGCTGCCGCCGACGTACCAGGGGCGGGTGGGCAGCCAGGAGGCGAGCAGTTCGAGCTTGGTCGGCTTGAGGGTGGTGTGGTGGATGACGGCCATGGCCACACCCTCTCATCGGTCCCGGGGGAAGTCAGAGGTCTTGAGGGTGAGGTCGACGACTGTGTCACCGAGGTCGAGGTCGTCGCCGAAGTCGGCCTTCGTCTCGGTGGCGTAGTCACCGTTCTTGGGGTGCGTGTAGATGCGACAGCGGCCCTGGTACGGGTCGGCGATGAGGTAGACGGGGACCTCGGCGGTCGCATAAGCGGCCTTCTTGGGCCCGTAGTCGTTGGCGGCGGTGCCCTTGGAAATCACCTCGGCGACGAACTCCGCGTCCTCGTAGCGCCAGCGGCCTTCGGGGTCCTTCTCCGCGGAGTCGCGCAGCTTGACCACGTCGGGGCAGAAGCCGTTCTCGTGACCGGGGAAGTCCATGCGAACGTCCGAGAGGACCCGGACGTCCATCCCGAACCTGTCCTCGATGGCGCGTACGATCCGGCGGATGATTTCCCAGTGAGTGTCCCGCTGCGGCGTCATGAAAACGTTGCCCCCGACGATCTCGACCCTGAATCCTTCGGGGACGGGCATCCGCTCAAGGCGCTCGAACCACTGGTCCAGGCGCTCGGTGTTCGCGTCGGCCATCTTGATCCTGTCTTCAAGGACGGTCATCGTGGCGTTCCTCCCCGGCTGCCCCACGGGCAGGTGCAGCCGCGCAGTACAACGATACGCACAGTGACCGTGACACGGAGATGAAGCTCACATGCAGGCCCAGAGGGCCTCGTCCTGGTCGTCGTGAGCGAACCACCACCCACGCCCAACGCCGTGCCCCCGTAGAGGAGTTGCTGAAGGTGTCCGGCGGCTTGGCCCGCCCCGTCGAGCTCATCGTCGTCGTACAGGACGACGTACGGCCGTGGCGCTATCCGCCCACCTGCGAGTTCCTGTACGGGGAGTGGCCGCGGGACGAGTACGAGCGGGGGACCGTCCCCGGGCCCGAGCCCATGCCCGACCTCGCGCCCCTGCTGACCATGGTCCTTCTCGCCGACGCCCCGCTGTACGGCCCTGCACCCGCCGACCTGCTCGCCGAGTTGGACACCGACACCCACAACGTCCTGCTCACCCTCGCCCGGATCTGGACCACCCTTGCCACCGGGGCGATCCGCTCGAAGGACGCGGCCGCCGACTGGGCGCTCGCCCGGCGCCCCGCCGAACACCGCCCCGTCCTCGCGCACGCCCGTGCCGTCTATCTGGGCGACGCGGACGAGCGCTGGGGTGACGACCCGCTCCCCGGCGTGCGCCCCTGCGCCGACCACCTGGTCCGGGCGATCGGGCGTCAGACCTCGTAGGGCTCGCCCAGGTCCCACGCCTGGTACATCGCCTCCGCGAAGGCCTCCGCGATCTTGTGCTCGCCGCTCGCGTTCGGGTGGGTGCCGTCGTACGTGTCGAGGTTGATGTCGTACGACGGGGGAGGCGACGCCAGGAGCAGCGGTGAGCGCGGCTCGTCCAGGTCGGCGACCGCCTTCGCCAGCAGCTCGTTGAAGCGGCCGACCTCCGCGGCGAAGACCTCCTCCGAGGCGGCGCGGACGTTCGGGATCACCGGCAGGACGACGATCCGCACCCGGGGGTTCGCGGATCGCGCCCCGGCCACGAAGGTCCGGGCGTTCTCCGCCGTCTGCTCGGCGTTCGTGTAGAAGCCGAGGTCGATCAGGCCCAGCGACACCAGCAGCACGTCCGCCCGGCACGACCGCACCGCCTCGCCGATCACCGGCGCCATGTGCAGCCAGCCCTCACCCCAGCCGGCGAGGTGCGCACGGGGGAAGTCGGGGTCGGCGTACTCGTACGACGTGGGGGAGTCCGTCGCCTTGTCGTGCAGCGTCTCGCGCGGGCCGACGAGGGCGAACGGGCCGCCGTACGTCTCACGCAGGTGCTGCCACATGCGGTAGCGCCACGTGTGTTCGCCGGCGCTGCCGATGGTCTGGGAGTCGCCGACGGGCATGAACCTGAGCATCCGCTCATGATGGACGATCGCTATCCATCGGTATGGCCGGGCGGGGTGTGAAGCCCGACACGCCCCCACGTCCCGGGGCCGCCCCCACCGACCCGGCCTCCGAACCGCCCGGCCGAATGGCAGGCTTGGGGCATGCGTCGACCGCTCGCCATCCTCGCCGGGGTCCTCCTCACCGGTGCGCTCACCCTGCCCGCCTCAGCCGCCGACGGCGACGAGGACTTCACGATCAAGGACCCGCGCATCACGGAGTCCAGCGGCCTCGCCGCGTCGCGTCAGCACCCCGGCATCTACTGGACGCACAACGACCAGGACACCGGCGCCTACCTCTACGCGGTGGACAGCCGGACCGGCGAGACGGTCGCGACGATCACCATGACCGGGGTGGGCACCCCGCGGGACGTGGAGGCGATCTCCATGGGCCCGGACAACCAGCTCTACGTCGGCGACATCGGCGACAACGACGGTGTGCAGTGGCCCTATGTGTGGGTCTACCGCCTCCCCGAGCCCAGGACGCTGAAGGATCAGACGATCCGTGCCACGCAGTACGTGGTGAAGTACTCCGACGGCACCCGCGACGCCGAGTCGCTCGTCGTGCACCCCAAGACCGGCCGCGTCTACATCATCGACAAGCAGGAGGACGGCGGGCACCTGTACGAGGGTCCGGCCGAGCTCTCCGCTTCCGGCACGAACGTCTTCAAGCCCACCGTCCCCGTCGACATGTGGGCCACCGACGCGGCCTTCTCCCCGGACGGCAGGACCCTCGCCGTTCGCGGCTACTTCGGCGGCGTCGCCTACGACTGGAACGGCGGCAGGCTCAAGCGGCTGGAGCGCATCAGCGTGCCCCTCGGGCAGGGCGAGTCCGCCAGCTACTCGACCGACGGCACCAAGCTCATGCTCGGCAGCGAGGGCGCCGGCAGCTCGGTCATCGCGGAGGACGCCCCCGGGGACGCCGCCCCCTCCGACTCCTCCTCCGGCGGCGGCAGTTCGGCCTCCTCCGACGACGGCGGCGACAACGGCACAACCGGCGACCTCAAGGTCGGCGCCATCGCCGTGGTCGTCGCGTGTGTGGTCGTCTTCGGTCTTCGGCGGCTCTTGCGGAGGGGATGAGCGGAGAGCGTGCACGATCGGTGAACGGGCAGACCGGCCCTGATAACGTCACCCGGTCCCAACCGCCGATCTTGCTCCAAGGACCCTCTCGCCCAGCATGGACACTCCACCCGTGGCCCCCGATGTCGCCCAAGTGCTCAAACACAACCGCACGCTGCGCTCCCGCCACACAGCCGCGCGCCTCGCGCTTGCCGCGGGGCTGTTCGCGGTGCCGTTCGTGGCGCACTGGGGCGGCTATGACGCCGCGCTGCCCGTGTTCGGCGTTCCGGCCGGGATGTTCGTGCTGACCTTCCTGCCGCTTCGGCTGGGGAGGGGGTCACGGCTCAGGGTGTGTGCGTACGAGCAGGAGCGCGCGCAGGCCGGTCCGCAGCGCAGGGAGCTTGCCGAACAGGCCGGAATATTCCGGCTGTTGGAGCTGAAGGAGTTCCGCGGAATGGTGCTCGGATGAAGCGCGTCCTCGGCTGGGTGTGCGGCGTCCTCCTCGCCCTCGTCGCCGGCTTCTGGTTCGTCACCGCGACCGCCGACATGGCCCTGTCCGCCGGTGTCTACGGCACGCCGGGCACGTACAAGGTGGAGCGCTGCTACGACACCGACCACACCCGTAAGAACTCCGACTACGACTGCCACGGGGACTTCACGCCCGACGGCGGCACCGCCGCCGACGCCTCCTACGTGCCGCTCGAGGACACCGGGCACGACTACCCGGACGGCACCGAGTTCGACGCCCGCCAGGGCTTCGAGCCGGACACGGTCCAGCGGGTCGGGTTCTGGGGCGTCGTGGGTGAGCTCTGGCAGGTGTCGATCTGCGTGACCGTCCTGGCGGTCCTCGCGTACCAGGCGATCAAGCCGCGCGGGGCGGACCGACGAGGCGAGGCGCGCCGCCGGGAACCCTCGCGGCGGCAGCGGGTGGCCGACCGGGTCGGGTACGCCGTCCTGGTCGCCGTCCCCGTGGGCCTCTTGAGCTTCATCGCCATGCTCGTGGAGCCGTCGCCCTAGTCTCGCCCCAGCGAACTCGGCAACTGGATCGCCGACCAGGGGGCAACAGGTCTTCGTCAGGGCGGAGGACCACACCCGCGTCAGGCTCGGCCTCGCCGGACACGAAGCCCTGCCGGAGTCGTCGACGGCGCGTCCTCAGAGCTGTCCCGTCACTTCGCTGCCGGTCTCGCCGGCCGTTCCCGCGCGCCGGGTGACGAAGACCTCGAGTCCGTCCAGGATCCGTTGCAGGCCGAACTCGAAGTGGTCGAACTCGTTGCCCCAGGAGTTCTCGTCGAGTGAGGCGAGCAGGGGGTAGCGGCCGGAGGCCATGACCTTCTCCAGCATCGGGGTCTGGGCCTGCCAGAACTCCGCGTCGGTCAGGCCCGTGCGGTGCTCCGCCTCCTGTGCGTACAGCTGGGTGCGCGCGGCGCCGACGACGTAGCCGTCGATCATGATGATCGCCGAGATCAGTTCGGGGTCGGTCAGGCCCATCGGCTTGATACGGTCCAGGACCTTCTCCATGCCGTCGAGGGCGCTCGGACCGAGGATGGGGCGGGACTGGTTGACCTGGAGCAGCCAGGGGTGTCGGCGGTAGAGGTCGAGGGTGGCGCGGCCCAGGGCCTCCAGGGCCGAGCGCCAGCCGCCGTCGCCGAGCTCCGCCGGGTTCTCCGAGGGGCGCTGGACGCGGTCCAGCATCAGGTCGAGCAGCTCGGCCTTGCCGGGGACGTAGCGGTACAGCGACATCGTGCCCGTGCCGAGCTCGGTGGCGACCCGGCGCATGGACATCGACTCCAGGCCCTCGGCGTCCGCGACCCGGACGCCCGCTTCCACGATCTGGTCCAGGGTGAGGGTCGGCTTGGGCCCCCGGCTCGGGCGTCGGCCGGTGTCCCACAGCAGCTCCATGGTGCGGGCGATGTCACCGCTGCCGCTGGTCTCCGTACCGCTGGTGCCGCCCTTGCCGCTCGTCATGCACGTCAGCTTAAGTCCTCCGAAAAAAATTGGGTACGGTGTACGCGTAATCGGGTACGGTGTACTCAGTTACTGGTGCTCGGCTATCGAGAGGGGGACCCATGGGCGACGACGGACACGGCGGAGACGGATACGCGGTGCGGGCCGAGGGGCTGGAGAAGCGGTACGGCGAGAAACGCGCCCTCGACGGCTTCGACCTGGCCGTCCGCGAGGGGACGGTGCACGGCCTGCTCGGCCCGAACGGCGCCGGAAAGACGACCGCCGTACGCATCCTGTCCACGCTGATCAGGCTGGACGGCGGCCGGGCGAGGGTGGCCGGACTGGACGTGGCCCGGCAGCCGCGCGACGTGCGCGCCCGGATCGGGCTGACCGGGCAGTACGCCGCCGTGGACGAGGTGCTCACCGGCCGGCAGAACCTGGAGATGTTCGGCCGGCTCTTCCACCTCGGCGGCAAGCGGGCCAAGCTGCGGGCCGTCGAGCTGCTGGAGCAGTTCGACCTGACCGACGCGGGCGACAAGGGCGTGGGCAAGTACAGCGGCGGCATGCGGCGCCGCCTCGACCTCGCCGCCTCGATGATCCTCGCCCCGGCCGTCCTCTTCCTCGACGAGCCGACGACGGGACTGGACCCGCGCAGCCGCGGTGAAGTCTGGGACTCCGTCAGGGCGTTGGTGGCGAGTGGCACGACCGTACTGCTGACCACCCAGTACCTGGAGGAGGCCGACAAGCTCGCCTCGCACATCACCGTCATCGACCAGGGCCGGGCCATCGCGGACGACACCCCCGACGGGCTGAAGAACCTCGTCGGCGGCGACCGTATCGAGGTCGTCGTCGCCGAACGGTCCGACATCCCCCGCGTGGTGAAGGTGGTCGCCCGTGTCTCGGACGGCGAACCCGAGGCGGACGAGGAGGAGTCGCGGGTGCACGCCCCGGTCACCGACCGGGTGTCCGCCCTGACGGAGGTCGCGCGGACGCTGCAGGACGAGGGCGTCCAGGTCGAGGACATCGGGCTGCGCAGGCCGAGCCTGGACGACGTCTTCCTGCGCCTGACCGGACACCGCACCGAGAAGACCGAGAAGGAGGCCGTCGCATGACCGCCGCAGACCTGACCGTCCCGGCCACGCGCGGCCGGCTGTACTGGACCCTCGCCGACGTCTGGAACATCGTCCGCCGCGGTCTGACCCACTATCAGCGCCAACCGGTCAACATCGCCTGGCAGCTGGGCTTCCCGATCCTGTCCGTCCTGCTCTACGGCTATGTCTTCGGCAGCGCCATGAAGGTGCCCGGAGGCGGGGACTACAAGGACTTCCTGATGCCGGGCATGTTCGTGATGACGATGGCGTTCGGCTTCATCAACACCGCGACGCTCGTCGTCTACGACTCGACGAAGGGCGTCATCGACCGTTTCCGCTCGATGCCCATGGCCTCGTCGGCGGTCGTCGCCGGCCGCGGGATCACCGATCTGCTGGCCGCCTGCGCGGAGCTGGCGATCATGATGCTGACCGCCTTCGCGATGGGCTGGCGCCCGGACGGCGGATTCGGCTTCCTCGGTGCGTTCGGGCTGCTGCTGTGGCTGCGGTTCGCGCTGATCTGGATCGGGGTGTGGCTGGGCCTGCTCGTGCCCAACCCGGAGGCCGCGGGCGGTCTGTTCGCCGTCGCCTTCCCGCTCACGATGATCTCCAGCATCTTCGTCGCGCCGCAGCTGATGCCGGACTGGCTGGGCTGGGTGGCCGCCTGGAACCCGATCTCGTCCACGGCGGCGGCCAGCCGTGAGCTGTTCGGGACGCCGGCCGGGAGCGGGGACTCCTGGGTGGAGCAGCACGCGCTGCTGATGGCGGGAGTGTGGCCGGTGATCCTGACGGCGATCTTCCTGCCGCTGGCGGTGCGGAGGTTCCAGAAGCTGAGCCGCTGAGCCGCTGAGCCGGACGGGCGGATGCCGCGCACCTCCTTGACGTGCCCATGGCGCGTTAGTTTCCTGGGAGGTGCGCGGTGCGTGGGAGCGCTCCCAACCGTTCCGGGACCGCGCCTTCCCGAGAGGAACAAGGGACATGTTCCGCAGCTTGCGAAGAGCGCTGTGCGCTGCCGCGGTGGCTCTGCTGTTACCGCTGGGCGCCGGTGTGCAGTCGGCCGGTGCGGCGGGTTCGGCGGGTGCTTCGGTGACCGCCGAGGCCGGCGCCGGCTACTGGCACACCAGCGGCCGGCAGATCCTGGACGCGGCCGGGCAGCCGGTCCGTATCGCCGGGATCAACTGGTTCGGCTTCGAGACCGGCAACCACGTCGTCCACGGCCTGTGGACGCGCGACTACAAGAGCATGCTCGACCAGATGAGGTCGCTGGGCTACAACACCCTGCGCCTGCCCTTCAGCGACGACATCCTCAAGCCCGGCACCATGCCGGACAGCATCAACTTCGCCGACGGCAAGAACGCCGACCTCCAGGGGCTTTCGTCCCTGCAGGTCCTGGACCGGATCGTGGCGTACGCGGGTCAGGCCGGCCTGAAGATCGTCCTCGACCGGCATCGTCCCGACGCGGCCGGCCAGTCGGCGCTCTGGTACACGGCGTCCGTGCCCGAGTCGACGTGGATCGCCAACCTGAAGGCGCTGGCGGCGCGTTACGCCGGCAACCCGACCGTCGTCGGCGTCGACCTGCACAACGAGCCGCACGACCCCGCCTGCTGGGGCTGCGGCGACACGACCAGGGACTGGCGCCTTGCGGCCCAACGGGCCGGGAACGCCGTCCTGTCCGCCAACCCGCAGCTGCTGATCATGGTCGAGGGTGTCCAGTCGTACGAGGGTGTCAGCGGCTGGTGGGGCGGCAACCTGATGGGCGTGGCCCGGTACCCGGTCCAGCTGGACGTCCCGAACCGGCTCGTGTACTCGGCCCACGACTACGCAACCAGCGTGGCCCAGCAGCCCTGGTTCAGCGACCCGTCGTTCCCCGGGAACATGCCGGACGTCTGGGACAGGTACTGGGGCTACATCTTCAAGCAGAACATCGCCCCGGTGTGGCTCGGCGAGTTCGGTACGACCCTCCAGTCGCCGGTGGACCAGAAGTGGCTGGCCGCGCTGGTGACGTACCTGCGGTCGACGTCGACGTACGGCGCGGACGCCTTTCACTGGACGTTCTGGTCCTGGAACCCCAACTCCGGTGACACGGGCGGGATCCTGAAGGACGACTGGCAGACGGTGGACACCGTGAAGGACGGCTACCTGGCGAGCATCAAGGCACCGGGATTCCCGGGCGGCGGGGGCGACCCCGACCCGGACCCGGATCCCGACCCCGGCGGAGGCACGGCCGCCTGCAGCGCCGTCTACACCGTCAGCAGCGACTGGGGTGGCGGCTTCAACGCCGAGGTGAAGGTCACCAACACGGGCACGGCGCCGGCCAACTCCTGGAAGGTGACCTGGACCTGGGGCGGATCCCAGCGGGTGACCTCCATGTGGAACGCGACGTACACCCAGACCGGGGCGACCGTGACGGCGTCCAATGCCGTCCACAACGGGGCGGTCCCGGCGGGCGGTTCGGCGAGCTTCGGGTTCGCGGGCGCGCCCGGGGGCGGGGGTGTGCCGAGCGTGAACTGTACGGCCGCATAGGGGAGGTGGCCGCATGCGAGAAGGGCGCTCGGTGATGGCCGGGTGCCCTTCGTCGTCCGGATCATCGCGCTTGAATTGGGATTACGTAATGACGTAATCTCGTGGAAACGACTGGTGATCTCAACGGGGGAGCAATCCATGGACCGAAGGAAGTTCCTTGGCGTGGCGACGACGGCGGCAGGCGCGTCGCTGCTGCCCGGTAACGCCGCAGCCGCCGACGACGCACTGCCCGAGCTCGTCAGGCGGTACCTGAACCAGGCGCTGTCCGCCGGCAGTCCGAGTGTGATCTGCGGCGTCATCCAGGGGCGGCGCACACACGTCGAGGGCGCGGGCGCAGCGGCGGGGCGGCCGGCGCCGGACGGCAGGACGGTGTTCCAACTCGGCTCCATCGCCAAGACGCTCACCGCCACGGCACTCGCGCGCGCCGTGGGCACGGACGCGGCCCGCCTGGACGCGCCGCTCGTGCTGCCCGCCCGGTTCCCGATCCCGCGCAAGGGGGCTCGGCGGATCACCCTGGCCCATCTGGCGACCCACACCTCCGGTCTGCCCTCCCTGCCGCCGAACCTGCTCGCGGAAGCGGATCCGTACGACCCATACGCGCACTACACGCTCGACGACCTGGCCACCGGACTGCGCAGCACGGAGCTGAGCACCGAGCCGGGTGCGGTCCACGCGTACTCGAACCTGGGGTTCGGTCTGCTCGGCCAGGCGCTGGCCTTCGACGACGTCGACTCGATGCTGCGGCACCGGGTGGCGGCGCCGCTCGGGATGGTGGACACGACGACGACCCTGCGGCCGGACATGGCGTCCCGCAAGGCTGTCGGGCATCTCGAGGGAGAGCCCGTTCCTGACTGGCACGACCGGGTTCTGAGCGCGGCCGGGACGTCGATGTACAGCACCGCTGACGACATGGTGCGCTTCCTGCGCTCCCAACTCCGGCCCGAGCGCTCGCCGTTGCGGGACGCCATCGAACTGACCCAGCGGCCCCGGTTCACGGTCGACCGGAACCTGCGGCTCGGGCTCGGCTGGCACCTGAGCCGGCTGCCCGACGGCCGCACCATGACCTGGCACAACGGCGGCACCGGCGGATTCAGCACCTGTGCCGCGTTCAGCCGGCAGAGCGGCACGGCGGTGGTGATGATGGTGAACACCTTCGGCGAGGAGACCGAGACCGCCGCTCGTCCGGTCGACGCCCTCACCTTCCGCCTGTTCGGCGAGCTCGGCGCGGCCTGAGTACGACGAAGGGCGCCCGGTGTTCGCCGGGCGCCCTTCGTCGTCGTAGGAGAACGACTACAGCTTCTCGATGACGTAGTCGACGCACTTCGTCAGGGCCTCGACGTCCGCCGGGTCGATCGCCGGGAACATCGCGACGCGGAGCTGGTTGCGGCCGAGCTTGCGGTAGGGCTCGGTGTCGACGATGCCGTTGGCGCGCAGGACCTTGGCGACGGCTGCGGCGTCGACCTCGTCCGTGAAGTCGATCGTGCCGATGACCGCCGAGCGCTTGGCCGGGTCGGTGACGAACGGGTTGGCGTACTTGATGTCCTCGGCCCAGCCGTACAGGGTGCGGGCGGAGGTGGCGGTGCGGCGGACGGCCCAGTCAAGGCCGCCCTGGCCGTTGATCCACTCCAGCTGCTGGTTGAGCATGAAGAGGGTGGCGAGGGCCGGGGTGTTGTACGTCTGGTTCTTGCGGGAGTTGTCGATCGCCGTGGGCAGCGAGAAGAACTCCGGGATGTGGCGGCCGGAGGCGTGGACGCGCTCTGCGCGCTCGATCGCGGCCGGGGAGAAGACGCCGATCCACAGGCCGCCGTCGGAGGCGAAGGACTTCTGCGGGGCGAAGTAGTAGACGTCCGTCTCGGACACGTCCACCGGGAGGCCGCCGGCGCCGGAGGTGGCGTCGACCAGGACCAGCGAGCCCTCGTCGGCACCCGCCACGCGCTTGATCGGCATGGCGACGCCGGTCGAGGTCTCGTTGTGGGTGAAGGCGTAGACGTCGACGCCCGCCGCGGCGACCGGCTCCGGGTGCGTGCCGGGGTCGGCGGAGATGACGTCCGGCTCGGCGAGCCAGGGAGCGAGCTTGGCGGCCTTGGCGAACTTGGAGCTGAACTCGCCGAAGGTGAGGTGCTGCGACTTGTTCTCGATCAGGCCGTGCGTCGCGATGTCCCAGAAGGCGGTCGAGCCGCCGTTGCCGAGGACGACCTCGTAGCCGTCGGGGAGCTGGAAGAGCTCGCTGATGCCCTCGCGCACCTGGCCGACCAGGTTCTTGACCGGGGCCTGGCGGTGGGAGGTGCCGAGCAGAGAGGTTCCGGTGGCGGCCAGCGCGTCCAGCGCTTCCGTCCGCACCTTGGAGGGGCCCGCGCCGAAACGTCCGTCGGCGGGCTTGATGTCAGCGGGAATCTGGATCTCAGCCACGGGGGGAGCGTAGCTGTTTCGGGAAACCTTGGTGAAACCTCGTCCGTCGGGTGAGACGGCGTTTCAGCGGGCGTCTGACCTGGGGGCTGCCGCCCCCAGACCCCCGCTTCGGCCTGAACGGCCTCGTCCTCAAACGCCGGACGGGCTGGAATGCCGGACGGCGGCTGGTTTGCTGGAGGGATGACGGATCTCGAAGCTGCGCTGCGTATCGTCGTCCGGGGCGAGGTCGGGTTCGATGTCACCTCCCGGGCGTTGACGACCATGGACGCGTCCAACTACCGACGCGTCCCGCTGGGTGTGGTGGCGCCACATGACGCCGACGACGTCGCCGCCGTGCTGGAGGTGTGCCGGGACCACAGGGTGCCGGTCGTGGCACGCGGCGGAGGTACCTCGATCGCGGGACAGGCCACCGGCACCGGTGTCGTGCTGGACTTCACCCGCCACATGAACCGGCTCGTGTCCCTGGACGCGGACACCCGTACCGCCGTCGTCCAGCCCGGCCTCGTCCTCGACCGGCTCCAGGACGCCGCCGCCCCGCACGGGCTCCGCTTCGGCCCCGACCCCTCCACCCACAGCCGCTGCACGCTCGGCGGAATGATCGGCAACAACTCCTGCGGCTCGCACTCGGTGGCATGGGGGACGACGGCGGACAGCGTGCGGGAGCTGGACGTGATCAGCGGGCGTGGGGAGCGGCTGCGGCTCGGGCAGGGGTGGGCCGGCGCGCCGCAGGGGCTGCGGGAGCTGGTGGAGGGGGACCTGACCCGGCTGCGGACCGGCTTCCCCGAACTGCCCCGCCGTATCTCCGGATACGCGCTCGACGCCCTGCTGCCCGAGAAGGGCGCCGACGTCGCCCGTTCCTTCTGCGGGAGCGAGGGCACCCTCGGGATCCTCACCGAGGCGGTCGTACGGCTGGTGGAGGCGCCCCGCGCGCGTGCGCTCTCCGTGCTGGCGTACCCCGACGAGAGCGCCGCCGCGGAAGCGGCCGCCGGGTTGCTGCCGTACGGGCCGCTGACCGTGGAGGGCATGGCGCGGGACCTGGTCCCGGAGTCGGCCTCCGCCGTACTGCCGCGGGGCGGGGCCTGGCTGTTCGTGGAGACGGGCGGCGAGTCGGAGAGCGAGGCACGCGCGCGTGCGGAGGGGATCGTGCGGGCCGCCGATGTCGTCGACGCGGTCGTCGTCACCGATCCGGCCGGGCAGCGGGCCCTGTGGCGCATCCGGGAGGACGCGAGCGGCACGGCGACCCGGATGCCGGACGGCAGGGAGGCCTGGCCCGGCTGGGAGGACTGTGCGGTGCCGCCCGAGCGCCTCGGGGCGTACCTGCGGGACTTCCGCGCGCTGCTGACCGCGCACGGGCTGCACGGCACGCCGTACGGGCACTTCGGGGACGGCTGCATCCACGTCCGTATCGACTTCGACCTGCTGACCGAGGCCGGCGTCGGTCGCTTCCGGCGCTTCTCGGAGGAACTCGCCGAGGTCGTCGTGGCGCACGGGGGCTCACTGTCGGGGGAGCACGGCGACGGGCAGGCACGCGCCGAGCTGCTGCCGAAGATGTACGGGGCGGAGATGGTCGCGCTCTTCGAGCGGGCCAAGGGGGTGTGGGACCCGGATGATCTGCTCAACCCGGGGATGCTGGTGCGCCCCGCCCCCCTCGACTCCAACCTGCGCTTCTCCGTACTGCCGGGCAAGCCCGTGGACGTCGCCTTCGGTTACCCGGCCGACGGCGGGGACTTCTCGGCGGCCGTACGGCGGTGTGTCGGGGTCGCCAAGTGCCGTACGACGTCGGCGACCGGCCCCGCGGTCATGTGCCCGTCCTTCAGGGCCACCGGCGCCGAAGAGCACTCCACGCGCGGGCGCGCCCGGCTGCTGCACGAGATGCTCGCCGGGGAACTGGTGACCGACGGGTGGCGCTCGACGGAGGTGCGGGACGCGCTCGATCTGTGCCTGGCCTGCAAGGGGTGCCGGTCCGACTGTCCGGTCGAGGTCGACATGGCCACGTACAAGGCGGAGTTCCTGCACCACCACTACGAAGGACGGCGCCGCCCCGCCGCGCACCACAGCATGGGGCGGCTGCCCCAGTGGCTGCGCGTCGTGGCACGCACGCGTACCGCGGCGCCGGTCAACGCCCTGGCCGCCGTACGGCCGTTGGCGTGGGTGGCGAAACGGCTCGGCGGGATCGCTCCCGAGCGGGGGATTCCGCGGCTGGCGGCGCGGACGTTCAGCCGGTGGTGGGAACGGCGGGAGAAGCCTCACGCCGGCTCGGACGGCGACCTGGTCATCCTGTGGCCGGACACCTTCACCGAGCACCTCGCGCCGTCCGTGGGCCGGTCGGCCGTACGCGTGCTGGAGGCGGCCGGGCTGCGGGTGGCGCTGCCGCCGACGGTACGGCTGCGGACGCCGCCCGGGAGCGGCGGTGCGGAGGTGACCGTGGCGCTGGATCCGGTGTCCCTCCTACGGGGCCGGGAGCGGGTCTGCTGCGGGTTGACGTACCTCTCGACCGGGCAGCTCGACCGCGCCCGCGCGGTGCTGCGGCGCACGCTCGACCTCATGGAGCCGGTGCTGACGACGGACGCCCCGGTCGTGGTCCTCGAACCCAGCTGTGCCGCCGCCCTGCGCGCGGACCTCCCGGAGCTCCTCCACGACGACCCACGGGCCCGCCTCCTCGCCGACCGCGTCCTGACCTTCGCGGAGACGCTGGAGCGCCATGCTCCCGACTGGACGCCGCCCCGCGTGGACCGGCCGGCGGTCGGACAGACGCACTGCCATCAGCACGCGGTCCTGGGCGACGCGGCCGACCGCCGGCTGCGCGAGGCCGCCGGGCTCGCCGGGGACCTGAGCGGCGGCTGCTGCGGACTCGCGGGCAACTTCGGCTTCGAGAAGGGGCACTTCGACGTGTCGGTGGCGTGTGCGGAGGAGCGCTTGCTGCCGGCCGTGCGGGGAGCGGGGGAGGACGCCGTGGTGCTGGCGGACGGGTTCTCCTGCCGGACGCAGTTGGAGCAGCTGGCGGGTGTGCCGGGGCGGCATCTGGCGGAGGTGCTGGCGGAGAGGTTGGACGCGGACGGGTGACCCGGCGGGAGTGAGTCCGCTCGGGCCCGTGGGCGGCGGGTGCTCTCCGGCCGGGGGCGGTGCTCCTGGTAGGTCGGCGTCCTGGGCTGGAGGCGGGAGCCTGAGGGCTCGTCCGGGTCGGTGTGCGTGCTGGGCGTGGGGGCGGGGGCGGGTGTTCCGGGGAGTTGGGTGCGCTCCGGCCGGGACCGCGGGTGCTCTCCGGCCGGGGGCGGTGGTGCCGGTAGGTCGGCCTCCTGGGCTGGACGCGGGAGTGTGGCGGCCCGCACGTGCCGCGCCGCGCTGGGCGCGCGGGGCCGGGGACGGCTGCATACGCTGGCCGGACACCGATACTGCCGCCCACAGGGAGCCCGGACATGGCCCTCCGCGTTCAGTCCATCTCCCGCGACGACCATCTCGCGTTCGTCGCGGCCCGCCCGTCCGCGAGCCATATGCAGGTCCCGTCCTGGGGAGATGTGAAGCCGGACTGGCGGGCGGAGAGCCTGGGATGGTTCGACGAGGAGGGACGGCAGGTGGGGGCCGGGCTCGTGCTCTACCGCCCGCTGCCGAAGCTGAGGAAGTACCTCGCCTACCTCCCCGAGGGCCCGCTCGTCGACTGGTACGCCCCCGACCTGTGCGAGCGCTGGCTCGAACCGCTGCTCGCCCACCTCAAGCGGCAGGGCGCCTTCTCGGTCAAGATGGGCCCGCCCGTCGTCGTGCGCCGCTGGACCACCGAGGCGGTGAAGGCGGCCATCGCCGACCCGGCCGCCGTGCGGCTGCGCGACGCGGAGCCGACGTCGTACGAACAGGACGCCCTCGACATCGCCGAACGGCTGCGGCGGTCCGGCTGGCGGCAGACCGAGCCGGGCGGTGAGGAGGGCTTCGCGGCCGGGCAGCCGCGGTACGTGTGCCAGGTGCCGTTCGCCGGGCGGTCGTTGGACGACCTCCACCGCGGCCTCAACCAGCAGTGGCGGCGCAACATCAAGAAGGCCGAGAAGGCCGGGGTGAAGGTCGTGCGCGGCGGCTACGAGGACCTGCCCGCCTTCTACGAGCTCTACGCCGAGACCGCCGAGCGCGACCGTTTCATCCCGCGCCCCCTGCCCTACTTCCAGCGCATGTGGACCGCGCTCACCGCCGAGCACCCCGACCGGATGCGGCTCTACCTCGCCCATCACGACGGCGACACCCTCGCCGCCGCCACCATGCTCACCGTCGGCGACCACATCTGGTACTCCTACGGCGCCTCCACCAGCCACAAGCGCGAGGTCCAGCCCAACAACGCCATGCAGTGGCGCATGATGTCCGACGCCCACGAGCTCGGCGCCGCCGTCTACGACTTCCGCGGCATCACGGACACCCTGGAGGAGTCCAACCATCTGCTGGGTCTGCTGCGGTTCAAGGTGGGGGCGGGCGGTGAGGCCGTCGAGTACCTGGGGGAGTGGGACTTCCCGCTCAACCGGCTGCTGCACAAGGCGCTGGATCTGTACATGGCCCGGCGGTAGCTCGCGCGGGGTCGGCGGAGCCAGCCCGTCCACACTCTGGGACAGTGGCATAACAGGTTCACACACCTGACGATGTCCACTACCTTGGACTGGACAGTACAGCCCGCTGAACAGAACCCAGCCCCCCGAGCAGAGCACTGGAACGCCCGTGAGTACCCCTGATGCCGCAGCCGTCGCCGCCGCAGCCGCCACGTCCTCGCCGACCCGCGGCCGGGCCGTCCCCGAGCCGACGGCCGGCGGCCCGCGCCGCTGGGGCTCCTTCGGGCCCGTCGGGCTGGTGCTCGCCGGCGGGATCTCCGTGCAGTTCGGCGGCGCCCTGGCGGTGAGCCTGATGCCGCGGGCCGGGGCGCTCGGTGTGGTGGCGCTGCGGCTGCTGGTCGCGGCGGTCGTCCTGCTGCTGATCTGCCGCCCACGGCTGCGCGGCCACTCCCGCACGGACTGGGGCACGGTGGTGGTCTTCGGCATCACGATGGCCGCGATGAACGGCCTCTTCTACCAGTCGGTCGCCCGCATCCCGCTGGGCCCCGCGGTCACCCTCGAGGTGCTCGGCCCGCTCGCCCTGTCCGTGCTGTCCTCGCGCCGGGCGGTCAACGTCGTCTGGGCCGCACTCGCCCTCGCCGGGGTCTTCCTCCTCGGCGGCGGAGGCTTCGGCAGCCTCGATCCCGTAGGTGTCGCCTTTGCCCTGGCTGCGGGCGCCATGTGGGCGGCCTACATCATCTTCAGCGCCCGCACGGGCCGACGCTTCCCCCAGGCCGACGGCCTGGCGCTGGCGATGGCGGTGGGAGCCGTACTGTTCCTCCCCCTGGGCCTCGCCGAATCGGGCACGAAGCTCCTCGATCCCGTGACCATCGGCCTGGGCGCAGCCGTGGCGATCCTCTCCTCGGTCCTCCCCTACACCCTCGAACTCCTCGCCCTGCGCCGCCTCCCCGCAGCGACCTTCGCCATCCTGATGAGCCTGGAACCGGCCGTCGCCGCCGCCGCCGGCTTCCTCATCCTCAACCAGTCCCTCTCCGCCCTGCAGGCCCTGGCCATCGCCCTGGTCATCGCGGCAAGCATGGGCGCGGTACGGACGCAGGTGCGGCGAGGGAAAGCACCGGCGGAGAAGGTCTAGACGGGGTCGCGACGCGTCGGCCCTTCACCTTCCGGGCCCGCTTGAGGCTGGCCGTCACGTCTGCCCCTGGCCTCGACGCATCGGCAGTCCCCGACGGCCGTGCCTGAGAGGGGGCGGGGTGCATGGGTGTGGTGCGGGCGCTGGCGCGGCTGGGGAAGGCAGCGGCGACGAAGGGCCACACGTCGGCCGTTCGTGGCCCGGGCCCGCTTGAGGCTTGGCCGTCATGTCTGTCCTTGGCCTCGGCGCATCAGCAGTCCCGACGACTGTGGCTGAGAGGGGACGGCGCGCATGGGTGGGGTGCGGGCGCTGGCGCGGCTGGGGAGGGCTTCGGCGGAGAAGGGCTACACGGCGGCCGTTCGTCGTCCGGGCCGGCTTGCGGCCCCGTCGTCACGCCGGGTTGTGGCCGTGGCGCATCGGCGGTCCCTGCAGCCGATGCCGTGTTGGGTGCGCGGTTGGTGCAGTTCCCGTATGCCGGTGGCCGTCGCTGGGGTGGGGCGGGGTGCACGGGTGCGGTCCGGGTGGCGGTGCGGTGGGGGAGGGTGCCCCGGCGGAGAAGGGTGGGGCGGGGTCGCGACCCCGTGACCCTCAGCCGTCCGGGCCGGCTGGCGGCCCCGTCGTCACGCCGGGTCGTGGCCGTGGCGCATCGGTGGTCCCTGCAGCCGATGCCGTGTTGGGTGCGCGGTCGGTGCAGTTCCCGTATGCCGGTGGCCGTCGCTGGGGTGGGGCGGGGTGCATGGGCGCCGTGCGGGCGCCAGCGTGGTGAGGGAAGTGCCCCCGGGAGAGAAGGGTTTAGGCGGGGTCGCGGCTCGGCGCCCCTCGGTCCCCCGGGCCGGCTTGCGGCCCGACCGTCACGCCGGGTCCTGGCCCTGGCGCATCAGCAGTCCCTGCAGGCCGATGCCGTGCCGGGTGCGCAGTCGGTGGAGTTCCCACAGGCCCACCGCCGTCACCGAGACGGGGGCGCCCAGCATGAACGCGATCCGGACGGCTACCGGCACGCCCGTGTAGGCGCCCGTGAAGAGGTCGATCAGGGCCATCTCCCAGACCAGCGTCATGGCCAGCAGCGGCGGCATCGTCTCGTGGATGTCGGCGGTGCGGAACACGTGGAGGAGGGCCAGGCCGATGCCCGCGATGACGAAGGGCAGCACCCACACGAAGGTGAGCAGGATGCCGGTGTAGGTGAGGACGGTCATCACCAGGTTGGTCGCGAAACGGCCCTCGACGAAGCCCGTGAGCACGGAGGCCGGGAACACGAACACCGCGGCCACGAGGGCGACCATCGCGCCGAAGCACTTCGCCGCCCGACGCAGCAGCTCCCGCCGGGCCGAGGCGGCGGCCAGGGCGAGCAGGACACCCACGACGACCGGGAAGGTCACGCAGAGCACCAGAACGCTGATCCAGGACTGGTTCAGACGGTCGCTCGCGACGTTGCCCACCGAGTCGGCGACCCGGACCGAGTCGGCGATCTTGTAGGTGACCGACATCCACACCACCGCGGCCAGTCCCACCAAGGTGCGGATCCGCTGCATGCGGGCCACGACCGGATCCTGGACGATGCCCGGCCTGGACGGCTTGAACACCCTGCGCGCGACGGGGACGGGACCGATCCGCCGCCACAGCCGCGTGAGGGGCCCGGGCGGGGCGGTCGGCAGGTACGGATACGGCGGATACGGGTACGGCGCGTGGGGCTGCGGCGGGTACGGGTACGGCGCGTTGGGCTGCGGAGCGTAAGGGTGCGGGACGTGGGGCGGATACCCTCCGGCCGGCGGCGGCGGGGGCGGCTGCCGGCCCTGTGGGTTGAAGGGTGGCTGCCCGCCCGGATTCCAGTTGCTCATACTTGTGATTCCCCCGAGGTGTGAGCGATGCGTTGCTGAAGCAACACGCGCGACGGCCGAGTGTATTGATCGCACACCGCACGGACACCCTTCCCCCGGTGAACACTTCTCAATTAATGCAAGCATGCTTGCTTGTTTTCGTGAGCGCTGCCATGCTCCTCACCACGCCGCACCACGCACACCGCCGCACCACCCACGCACACCGCCGTGCCCCGAGGGGAGCGCCCCGTGTCCGATCCGACGCCCGTGTTCGACGATCTGCGCGAGGAGAGCGAGGAACTCGACCGGCTGGTAGCCGAGTTGCGCCCCGAGCAGTGGGCGCTCGCGACTCCGGCGCCCGGCTGGAGCGTCGCCCACCAGATCGCGCACCTCGCCTGGACGGACCACTCGGCACTGCTGGCCGTGACCGACGTGGACGCGTTCCACACGCTGGTGGAGAAGGCGCTGGTGACGCCGGGGTCGTTCGTCGACGAAGGCGCGGACGAGGGCGCCGCGCTGCCGCCCGCCGAGCTGCTGGCGCGCTGGCGGGAAGGGCGGGCCGCCCTCGACACGGCGCTGCGCGAGGCACCGCACGGCACCAAATTCCCCTGGTACGGCCCTCCTATGTCCGCCGCCTCCATGGCCACAGCCCGGCTCATGGAGACCTGGGCCCACGGTCTGGATGTCGCCGAAGCGCTGGGTGTGGTGCGTACCCCCACCGACCGGCTCAGACATGTGGTGTGGATCGGGGTACGGACCCGCGACTTCGCCTTCGGCGTGCACGGGCTCCCGGCGCCTCCCGACCCCTTCCGTGTCGAACTCCTCGCGCCCTCCGGTGCGGTGTGGGCATACGGCCCCGAAGACGCTTCGCAGCGCGTCACCGGCCCCGCCCTCGACTTCTGCCTCCTGGTCACCCAGCGCGCCCACCGCCGCGACCTCGACCTGCGCGCCGAAGGCCCCGACGCCGACCGCTGGTTCGACATCGCCCAGGTCTTCGCGGGTCCGCCCGGCGCGGGCCGCGCACCCAAGGGGGCGGCCCAGTGACCTCGCCACCGGCCGGGCCGGTCCTGCGCATCGGCAACGCCTCCGGCTTCTACGGCGACCGCTTCGACGCCATGCGCGAGATGCTCACCGGCGGCGAACTGGACGTCCTCACCGGCGACTACCTCGCCGAACTGACCATGCTGATCCTCGGCCGGGACCGGCTGAAGGACCCCGGCGCCGGATACGCCCGCACCTTCCTGCGCCAGCTGGAGGAGTGCCTGGGGCTCGCGCACGAGCGGGGCGTCCGGATCGTCGCCAACGCGGGCGGGCTCAATCCGGCCGGACTCGCCGACGCCGTGAGGAAGTTGGCCGGCCGGCTCGGCATCCCCGTACGCGTCGCCCATGTCGAGGGAGACGACCTCAGGGACCGGTATCCGGACAGCCTCGCCGCCCACGCCTACCTCGGGGGCTTCGGCATCGCGGCCTGTCTTGGCGAGGGCGCCGACGTGGTGGTGACCGGGCGGGTGACGGACGCGGCCCTGGTCACCGGGCCCGCGGTCGCCCGCTTCGGGTGGGGCCCCGGCGACCACGACCGGCTCGCGGGTGCCGTCGTCGCCGGACATGTGCTGGAGTGCGGGGCGCAGGCGACCGGCGGCAACTACGCCTTCTTCGACGAGGCCGGCGCCACCCGCCCCGGCTTCCCGCTCGCCGAGCTCCACGAGGACGGCAGCTGCGTCATCACCAAGCATCCCGGCACCGGCGGCCTCGTGGACGTCGGCACGGTGACGGCCCAGCTGCTGTACGAGACGGGCGGCGCCCGGTACGCGGGACCGGACGTCACCGCCCGGCTGGACACCGTACGCCTCACCCAGGACGGCCCCGACCGCGTCCGTATAGACGGCGTACGGGGTGAGGCCCCGCCCCCGACCCTCAAGGTCGGCCTCAATCGCCTCGGCGGCTTCCGCAGCGAGGTCGTCTTCGTGCTGACCGGACTGGAGATCGAGGCGAAGGCCGCTCTTGTGCGGCGGCAGATGAGCGAGGCGTTCGCCAAGTCACGTCCCGCCGACGTCCGTTGGGAGCTCGTCCGCACCGACCGGCCCGACGCCTCGACCGAGGAGACCGCGAGCGCGCTGCTCCGGCTGGTCGTCCGGGACCAGGACCAGGAGAAGGTCGGCCGGGTGCTGAGCGGAGCCGCCGTGGAACTGGCGCTCGCCAGCTACCCCGGCTTCCATGTGCTGTCGCCACCGGGAAAGGGCACCCCGTATGGGGTCTTCGAGGATGTGTACGTCCCCCATGGCGGCGTCGACCATGTGGCCGTCCTCCACGACGGCCGCCGTATCCCCGTGCCGCCGGCCCACGACACCCTCGTACTGGAGGAAGCGCCGCAACCACCGCTGCCCGAGACGCCACTTGCCGCGGAGCCGACCCGTCGCGCCCCGCTCGGCCTCGTCGCCGGCGCCCGGAGCGGCGACAAGGGCGGGAACGCCAACATCGGTGTGTGGGTGCGGACGGACGACGCCTGGCGCTGGCTCGCGCACGAGCTCACGGTCGAGCGGTTCCAGGAGCTCGTTCCCGAGAGCCGTGAGCTGAAGGTCACCCGGCACACGCTCCCCAACCTCCGCGCCCTCAACTTCGTCGTCGAGGGCATCCTCGGCGAGGGCGTCGCCGCCCAGCACCGCTTCGACCCGCAGGCCAAGGCCCTCGGCGAATGGCTGCGCTCCCGTCACCTGGACATCCCGGAGAGTCTGCTGTGACCGTCCTGCCCTCCACCCTGGACACCAACGGCCCCGACCACCGGGCCCACCGCGAGACCATGCTCGCCAAGCTCGCCGACCTCGAAACCGAACACGCCAAGGCCCTCGCCGGCGGCGGCCCCAAGTACGTCGAGCGGCATCGGGGGCGCGGCAAGCTGCTCGCCCGCGAGCGCATCGAGCTGCTCCTCGACCCCGACACGCCCTTCCTGGAGCTGTCCCCGCTGGCCGCCTGGGGCAGCGACTACGCCGTCGGCGCCTCCCTCGTCACCGGCATCGGCACCGTCGAGGGCGTGGAGTGCCTGATCACCGCCAACGACCCGACCGTGCGCGGCGGGGCGAGCAATCCCTGGTCGCTGAAGAAGGCCCTACGGGCGAACGACATCGCCCTCGCCAACCGGCTGCCCGTGGTCAACCTCGTCGAGTCGGGCGGCGCCGACCTGCCGTCCCAGAAGGAGATCTTCATCCCCGGAGGCGCCATCTTCCGGGACCTGACGAGGCTGTCGGCGGCCGGGATCCCCACCGTCGCGGTCGTCTTCGGCAACTCGACGGCGGGCGGCGCGTACGTCCCCGGCATGTCCGACCACGTGATCATGGTCAAGGAACGCGCCAAGGTGTTCCTCGGCGGCCCGCCCCTGGTGAAGATGGCGACCGGCGAGGAGAGCGACGACGAGTCGCTGGGCGGCGCGGAGATGCACGCGCGCGTGTCGGGCCTCGCGGACTACTTCGCAGTCGACGAACCGGACGCGCTGAGGCAGGCGCGACGCGTGGTCGCCCGGCTCAATCACCGCAAGGCGTACGGCGATCCGGGCCCCGCCGAACCACCCAAGTACTCGGCCGACGAACTCCTCGGCATCGTCCCCGGCGACCTCAAGACCCCCTTCGACCCGCGCGAGGTCATCGCCCGGATCGTCGACGCCTCCGACTTCGACGAGTTCAAGCCGATGTACGGCACGAGCCTGACCACCGGCTGGGCGGCCCTGCACGGCTATCCGATCGGCGTGCTGGCGAACGCCCAGGGGGTCCTGTTCAGCGAGGAGTCCCAGAAGGCGGCCCAGTTCATCCAACTGGCCAACCAGCGCGACATCCCTCTTCTCTTCCTGCACAACACCACCGGCTACATGGTGGGCAGCCAGTACGAGCAGGGCGGCATCATCAAGCACGGCGCGATGATGATCAACGCGGTCAGCAACAGCCGCGTGCCCCATCTCTCCGTCCTCATGGGCGCGTCCTACGGTGCCGGCCACTACGGCATGTGCGGCCGCGCCTACGACCCCCGCTTCCTGTTCGCCTGGCCCAGCGCCAAGTCGGCCGTCATGGGCCCCCAGCAGCTCGCCGGCGTGCTGTCGATCGTCGCCCGGCAGTCCGCGGCCGCCAAGGGGCAGCCGTACGACGAGGAGGGGGACGCCGCGCTGCGCGCCATGGTGGAGCAGCAGATCGAGTCGGAGTCGCTGCCGATGTTCCTGTCGGGACGGCTGTACGACGACGGCGTCATCGATCCGCGCGACACCCGCACCGTCCTCGGTATGTGCCTGTCCGCCATCCACACGGCCCCCTACGAGGGCGCACGCGGTGGCTTCGGCGTCTTCCGGATGTGAGGCAATGATTACTTCTGTTCTGGTGGCGAACCGGGGCGAGATCGCCTGCCGCGTCTTCCGCAGCTGCCGCGAGTCGGGAATCCGGACGGTGGCCGTGTACTCGGACGCCGACGCGAACGCCCTCCACGCGCGCATGGCCGACACGGCCGTACGGCTGCCGGGAGCGGCGCCGGCCGACACGTATCTGGACGCCGGACTGATCGTGAAGGCGGCCGTGGCGTCCGGCGCGGACGCCGTGCACCCCGGCTACGGCTTCCTCTCCGAGAACGCCGGCTTCGCACGCGCCGTCCTCGACGCGGGACTGGTCTGGATCGGCCCGCCGCCGGAGGCCATCGAGGCGATGGCGTCCAAGACGCGGGCGAAGGAGCTGATGGGGCTGGCCCCCCTGGGGGAGGTCACCGAGGCCGATCTCCCCGTCCTGGTGAAGGCGGCCGCGGGCGGCGGAGGGCGCGGCATGCGGATCGTGCGCCGCCTGGAGGACCTGAGCGCCGCCCTGGAGAGCGCTCGCTCCGAGGCCGCGAGCGCCTTCGGTGACGGTGAGGTCTTCGTCGAGCCGTACGTCGAGAACGGCCGTCACGTCGAGGTCCAGGTCCTCGCCGACACCCACGGCACGGTCTGGGCCCTCGGCACCCGGGACTGCTCCCTGCAGCGCCGCCACCAGAAGGTGATCGAGGAGTCCCCGGCGCCCGGACTGTCCGCGCAGCTCACCGACGAACTGCACGCGCTGGCCGTACGCGCCGCCCGCGCGGTCGACTACGTCGGCGCCGGCACGGTCGAGTTCCTGGTGGCCGGCGACAAGGCCCACTTCCTGGAGATGAACACCCGCCTCCAGGTCGAGCATCCCGTGACGGAAGCCGTCTTCGGCATCGACCTGGTCGCCGAACAGGTCCGCGTCGCCGAAGGCCACGCCCTCGCCGACGACCCGCCCCGCGCGCGTGGCCACGCCGTCGAAGCCCGCCTCTACGCCGAGGACCCGGCCCGCGACTGGGCCCCGCAGACCGGCACCCTGCACCGGTTCGCCGTACCCGGCAGCGTCCGGCTGGACACCGGCTTCACCGACGGCGACGACATCGGCGTCCACTACGACCCCATGCTCGCCAAGCTCGTCGCCCACGCACCCACGCGCGCGGAGGCGGTCCGCAAGCTCGCCGGCGCTCTGGACCGGGCGACGCTGCACGGCCCGGTCACCAACCGGGACCTCCTCGTACGCTCCCTGCGCCACGAGGAGTTCACGTCCGCCCGCATGGACACCGGCTTCTACGACCGCCACCTCACCGACCTCACCGAGCCGGCCCCCGACCCGCACGCCGCCCTGGCCGCCGCCCTCGCCGACGCCCACGGCCGCTCCCGCTTCGGCGGCTGGCGCAACGTGCCCTCACGGCCGCAGACCAAGCGCTACGAGGCGGCCGGCGAGGAGATCGAGGTCCACTACCGCCACACCCGCGCGGGCCTGGAGGCGGACGGGGTGCGCGTCGTACACGCCGACGCCGCCCTGGTCGTACTCGAAGTGGACGGCGTACGCAGGAACTTCGAAGTCGCCCGGTACGGCGACGAGATCCACGTCAACGCCACCCGCCTCACCGCCCTGCCCCGCTTCCCCGACCCGACGGCCCAGCACGCACCCGGTTCCCTCCTGGCGCCGATGCCGGGAACGGTCGTACGCGTCGCCGACGGCCTGACCGAGGGGACGGCCGTGGAGGCCGGACAGCCTCTGCTGTGGCTGGAGGCGATGAAGATGGAACACAAGATCACCGCGCCGGCCACAGGCACGCTGAGCGCCTTGCATGTAGTACCCGGCCAGCAGGTAACGGTCGGCTCATTGCTGGCGGTAGTGCAAGAAACCTAGGGGCGCGGGGAACTGCGCGATCAGCCACGACGAAGGAGTCACATGGCCACGATCGAAACCGAGGAACACAAGGCCCTCCGATCGGCGGTAGCCGCCCTCGGCAAACGCCACGGCCGCACCTACGACCGAGAACAGCTCTGGTCCGAAGCAGCCAAGCTCGGCTACCTCGGCGTCAACCTGCCGGAGGCACACGGCGGCGGAGGCGGCGGCATCGCCGAACTCTCCATCGTCCTCGAAGAACTGGGCGCCGCGGGATGCCCCTTGCTGATGATGGTCGTGTCGCCCGCCATCTGCGGCACGGTCATCGCCCGCTTCGGCACGGAAGCCCAAAAACAGGAGTGGCTCCCCGGCCTCGCCGACGGCACCCGCACCATGGCCTTCGGCATCACCGAGCCGGACGCCGGCTCCAACAGCCACCGCATCACGACCACGGCCCACCGCGACGGCGCCGACTGGCTCCTCACCGGCCGCAAGGTCTTCATCTCCGGCGTCGACATCGCGGACGCGACCCTCATCGTCGGCCGCACCGAGGACGCCCGCACCGGCAACCTCAAGCCCTGCCTGTTCATCGTCCCGCGCGACGCCGAAGGCTTCACACGCCGACAGATCGACATGGAACTCAACGCCGCGGAGAAGCAGTTCGAGCTGACCCTCGACGACGTAAGGCTCCCCGCCGACGCCCTGGTCGGCGACGAGGACGCGGGCCTGCTCCAGCTCTTCGCCGGCCTCAACCCCGAACGCATCATGACGGCCGCCTTCGCGATCGGCATGGGCCGGTACGCCCTCGCGCGTGCCGTCGAGTACGCGCGCGACCGCACCGTCTGGAAGGCCCCCATCGGTGCCCACCAGGCCATCGCGCACCCCCTCGCCCAGGCACACATCGACCTCGAACTGGCCCGCCTGATGATGCAGAAGGCGGCTTACCTGTACGACGCGGGCGACGACGTCGGCGCGGGCGAGGCCGCCAACATGGCCAAGTACGCGGCCGGGGAGGCCTGCGTGAAGGCCGTCGACCAGGCCGTGCACACCCTCGGCGGAAACGGGCTCACCCGCGAATTCGGCCTCGCCTCGTTGATAACCGCGGCGCGCGTGTCTCGTATTGCTCCGGTGAGCCGGGAGATGATTCTCAACTACGTCTCCCACCAGACCCTGGGCCTGCCCAAGTCGTACTGACGGGGCACCCTGTCGGCACCGTGTCGCGAGGAGGAACCGTGTTCCGCAGCGAGTACGCAGACGTCCCGGCCGTAGCACTCCCCATCCACGATTTCGTACTGGGCCGGGCGGCCGAGTTCGGTGACGCACCCGCGCTCATCGACGGCACGGACGGCACCACCCTCACGTACGGGCAACTCGACCGCTTCCACCGGCGCGTGGCCGCCGGCCTGGCCGAGGCGGGCGTCCGCAAGGGCGATGTCCTCGCCCTGCACAGCCCCAACACGGTCGCCTTCCCGACCGCGTTCTACGCCGCCACGCGCGCGGGTGCCTCCGTCACGACCGTGCACCCGCTCGCCACGCCCGAGGAGTTCGCCAAGCAGCTGAAGGACTCGGCGGCCCGCTGGATCGTCACCGTCTCACCGCTGCTGGAGACGGCACGCCGGGCCGCCGAACTCGCGGGCGGCGTGCAGGAGATCTTCGTGTGCGACAGCGCGCCCGGACACCGGTCGCTCATCGACATGCTGGCGTCCGCCGCGCCCGAACCGCAGGTCGACGTCGACCCGGCGGAGGACGTCGCGGCCCTGCCGTACTCCTCCGGCACCACCGGCATCCCCAAGGGCGTGATGCTCACGCACCGCCAGATCGCCACCAACCTCGCCCAGCTCGAACCCGCCATATCCGCCGGCCCCGGCGACCGCATCCTCGCCGTGCTGCCCTTCTTCCACATCTACGGCCTGACCGCCCTGATGAACGCGCCCCTGAGGCTGGGCGCGACGGTCGTCGTGCTGCCCCGCTTCGACCTGGAGACCTTCCTCGCAGCCATCCAGAACCACCGCATCACCGGCCTGTACGTGGCCCCGCCCATCGTGCTGGCCCTCGCCAAGCACCCCCTGGTCGCGAGTTACGACCTGTCGTCGCTGAAGTACATCGTCAGCGCCGCCGCACCCCTGGACGCGAAGCTCGCGGCCGCCTGCTCGCAGCGTCTCGGCCTGCCGCCGGTCGGCCAGGCGTACGGCATGACGGAACTGTCCCCCGGCACCCACGTCGTCCCCCTGGCCGCCATGCACGACGCGCCCGCCGGAACCGTCGGCAAGCTCATCGCCGGCACCGAGATGCGCATCGTCTCCCTCGACGACCCCGACAAGGACCTCGGCGCCGGCGAGTCCGGCGAGATCCTCATCCGCGGCCCCCAGGTCATGAAGGGCTACCTCGGCCGCCCCGACGCCACCGCCGCGATGATCGACACCGACGGCTGGCTGCACACCGGCGACGTGGGCCACGCGGACGAGAACGGCTGGCTGTTCGTCGTGGACCGCGTCAAGGAACTCATCAAGTACAAGGGCTTCCAGGTGGCCCCCGCCGAACTGGAGGCCCTCCTGCTCACCCACCCCGGCATCGCCGACGCGGCGGTCATCGGCGTCTACAACGACGACGGCAACGAGGTCCCGCGCGCGTACGTCGTCCGCCAGCCGACCGCCACCGACCTCTCCGAAGGGGAGGTCATGATGTACGTCGCCGAACAGGTCGCCCCCTACAAGCGCGTCCGCCAGGTCACCTTCATAGACGGCGTCCCGAGGGCCGCCTCCGGCAAGATCCTGCGCCGCGAACTGCGGGCACTCAGGGAGGACATGTGACGCTGATCGTCCGTACACGCGCGCGGGGCGTCGAGACCCTCACCCTCGACTCCCCGCACAACCGCAACGCGCTCTCGGCGGCCCTCGTGGGCGAGCTGACCGACGCGCTGACGGACTGCGCCAAGGACGCCGACGTACGCGCGATCGTCCTCACCCACACCGGCAACACGTTCAGCGCGGGAGCGGACCTGCGCGACCCGCCGCCGCCGGACGGGCTGGTGGCGCTGCTGAGGCAGATCGTCGAACTGCCCAAACCCGTCGTCGCCCGTGTCACCGGCCACGTCCGCGCGGGCGGCCTGGGCCTGCTGGCGGCCTGCGACATCTCGGCCGCCTCCGCGCAGGCCACCTTCGCCTTCACGGAGGTCCACATCGGCGTCGCCCCCGCGGTGATCTCGCTGCCCCTCCTGCCCCGCACGGACCCCCGCGCCCTGGCCCGCTACTACCTCACCGGCGAACGCTTCACGGCGCCGGAGGCGGCCCGCATCGGCCTCCTGACCACGGCGGGCGAGGACGTCGACGAGGCACTGACCCCCCTCCTGGACGGGCTGCGCCGGGCCTCCCCCCAGGCCCTGGCCGAGACGAAAGCGCTGCTCACGGCTAAGGTGCTGGAAGCCTTCGACCGGGACGCGGCGGACCTCACCGCGCTCTCGGCCCGGCTGTTCTCCTCCGCCCAGGCCCGTGAGGGGATGACGGCCTTCCTCGAAAGACGGGATCCCGCATGGGTGGTGTGACCACAGTCGGCGACCGCGCGGACCGCGCCGACCGCGTTCCGAAGCAGGACCGCAGCCGCGCCACCCGGCAACGTCTCCTGGAAGCCGCCGTGGCCTGCCTCGCCGAACACGGCTGGGCGGGCTCCACGGTCTCCGTCGTCGCCGAACGCGCGGGTGTCTCCCGGGGCGCCGCCCAGCACCACTTCCCGACCCGCGAGGACCTCTTCACGGCGGCGGTCGAGTACGTCGCCGAGGAACGCTCGACGGCCCTGCGCGCCCTGTTCCCGCAGGGCGCGGCGGGCGACCGGCGCGCGGTCGTCTCCGCCCTCGTGGACCTCTACACGGGCCCCTTGTTCCGCGCGGCCCTGCACCTGTGGGTGGCCGCCTCCAACGAGGATCAGCTACGGCCGCGGGTCACGGAGCTGGAGGCCCGAGTCGGCCGCGAGACCCATCGGATAGCCGTTGACCTGCTGGGCGCGGACGAAGCCCGCCCCGGCGTACGGGAGACCGTCCAGGGCCTCCTCGACATGGCCCGCGGCCTGGGCCTCGCCAACCTCCTCACCGACGACGCGGCCCGCCGCGACCGCGTGGTGACGCAGTGGGCGGTGCTGCTGGAGGAGGCGCTGGGCTGAGGCGCCCCGCCGCCCGTCAGTCGTCGCCGCTCCCGTCGTCGTCGCCACCGTCGTCGTCCTGCGGCACTTCGCGCTGCTGCTGTTCCAGCTCCTGCTGCTCGCGCTCGGCCTGCTCCAGCCTTTCCTGCTCCTGTCTGGCCCGCTCCCGCTCCTGCTGCTCCTGCTTCCCTTCCTCCCGCCTCGCCCCGTCCGGCTCTTCCTGCTCTTCCTGCTCTTCGGCAAGGGGTCTGCCCGTCTCCGCCGCCGGGATCGGGGAGGCGGCCGGGGACGGGGTCGAGACCGGAGGGGATGTGGATGCGGAGGCGGGCGGGCTCGGCGGGGCCTCGGAGTTCGTGCCCTCCGTCGCGGTGTCGTCGGGCGAGAACCACAGCATGCCCAGGAGCATCGCGGCCGCGAAGAGCACCGCCGCGGCCGCCGTGGCCGCAACCCGCGGCCGGCGCACGAGGAGCGCGAGGGACCCGGGCCGCGCAGGGCTCGCTGCCCGGGAGGCGGACCGGGAACGGGATTGCGACCGGGACCGGGACCGGGATCCCGATCGTCCGGTGGAGGCCGGCCCTTGGGCGGAGGGCAGCATGTACGTGGTCGGACTGCTGGTGTCGCCCACCTGCGACGCGGCGGCCGCCGCCGACGCGACCGCAGGCCGGGACGGTGACGTGGCGTCGGGCAGTGGCTCGGGGCGTCCCAACCAGGCACCGTCGGCGAACCAGTCGGCGGCCTGCTGGGCGGCGGGCCGGTGCTCGGGATCCTTGGCGAGCAGGCCGAGGAGGTAGCTCTCGAAGGCGGGCGGAAGCCCCGGGACGCCCAGTTCACGGGGCGGTACGGGCACGGCGTCCAGATGCTGGTGAAGGATCGCGACGGCCGTGTCGGCGTGGAACGGCGGGCGTCCGGTGAGGAGTTGGTAGAGCACACAGCCCAGCGCGTAGACGTCGGAGGCCGGGCCCGCCGGCTTCCCCAGCGCCCGCTCGGGGGCGAGATAGAGGCTCGTGCCCACGATCTGCCCGGTGGCGGTCAGCGCAGCGCCGGGGTCGTCGAGGAAGCGGGCGATCCCGAAGTCGCCGATCTTGAGGGTGCCGTCGGCGTCCAGGAGCAGATTGCCGGGCTTGATGTCCCGGTGGACGATGCCCTGCCGGTGCGCGGCGGCCAGCCCCGCGGCGGCCTGGGCGGCGATGCGGGCGACGCGTTCGGCGGGCAGGGCGCCGAACTGCGACGCCACCCGCGCGAGACTGTCCCCCTCGACGAGCTCCATCACCAGGTAGAGCCGGTTCTCGTGCTCGCCGAAGTCCCGGACGCCGACCACGTTCGGATGGGCGATCCGCGCCGCCGTCTGCGCCTCGAGACGGAACCGGGAGGTGGCGGTGGGATCGGAGTCCTGGGGCAGCAGGAGCTTGACGGCCACGGCCCGGCCGAGCGTCTCGTCGTGGGCCCGCCAGACCTCCCCCATCCCACCGCGCCCGATCGACTCGCTCAGCCGGTAACGGCCCGCTATCAGCACCTGTCTCATCCTCATGCCGTGGGACGTCTCGATCGCCGCAGGCATGAACTCACCCCGTGGGAAAGGGTGATGGTGGAAGGCGCCGCAGCCGCCCCAGCATACTGGCGGAGTGGATCAGTCACGGTCCGTATGCCGAATGCCGGCATCCCCGGCGGCCGAGCGGCATCACGCGGAGCTGATCGGCTCCGCGTGACGCCCGTTCGGGATCAGTGGATCAGTGCATGGATCGGTGCCTGGACCGATGCGCGGCTCAGTGCGCGATGTCGGCGTAGCCCTCGACCGCGCGCGGGTCGCGCGGGCCCGGGCCGATATAGCGCGCGGACGGGCGCACGAGGCGGCCGGTGCGCTTCTGCTCCAGGATGTGCGCCGACCAGCCCGCCGTACGGGCGCAGGTGAACATGGACGTGAACATGTGTGCCGGGACCTCCGCGAAGTCCAGCATGATCGCGGCCCAGAACTCCACGTTGGTGGCCAGGACCCGGTCCGGGCGCCGATTGTGCAGCTCCTCCAGGGCGGCCTTCTCCAAAGCCTCGGCGACCTCGAAGCGGGGCGCGCCCAGCTCCCGGGCGGTGCGGCGCAGCACCCGCGCGCGGGGGTCCTCGGCGCGGTAGACGCGGTGGCCGAAGCCCATCAGGCGTTCGCCCTTGTCGAGGGTCTGCTTCACATACGCCTCGGCGTCGCCGGTGCGCTCGATCTCCTCGATCATGTGCAGGACCCGGGACGGGGCACCGCCGTGCAGCGGGCCGGACATGGCTCCCACGGCACCGGAGAGCGCGGCGGCCACATCGGCGCCGGTCGACGCGATCACGCGGGCCGTGAAGGTGGAGGCGTTCATGCCGTGCTCGGCGGCGGACGTCCAGTACGCGTCGACCGCGGCCACGTGCTTGGGGTCGGGCTCGCCGCGCCAGCGGATCATGAAGCGCTCGACGACGGACTGCGCCTTGTCGATCTCGCGCTGCGGCACCATGGGCAGGCCCTGACCGCGCGCGGACTGGGCGACGTAGGAGAGGGCCGTGACGGCGGCTCGGGCCAAGTCGTCCCGGGCCTGCTCCTCACCGATGTCCAGGAGAGGCTTCAGCCCCCACACCGGGGCCAGCATGGCGAGCGCGGACTGGACGTCGACGCGGATGTCGCCGGAGTGCACGGGAATCGGGAACGGCTCGGCGGGCGGCAGACCGGGCCGGAAGGCACCATCGACGAGCAGCCCCCAGACGTTGCCGAACGAGACATGGCCGACCAGGTCCTCGATGTCGACGCCCCGGTACCGCAGAGCGCCGCCCTCCTTATCCGGTTCGGCGATCTCCGTCTCGAACGCGACTACTCCCTCGAGTCCGGGTACGAAGTCGGACATCAGGCGGCTCCTCGTGATGTGTGCGACGGATGGGGTTGTGGGTGGGACGACCAGGTGTCACTCGGCGGAGATGGACATACGCCCCGTCGGATCCACGGTCACGGGGACTCGCGGTCCGGGGTGTACCCCTGTGATGCCCCGTGCGGCCGGCGGTCACCCAACCGCGACGACAACAGCACGATAGTCCCTGAGTGTCATCTTCGGGAGGGTCTTGCGGCACTCAGTGCCATGCGCGCCGAAGGGAGGCACCGCGCCGTACGGCGTCCGCCACATACGGCAGGATGACCGCGTGACCGACCGAGACGCCGTCCCCTTCGACCCCGCCGCGATGCGCAAGCAGTACCGGGCCGAGGGCCTCGCCGAGACCGACCTGGCCGCCACGCCGGTCGAACAGTTCGCGCGCTGGTTCAAACAGGCCGCGTCCGAGGCCCACCTCTTCGAGCCGAACGCGATGATCGTCTCCACCGCGGACGCCGAGGGGCGGCCCAGCTCCCGCACGGTGCTGCTGAAGCACTTCGACGAGCAGGGTTTCGTCTTCTACACCAACTACGACTCCCGCAAGGCCCGCGACCTCGCCGGGAATCCGTACCTCTCCCTGCTCTTCCCCTGGCATCCGATGGCCCGCCAGGTCATCGTCACCGGCGTGGCGCGGCGCACCGGGCGCGACGAGACGGCCGTGTACTTCCGCAGCCGCCCGCACGGCTCCCAGCTCGGTGCCTGGGCCAGCGCCCAGTCCTCCGTCATCGCCACCCGCGACGACCTCGACGCCTCGTACGCCGAACTGTCCGCCCGCTATCCCGAGGGCGATCAGGTGCCGGTGCCGCCGAACTGGGGCGGCTTCCGGGTGGCACCGCAGGCGGTGGAGTTCTGGCAGGGGCGCGAGAACCGGCTGCACGACCGGCTGCGGTACGTGGCGGAGCGGGACGGGAGCTGGCGGGTCGAGCGGCTGAGTCCGTGAGGCCGGCACGCCTGCCCTGAACGCAGACGACCCGCGAGCTCGGGTTCCTCCGCCGTGGCGGAGGAGCCGGCCGGACGTACCGGCGAGCTCGCGGGTCGGGTGACTGCTGGGATTGGGCCGGCTGCACGCGTCTGTCACGTGCTGGTCCGGCACCGCACTGGGTGGGGTGACGGGCCGCTAGCCCGCAGCCACCTCACGCGTCCGGTTCTCATACATCTGCCGAACCACCTCCCTTCTCGTGTGCTCCACACCCTAGGAAGCACCGCGGCCCCCGATCAACCTCTTTTTTCCCTGTACCTGTTTGCGCTGGTCACCTAGCGTTCCGTGCATGACAAAGCAGCAGCCGGGGCGGCAGGCGATCCTCAGTGGATCGCCCTTCGAGGAGCAGATCGGGTACGCCCGTGCCGTGGTCTACGGGGACTGGGTGCACGTGTCGGGGACGACCGGGTTCGACTACGCGACGATGACGATCGCCGAGGACGTGGTGGAGCAGGCCGAGCAATGTCTGCGGAACGTGGGCGCCGCGCTGGAGGAGGCCGGCTGTTCGTTCGGCGAAGTGGTGCGGGTGCGGTACCTGCTGCCCGAGCGGGCCGACTTCGAGCCGTGCTGGCCCGTGCTGCGGCGCTACTTCGGGGACGTGCGGCCGGCGGCGACGATGATGGTGTGCGGGCTCGCGGATCCTCGTATGAAGATCGAGATTGAGGTGGACGCGAGGAGGGGATGCGTGGCTCATGTCTGATCTTCCGATTTCCGCCACACAACGATTCCTTCAATCTTGTGGGAACTCGGTGTGTGCTGCGTCACGTTCCAGTTAGATGATTGCGAGTGAGCGAACCGACGCGTCGTACGTGCGGACGCAGCTTGGCAGGGGGTCCAGGTGAGTGCTTCCCGGCGTAGTGGGACCACCGACGAGCTGGGACCGGACGAACCCGAGCGGGACGGTCCGGAGGGTTCGTCGGCCGGTTCCGAGGGTTCGGCAGGCGGTTCCGATCTGCTGGCCGCGCTGCTGGACGGGATGGACGCGGCCCTGTGCGCCTTCGACGCGGACGGGGTCGTCACCCATTGGAACCGTGAGGCGGAGCGGATCCTCGGGTGGAGTGCGACCGAGGCCGTGGGGCGGCACGGGTTCGCCGGGTGGGCGGTGCGCGAGGCCGACGCCGAGGAGGTGGAGGGGCGGCTGATGTCCGCCATGCACGCTCCGGGGCGGCAGGTGCACGAGTTCGCCCTGCTGACCAAGGACGGCGGGCGGGTTCTCGTACGGACGCAGTCGGCGGCCGTCCGCGGGCCCGACGGTAAGCCCGCCGGGGTGTACTGCGCCTTCAGTGAGGTGCACACGCAGATCGATCTCGAGCGGTCGATCGCGCTGAGCGAGGCGTTGTTCGAGGACGCGTCGTGGGGCGTCGTACTCGTCGACGCCGATCTGCGGCCCGCGGTGGTGAACGCGCATGCGGCTCGGGCACTGGGCATCGGCCGTACGTCCGTGCTCGGGCGGCCCCTCGGGGAACTGCTCGCCCAGGGCGTCGAGGAGCTGGAGAGCGCGCTCACGCATGTGCTGGCGGAGGGTGCTCCGCCCGCGCCGGCCGAGATCTGGGTGAGCGTGCGGACGCCGGAGGGCGAGCGGCGCCGGTGCTGGCGGTGCGGCTTCGTGCGGCTGGCCTCCCCGCTCGCGGAGGAGCCGGTGCCGCTCGGGGTGGGCTGGCTCTTCCAGGACATGACCGAGGCCAAGCAGGCGGAGCAGGAGGCCGCGCTGCTGAGGTTCCGGACCAACCAGCTGCATCGGGCCGCGCGGGCCGCCGCGGAGTGCGAGAACCCCGCCGACGCGGCGACCGTGCACCTGGACTTCGCGCTGGCCGGGTTCGCCGATCACGCGCTGATCGACCGGGTCGCGGGCGGGGCGGTGCCGGATGCGGAGACCGCGGAGCCGGTACGACTCGTTCGGGTCGCCGTGACACCCTCGGGCGCGCCCGGGCCGAGTCTGCTCGGCGGGGAGGCCGGCCTGCCGGTGCGCTACGCCGAGGGGCATCCGGCGTTGCAGTGCGTGGCGCGGGCCGGATCGGTGCGGGCCGATGCGGGCCGGATGCCGACCGAGCGGGCGCGTGAGTGGGCTGTGGGGCGGCAGTGGCCCGCGGACTCGGTGCACGCGCTGTGTGCGGTGCTGCGGAGTCGGGGGCGGACGGTGGGGGTCGTGACGTTCCTGCGGGGCGCCGGGCGCAGTGCGTTCGAGCGGAGCGACGCGGTGTATGCCGAGGATGTGGCGGTGCGGATCGCTTCCGCTCTGGATCTGGCGGGGGTTGTGGGGCGGGGCTAGGACGCACCCGGGCCGCGGGCCGCTACTGCCGGTAGAAGATCCGGTCGCCGTACTTTTCGAACACCTTGCCGTTCCAGTCGTGACCGCCGTCGACGTTGCCCGAACGCAGGAGCGGGGGCTCGATGCCGCGGTCTGCCAGGGAGGCGGCCGCCGTGGCCATGACGGCCTGGAGGAGGGCCGCGGTGACGACCGTGGAGGCGGGGGCGAAGGGGGCCGGGATGGTGTCGAGCGTGAGCTCCGCGTCGCCGATCGCGATCTTCGAGTCGAGGACGATGTCGCAGTGGTCCTTGAGGTAGGTGCCGGAGACATGGCGGGAACTCGTCTCCGAGGCATACGCCACCGAGGTCACGCCGAGGACCCTGGCGCCCAGGGCGCGGGCCTTCATGGCCATCTCCACGGGCAGGGCGTTGCGGCCGGAGAGGGAGATGACGACGAGCGCGTCGCCGTCCCGGAGGGGGGAGCTGTCCAGGACCGCGCTTGCCAGGCCGTCGACGCGTTCGAGGGCTGAGCCGAGGGTGGCGGGCATGACGTCCACGCCTACGACGCCGGGGACCGCGAGCAGGTTCATCAGGGCGAGGCCGCCCGCGCGGTAGACGATGTCCTGGGCGGCGAGGGAGGAGTGACCAGCGCCGAAGGCGAAGAGGCGGCCGCCGCCGGCGACGGTGTCGGCGAGCAGGGTGCCGGCCGCCTCGATGTTCTCGGCCTCCTCGTCGCGGGCCCGCTGGAGCAGGGCGATGGCGGCGTCGAAGAACTGGTCGGCCGGCGTGCTGTCGCTCATGCGGGGCCCCTTCGGGGGTGGGGGTGTGTTGCGGATCACCGTGCGGTCTGGACCAGTGTGGTGTCAATACGGTGTGCCGCCGGTGGCCGGGCCGGGTGCATACCCTCGTGTAACCCGCTGGTTTCAACGGCGCGGCACGGTTGTCCGTGGTATCCGGCAGAATTGACTACAGGGCCAGCGCACGCGCCGTGGAGCTGTCTCGCTTCCGGCTGAGCTAATCGCAGAGCTAATCGAGGGGCACGTATGTCCGGACTGATCGACACCACGGAGATGTATCTCCGCACCATCCTCGAGCTGGAGGAGGAAGGTGTGGTCCCCATGCGCGCCCGTATCGCCGAGCGGCTGGACCAGAGCGGGCCGACCGTCAGCCAGACGGTGGCGCGGATGGAGCGTGACGGGCTGGTGTCCGTGGCGACCGACCGGCATCTGGAGCTGACGGACGAGGGCCGGCGGCTGGCCACCCGCGTCATGCGCAAGCACCGCCTCGCCGAGTGTCTGCTCGTCGACGTGATCGGGCTGGAGTGGGAGCAGGTGCACGCCGAGGCGTGTCGCTGGGAGCACGTGATGAGCGAGGCCGTGGAGCGGCGCGTGCTCGAGCTGCTGCGGCACCCGACCGAGTCGCCGTACGGCAATCCGATCCCCGGTCTGGAGGAGCTCGGCGAGAAGGACGGCGCCGATCCGTTCCTCGACGAGGGCATGGTCTCGCTGGCCGACCTCGACCCGGGCGTCGAGGGCAAGACGGTCGTCGTCCGGCGGATCGGTGAGCCGATCCAGACGGACGCGCAGCTGATGTACACGCTGCGTCGGGCCGGCGTGCAGCCCGGCTCGGTGGTGAGCGTGACCGAGTCGGCGGGCGGCGTACTGGTGGGCAGCGGCGGCGAGGCGGCCGAGCTGGAGGCGGACGTCGCCTCCCATGTGTTCGTCGCCAAGCGCTGACGACAGGTCGTCCCCGCTTCTCGTGTGTGCAACTCCCGGTGAACGAGCGGGAGTTGTGGCGATTCTGGATCTCGCCCATTCCAAGATCCAGTAGGTCGAATCGCAGCGCTCCGGCGATTCGCGTGCGAGGCTGTCGCGTGAGGCATATGACCTGAGATCTCTGGGCCGGCATCGTCAGCGATGCGTCCGGCCGGGGAGGGGGCGCGACGATGTGCCGTGAGTGTGGAGAGGGCCCCGGCGCCATACGGCGCCGGGGCCTGTCCTCCCCTGTGCTGACCCGGAGCCCCGAGCTCCCAGGGTCATTCCCCTCGGACCGTTTTCCCCGAGCGGTCCGCCTCCCGCTGAAGATCTCCCCTCGACGCCGGCGATCAATCCTTGAGGGGGGTCACTCGAATGAGGGGTGTTGGCCGCGAGCGCCGCATTTTCGAATGGGGGTTCGATAGTCTGCGGTGACGGGTCAGGCGGAACGTGCGCTTCAGAAGTGTGCGCATAAGATCACGTCAGACACACAGGACATGCACATCGCGGCAGATACGGCAGGCACGACAGATACGGCAAGCAGGACACGGTTCACAGGACCGGTCGGCTCGAGCGGTCCGAGCGGAGCTAGGGGGGTGCCAGGACCAATGGTGCGGCGCATCGACGTGACCGGCGCGGGCGGCGTACGTCTCGCGGCCTGGGAGTTCGGCGACCCTCCCAAGACCGACCCCGCCAGGGAACATGAGCGCACGCCCGGTGTGCTGTTACTGCACGGCCTGATGGGCCGCGCCTCGCACTGGACGTCCACCGCCCGCTGGCTCTCCGAGCGGCACCGTGCCGTGGCGCTGGACCAGCGCGGCCACGGCCGTAGCGAAAAGCCCTCGCAGGCCTCCTTCACGCGCGAGGCGTACGTCGACGACGCCGAGGCGGCCCTCGAGCAGCTGGACCTCGCCCCCGTCGTCCTCATCGGCCACGCCATGGGCGCGCTCACCGCCTGGCAGCTCGCCGCCCGGCGGCCCGACCTGGTGCGGGGCGTGATCATCTGCGACATGCGGGCGTCCGCGCTCGGCTCGGCCTCGCAGCGGGAGTGGGCGGACTGGTTCAAGGCCTGGCCCGTGCCCTTCGCCACGCTGGCCGATGTGCGCAAGTGGTTCGGCGAGGACGACCCCTGGGTCGAGCGGCCGAATCCCGCGCGGGGCGAGTTCTACGCCGAGGCGATGCACGAGTGCGAGGACGGGTGGCGGCCCGTTTTCGATCCGGACCAGATGCTCAGGTCCCGGGAGACGTGGGTGTTCGACGCGCACTGGGAGGAGCTTGCCCAGGTGCAGTGTCCGGCGCTGGTGGTGCGTGGACTGGATGGCGAGCTGGGGCGGGCCGAGGCTCAGGAGATGGTGCGGGTGCTGCCTCGGGGGGAGTATGCGGAGGTGGCCGACGCGGGTCACCTTGTGCACTACGACCAGCCCGAGGGATGGCGGGGGGCCATCGAGCCCTTTTTGGACGCGGTGCGCACGGGGTGACGCCGGGCGCCTGTGAGCTCGGTGCGTGCTGAGCGACGGCGGCTGCGGGTAGTTCGTGGCTGGTCGCGCAGTTCTCCGCGCCCCCGAGCAGGGCCCGCTATCCCTTGCTCACCGCCGTCAGGATCTCCGGGAGGCGGGCCGCCGTGCGCGGTGCCGCCAGGCGTAGTCCCAGCAGCGTGATCGCCGCCCCGTAGACCGCCCCGCCGGGCAGCAGCAGCCAGGTCCAGTCGTCCCCGCCGTCGCTCACGTTGAGCCAGATCGTCACCGCGATCACGGGGGCGCACAGGAGGGCCGCCGCCACCATGCCGCCGAAGATCGAGATCCACGCGAGGCCCGTCTGGCCGGGGGCGACGTTCTTGTAGCCCTCCTGGGGGATGGAGTACGGGAAGCGGGCCGAGGTCCAGGCGCCGGTCGCCAGCATGGCGCCGAGGAGGGCGAAGGACAGGCCGAGGACCTCGGGCAGCTTGGGCCAGTCGCCGAGGAGCGCTGTCGTCAGGACGGTGACGAGGACGGCGTACGGGAGAGTGATCAGCAGCAGCGCGAAGGCTCGGCCGCGCAGCTCGACGTAGGCGTCCCGGGTGGACGAGATCGTCATCGCGACCATCCAGAACGCGGACGTGTCCTGCCCGAACTGGTTGTACATCTGGATGCCGAGCATCCCGGCCGCGAAGCAGGCGAAGTAGATCGAGCCGGTGCCCTGCAGGGCGTTGAACAACGGCACGATCAGGCCGATGGCGAGCGAGGTCACCCAGGCCGCCTTCGTCTTCGGGTCGCGCCAGACGTAGCGCAGGCTGCGTTCCATGACGGTGCCGGTGCGGCCGGGCGGGAGCAGGCGGGCGAGGCCCGTCGAGTTCCGTTCGCGTACGGCGGACTCCGTGGCCGCCTGGAGCGTGGAGCCGTCGGGGGATGTCATCAGCTTGGTCAGGTGGCGTGACCATACGGCGATCAGGGCCACCAACGCGCCTGCACTCAGGGCGAGTTGGAGGAGGCCTGTCCCGTACGCCCCTTCGCTCACCGACTCCACCGCCCCGATCGCGGACGCCGGCGGCACCCACCGCAGCACATCCGCCGCCGGATCGAGCTGGGCGAGCCCCGACGAACCCAGGCGCTGCGCCCCGAAGTTCACGACCTGCGCCCCGATCGCGATGACCAGCCCGCTCAGCACCGCCAGATCGCGTCCCTTTCGGCTGGTCAGCAGCCGGATGTTGGCCGCGGCGACGGCCCGCGCGAGCGCCACGCACACCAACAGGGCCAGCACGACGGCGATCACCGCGACGACGTACGCCCAGCCGCCCCGCGCGAGCGCGATCACCGATCCGGTGAACAGGCACAGGGTGAACAGGGGGCCGATGCCGACGAGGGAGGCCGCGAGCAGCGCCCGCACCAAGGGCTGGGGGCGCAGCGGCAGCATCACCAGCCGGGTCGGGTCGAGGGTCTCGTCGCCGCCGGGGAAGAACAGCGGCATCACGGCCCAGCCGAGCGCCAGGACGGCCACCAGGAGCACGACCACCGAGTCGGCGTGCGCTGTGCCGCGCAGCATGATCAGGCCGAGCAGCTGCAGCGCCGCGAAGAGCAGGACCACGACGGCCGAGGCGATGTAGGCGGCCCGCCGGCCACCGGACTGGCGCAGGCCGTTCCGCAGCAGCGACAGCTTCAGCCGTACGACGACGCCGGTCACGTCGGCGCTCATCGGGCCCCGCCCAGCCAGTCGAGGTCGGACCCGGTGTCGCGGGCGTTCGCGCCGACGAGTTCGAGGAACGCCTGCTGCAGCGAGGTCGCGTCGCCGCGGACCTCGGAGAGGGGGCCGTGGGCCCGGATGCGCCCGGCGGCCATGACGGCGACCCAGTCGCACAGTGACTCGACGAGCTCCATGACGTGGGAGGAGAAGACGACGGTCGCGCCGGAGGCGGTGTAGCGCTCCAGGACGCCCCGGATGGTCTGGGCGGAGACCGGGTCGACGCCCTCGAACGGCTCGTCCAGGAACAGCACTTCGGGATTGTGGAGCAGCGAAGCCGCGAGGCCGATCTTCTTGCGCATACCGGTCGAGTAGTCGACGACCAGCTTGTGCTGGGCCCCCGCCAGGTCGAGCACGTCCAGCAGTTGGGTGGCCCGCTTGTCGACCTCGGCGCCGGGGAGTCCGCGCAACCGGCCCGTGTACGCGAGCAACTCCCGCCCGGAGAGCCGCTCGAAGAGCCGAAGCCCTTCGGGCAGCACCCCGATCCGCGCCTTCACCTCGACGGGGTCCCGCCACACGTCGTGCCCGACGACCTCGACGGACCCCTGATCGGGCCTGAGCAGCCCGGTCACCATGGAGAGGGTCGTGGTCTTCCCGGCGCCATTGGGACCCACGAGCCCGATGAACTTCCCAGCGGGCAGATCCAGATCGATACCGGCGACAGCGACCTGCTGCCCAAATCGCTTCCAGAGCCCACGCACACTCACGGCCGACGTCATGAACGCCAACCCTAAGGGGCGCGGGGAACCGCGCGACCGGCCAGGACGAACCCGCAGCCGCCGACGAACCTCAATCAGGCGGCCGAGCAGGCGTTACCGATCCCTGCCGCAGGCATACGCGAGCGGCGAGATCAACTCCTCCGCATCCGGCAGCCACCGATTGGCCGGCGTAGGCCGACAGGCCCACTGCACAGCTCCCCGGGACCCGAACCGAGTCGGCGGCCCGGCGACCCACGCGCCCTCGCCCAGCGCGACCAGGTCCAGCGACCCGACCGACCATCCCAGCTTGCGCACCAGCTCGGGCACCTTCACCGACGCCCCCGGCAGCACGAAGAAGTGCATCCGACGGTCCGGCGTCAGCGTCACCGGCCCCAGCGTCAACTCCATCCGCTCCATCCGGGCAAGTGCGAGAAACCCGGCCGTCTCCGGGACGGAGATCGCGTCGAAGGTGCGTCCCGTCGGCAGCAGGATCGACGCGTTGGGCTGCTTCTGCCACATCCGGCGGGCGACCGTCGCGCTCCCGGTCGCCTGCGTAGCCCAGTCCGGGCGTGCGGGGTGCGCGCCGGGCGCGGGGCACGCGGTGTCGTCGCAGGAACAGAGCTGCACGCCGTCCACGGCCTCCAGCCAGGTCCCGGGGAACACGTCCCAGTGACGCTCCTCGGCATAGCGAACGGCGGTCTCCAGCAGCGTTTCGCCGCGCTGCTTCGGAATCTGTGCGGCTTCGGTGGCCGGGATCGTCTCTTCCACGCCCAACACAACTCCCGCACCCACCTGTAGTTACGGGCGTCGCGCGCGCGGGGGAGGAGCATTGATTCCTCATCTGGGGCGCATGGGTGCACGTGTGGGGGCGCGCGGGAGGATCGGTGGCCGGAGCTGGGTAGCCCACTGTGGGGTCGGCTTCCGCCTTTACCCCGGCAATCCTCACAAGCCTCGCATTTTCGGTACGCCGACGGGGCATTGATCTTCACGGCCGGAATCCTGCGGTGCACAGCCAGTGCCCCGGGCCGGATTCGGTGGTGGAGGACACATCAACTCGGTGCGTGGGCAGGCACCGCAGCCACAGGGGGTACGCCATGGCCGCAAGGCCTCTCGTCGCGCGACAGCCGAACGAACGGCTGCAGGCGCTCATCCAGGAAGCGGGCTGCTCGAACGCCGGGCTGGCCCGCCGGGTCAACATGTGCGGTGCCGAGCACGGTCTCGATCTGCGCTACGACAAGACGTCCGTGGCCCGTTGGCTGCGCGGACAGCAGCCGCGGGGACGGGCGCCGGCGATCATCGCGGAGGCGCTCGGCCGCAAGCTGGGCCGTACGGTCACGATCGACGAGATCGGTATGGCCAACGGCAAGAACCTCGCGTCCGGCGTCGGTCTCCAGTTCTCGCCGACGGTACTGGGAGCCATCGAGCAGGTCTGCGAGCTGTGGCGCAGCGACGTCGGGCGCCGGGACTTCCTGTCCGGCTCGTCCGTCGCCGCGTCCGCGCTGGTCGAGCCCAGCCGCGACTGGCTGATCTCGTCGCCCGACTCACAGGTGGCGCGCTCGGCGGGGCCGCGGGTGGGGCAGTCCGATGTGCAGGCCGTGCGCGCGATGACCCAGGCGCTCGTGGACCTGGACCATCAGTACGGCAGCGGGCATGTGCGCCCGGTCGTCGTGCACTACCTCAACAGTGTCGTCTCCGGGCTGCTGGCCGGGTCGTACCGGGAGGCGATCGGGCGGGAACTCTTCGCCGCCGTCGCGCGGTTGACCGAACTCGCCGGGTACATGGCGATCGACACCGGCCAGCCGGGGCTGGCCCAGCGGTACTACATCCAGGCGCTGCGGCTGGCGCAGGCGGCGGGAGACCGGGGGTACGGCGGGTATGTGCTGGCCGCCTCCATGAGCCACCTCGCCGCGCAGCTCGGGAACCCGCGAGAGATCTCGCAGCTCGCGAGGGCGGCGCAGGAGGGGGCGCGGGGGCGCGTGACACCGCGCGCCGAGGCCATGTTCTACGCGGCCGAGGCGCGAGGGCATGCGCTGATGGGCGACGCGCGCGCCGCCCAGGTGGCGTCCGGACGCGCCGTGACCGCGCTGGAGACGGCGGATCCGGAGTCGGGGGACGACCCGGCGTGGATCGCGCACTTCGACGAGGCCTATCTCGCCGACGAGTTGGCGCACTGCCACCGCGACCTCGGCCAGGCCGAGGCGGCGGCGCGGCGCGCGGAGGAGTCGCTGGCCGGCCTCCCGGAGACGAAGGCGCGGCGCCGGGCGATCGGCTATGTGCTGCTTGCCACAGCGCAGGTGCAGCAGCGCGAGGTCGAGCAGGCCTGCCACACCGGTCTGAAGGCCGTGGAGCTGCTGGGGACCCTGCGTTCCAACCGGGGCGCCGAGTATCTGGAGGACTTCCAGCAGCGCCTGGAGCCGTATCGGGACGAGCCGGTGGTCAGGGAGTTCGGGGCGCGGCTGGACCTTCCGGCGGCGGCGTGAAACCGCGGGGTACCAGGGCGTGAACGGCAGGGAAATGAAGGCGACGGTGACGAAAGGGGGACGTATATAGCGGATGGGGGCCCGGAATTGTTACGGCGGTCACAGGGACCCAGGTCACGTCCTGGGCGGCGTGGCACCCGGCTCGGCGGAGCCGGTAGCGTGACCCGACGATTCACAAGGTCCCCCATTGGTAGGAGTCCCGGTGACGCAGAGTGGACGGGGCGAGGAGCCCTCGGCGCGACCCGCGCGCGAAGGCATCGTGCTGCCCTCGGACGGTGGTGAGCCGCTGCTGCCGGGTATGACGGGCGCGCAGGCCGGCCGGCCGACGTCGGTACCGGCCACGCCGCCGACCGCACCCCCGCCCTCGGCACCGCCCGGCGGGCAGGCCTGGGGCACCCCCTGGGGACCCGACCAGAACCAGCACCCGGCCCCGCCGCCGGCCGCGCCGGGCCAGGCCTGGGGCACCCCGCCCGACCCGTCCTGGGGCGGGCAGGAACAGCAGTACCAGTCGCCGCCCCCGCAGCAGTGGGGCGCCGCGCCGGACGCCGCCGGGGGCGTGCAGGGCGCGCCGTCGTACGGCCATGGCGACCCGGCCGGGTCGCAGATGCCCGCGCCGCAGCAGCCGTACGGGCACGGCGGTCCGTCGCCGACGCCGCTGCCGCCCGCGGGCGGTCAGGGGTACGCGAGCGCGCCGCTGCCGCCCGAGGGGCAGCACGGCACGCACGGGGCGCTGCCGTCCGCCGGTGCGCAGGCGTACGGCGCTCCCGGCCAGGGCGGCGCACTGCCGTCCGCCGGGCACGGTGACCCGGGCGCGCAGTACGGAGCCCCGGGCTCCAACCCGCCCTTCCCCGAGGCCGGTTCGGGAGGCTACGCCGCCCCGATGCCCGCGGCCGACGAGGGCGCCACTCAGTACATACCGCCGGTCGCCGCCGCCCCTGGGGGCGCGGACGACCAGGCCACCCGTTACATACCGCCCGTCGCCGCGCCTGCCGCCGACGAAGGGGCGACCCAGTACATCCCGCCGGTGGGGCCCGGGGCACTGCCGCCCGAGGCGCCCAGTGAGCACACGCAGGTCCTGGGGCGGGCCCGGCAGGGCGGCGGCGCCGGGCCGATGCCGGCCGCTGCCGGGAACGATGCCGACGCCACGCAGTACATCCCGCCCGTGACGGGTCAGCCGGGCGGGGCGCCGCAGGCGGGACAGGGCCGGCAGCCACTGTCCGAATTCGACAACCTCTTCCGCAGCGAGCCGGCCGGTGCGGCCCCCGCCGGCGCCACCCAGCAGATGCCGCGCATCCAGCAGCCCCAGTCGCAGCCGCAGGGCCGGCACGAGTCGGGGTACTTCCCGCCCGGCCCGTCCGGCCGGGGCACCGACGACGTCGGCCACGGAGGACGCGGTGGCGGCCGTACGGGGTCCAAGGTGCCGCTCATCGCGGCCATCGGTGTCGGGATCGTCGTCGTCGGTATCGGTGCGGGTGCCATGCTCGCCGCCGGGGGCGGGGACGATCCGAAGGGCGACGACAACAAGCCCGTCTCCGCCACGGCCCCGGCGACCGAGGGTTCGGCGTCACCGTCCGACGATCCGGCCGAGCAGCAGGCGGTCGCCCTGGACAAGCTGCTGGCAGACAGCGGTGACAGCCGTACCGCCGTGATCAACGCGGTGGCCGCGGTGAAGACCTGCGGCAACCTCGCTCAGGCCGCCACGGACCTGCGGGGCGCGGCCAAGCAGCGCAACCAGCTGGTCACCGACCTGTCCAAGCTCTCCGTCGACCAGCTCCCGAGCCACACCGAGCTGACCACCGCGCTGAACAAGGCGTGGCAGGCCTCGGCGTCCGCCGACAACCACTACGCGGCGTGGGCGGACCAGGTGGCGGCCAAGAAGGGGCAGCTCTGCAAGAAGGGCCAGGCCCGCTCCACCGGCCAGACCCAGGCCGGCAACCGCGCCAGCGGCACCGCCAGCACGGAGAAGAAGACGGCCGCGCAGCTGTGGAACACGATCGCCAAGAAGTACGGCCTGACCGAGCGCCAGCCCACCCAGCTGTAGTACGGGGCGGGGACGTCGACCGCCCGGAAGGGCCGGGCGGTCAGTTCACGTCGGCGTTCTGCAGCGTGCTCGTCACGTCGATGAAGCCCTTGCGGGCCGCCACCAGCTGACCGTCCCGGACGACCTGGAGGGTCACCTTGCGGTTGACCAGACGGGGGTAGCCGACGGTGGCGAGGACGTCCTGGAACTTCCACTGCAGGGCCGGTGTGAGCCCGCCCGTGGAGACCTTCAGGCCCTTGTTCAGCGCCCCTCGTACGGAGTTGGCGGTCACTTCGCCGTCGCCCAGCGACTCGACGACCTTCTTGAACACCGTGTAGGCGATCCAGGTGGTCTGCACGCCGGCGTCCGCGGGGTCGATGCGGTTGTCGCCGAAGGCCTGCTCGCTGATCACCTTCTTCATCGCGTCCCAGCGCGGGTCGCTCGTGACCGGGTACCAGCCGGAGATGTACGAGCCGTCGTACACCGACGCCCCGCCCGTCGTGTTGATCACGGTCTGGTCGACGCTGCCGAGGACGGTGGCGGTGCGCACGTCGGGGTAGTCCGCGCGGGAGCGCCGGAAGGAGTCCATGAAGGTGCTGGTGCGGTCGCCGAGGGCGGGCACCACACAGCCCTTCTCCACCAGGTCGGTGGTGGTGTACTCCAGCGCCCGCTCCGACTGGCTCCCGTACTCGGTGGCGTCCTCCGCGGCCAGCTGGTCGGCCGAGGACGAGTGCCTGCCCGCCCGGAGGCCGGAGTCGAGCAGCGGCGGCAGCTCGTCGCCCGCGATGCTGTCGGGGCGGACCAGCGCCACGGGGCCGCACGAGCGGGCCAGTTCCCTGCCGAGGCCCGCCAGGAGGCTGGGCTGGCCGCCGTTGACGGGGTAGGACAGCGGGCTGGTGAACTCGGCGTTGGTGACGCCGTAGCCGCCTATGTACGGGATTCCGGCGCTCTCCAGCGAGGGCAGGAAGGTCTCGCCGAACTGGCTGTAGGAGCCGATGACCGCGACGGCGTTCTCCTCGACCGCGCGGTCGGCGCACCGGGCCGCGGCCACGCTGTCGTTGCGGTCGTTGCAGGTGAGGACCTCGAGCTTGCGGCCGCCGAGGCCGCCGTGGGCGTTGATCCAGCGGGCGTACGCCTGCGCGAAGGCGGGCATGCCGGGCTTGTTGGTCGCCTTGGTGCCCTCCGGGGCCCAGGTCATGACGGTGATCGTGTCATCCCCGGAGCCCCCCGTGGCACCGGGGATGACCCCGCATCCGACTGCCAGCGACGCACACGCCACCACGGCAGCCGCAGAGCGGGTGGCTGCTCTGACGGGCCGGTCGGTGATCGTGGGGAGGAGCGTGCTGCGGGTGCGTCGCCTGCCGGTCATGGACACGCACGATTCCGCCACACAACAAACCGCGGCATCACCCATGGTTATCAAGGGGTGACCGGAAGGTGAATTACGGGGGCTGGTGAGGCCACTGTGGCGGAGAACGTACGATCGATGACCGTGCAAGGTTCGGATAGCTCTTCCCGTCGCGCCCGTCGCTCCTCCACCATGGGCGGCATGCCACTCAACGACATGCCGTGGTGGCGCTGGCGCAGCAATGTGCGCTCCGCGCTGCACATGCTCTCCGACCAGACGTTCCAGCGGGACGTCTGGCTGGCCGGTGTCGACGGGTACGGCGACGTCACCGACGCCGTGTACCGCCTCGTCGAGGACACCTGGCTGGACAACTGGTCCGCCGAGAAGTACGTCGGCACGATCTTCCGGGACTCGCAGGAGGCGGCGCTCGTCGACACCGCCGTGCTGCGTGTGCTGCGGATCATGCACCAGGTCGGCCCGGACGCGGCGGTCTCCGCGTACGTACAGAACGAGGGGTGGCCGGAGGCGGTGCGGGCGGCGCGGGACGCGCATGTCCGGATGGCCACGGCCGACGGCGAGGACCCGGACGCCCCGCCGCGCACCCTCGAGGTGCTGCGGATCATGACGCGCTCCGCGTGAGGATCCTGTCCGGGCCCGGTGAGCGGTCCGCGCAACGGGACGACTGCCCGCCCAGGGGGCCGGATATGGGACCCTGTGCTGCATGAACCAGCAGTCCACCCGAGCCGCGGTCCCCGCCGACCAGTACGTCCTCATCCTGTCGTGCCCCGACAAGCAGGGCATCGTGCACGCCGTGTCGAGCTACCTCTTCATGACCGGCTGCAACATCGAGGACAGCCAGCAGTTCGGTGACCACGACACGGGACTGTTCTTCATGCGCGTCCACTTCTCGGCGGAGTCGCCGGTGACGGTGGACAAGCTGCGGGCGAGCTTCGCGGCGATCGGGGACTCCTTCCAGATGGACTGGCAGATCCATCGGGCCGAGGAGAAGATGCGGGTCGTGCTGATGGTCAGCAAGTTCGGGCACTGCCTGAACGACCTGCTGTTCCGGGCGCGGATCGGCGCGCTGCCGGTGGAGATCGCCGCGGTGGTGTCCAACCACACGGACTTCGCGGAGCTGGTGGGGTCGTACGACATCCCCTTCCATCACATCCCGGTGACGAAGGACAACAAGTCCGAGGCCGAGGCGCAGCTGCTGGAGCTCGTGCGCGAGGAGGGTGTGGAGCTGGTCGTGCTGGCCCGCTACATGCAGGTCCTCTCGGACGACCTGTGCAAGCAGCTGAGCGGGCGGATCATCAACATCCACCACTCCTTCCTGCCGAGCTTCAAGGGCGCGAAGCCGTATCACCAGGCTCACGCCAGGGGCGTCAAGCTGATCGGTGCCACGGCTCATTACGTCACCGCGGATCTCGACGAGGGGCCGATCATCGAGCAGGAGGTCGAGCGGGTGGGGCATGACGTCACGCCGGACCAGCTGGTGGCGATCGGGCGAGATGTGGAGTGCCAGGCGTTGGCTCGGGCCGTGAAGTGGCATGCCGAGCGGAGGATTCTGCCGAACGGGCGGCGGACGGTCGTGTTCGCCTAGTAGCTCGGGTTCATCTGTCCGGGGGCGGCTGCGGGTAGTTCGTGGTTCCTCGCGCAGTTCCCCGCGCCCCTAAAGGCACGTGCAGTGGACGCACCTTTTAGGGGCGCGGGGAACTGCGCGACCAGCCCCCACCCACCCGCGGCCGCCACCGAATCCGCAACCCACCCCTACATCCGGCTCAAGCTCGCCGCAGCGAACAGCACATCCCTGATCGCCTCCCGGTCACCGACCTGCCCTGCCGCCGCCTCCGCCGGAGGCACATGCCCGGCCGCCAGTCGGCAGAATTCCGCGCCGTCCAGTGCGACATGGGCCACCTCATGCTCGGCGGAGCCCACCGCCGCCGGGGAGTCCAGCGGGATCAGCCACTGGCCGCCGCCCGAACCCTCGATCTCCAGCCGCAGGCTGCGGCCGGGCTCGCCGGCGGGCACGAGGCGGCGGTGTGGGCCGGGAGGCGGCGGCGCCGCAAACCCGGCCCGCCGCCGTGCGGCCAGCACCGTCGGCAGCATGCGGGCCGCCAGATCGACCATGTGGTGCAGATCGCGGCCGACCGGCGCCTCGTACGGATAGTCCACCGCGTCGGCGATGTCCTCCGCGTGCACCCAGCACTCGAAGGCGCGGTCCAGCATCGCGTCGCGCAGCGGCAGCTCGAAGTCGCCGTAGGCCACGGACAGTTTGCCGGTGCCACCGCCCGCGAAGGACACCGTGCGGACCAGGGCGTGGGTCTGTTCGCGCCAGGGTGCGCGCACGGCGCGGGTCGGCGGGAAGTGCGAGGCCCGCCAGTACGCCTCCGTGCGCCCGGACGGGGTCGGCCGGTCCGCGGCGACGTCGCCCATCGGATCCTGCAGGCCCAGCGCGAGCGCCACCAGCCCGTCGACCGTCAGCAGATGCGCGATGACGCCCGCGACGGTCGTACGGCGGCTCGTCGGCTCGTCCTTCTCGAACCACCGCAGCCGCACGGGCGCGTGCCACTCGGCGTCCCCGAAGTCCTGCAGCAGGGCGTCGAGGCGGGCCGTCTCGGCGTCGTACGGCGACGCCCACTCGGGCACCGGGATGCGCGGCGGGCGGCGGTCCAGGCAGCCCTGCAGGACACGGGTGCGCAGGGCCGGGTCCAGGTCGAGGCTCTCGGCGGGGTGCAGCAGGCCCACGGCCTCGCGCAGCCGCCGTGCCTCGTCCGCGCAGGAACCGCAGTCGCCGAGGTGCTCCTCCACGGCCGCCGTCTCCTCCGGCGAGCACGCGGCCAGCGCCCAGGCGCCGAGGAGTGCCTTCAGGACGCGGTGCTCGAGGACGAGCGGGGCGGCCGGGCGGTATGTGGGGTCGCCGAGGTCCGCCAGGGCGGGCAGGGGGCGTCCGGTGTCCTCGACGGAGGCGCGCGGGAGCGGTATGCGGGGCGGCTGGCCGGGGGTCGGCTTCGGGGTGGGGTGCTGGTCGTCGCCGTTGCCGCTGCTCATGCCGGAGGCTCCCTGGGGGAACTCTCCGGAGCCGTTCTCCTCCTGGTGCTTTTCATGATCCTTGTCCGGGGTGGGGTCATGGGAGGAGTTGTCGTGCGCCTCGTTCACACCGCACCCCCGTATCCCGGTGGCGTCCCGGGGGCGGCTCCCGCGTCGTGGGCGGTGGACAGCAGCTGCAGGCCCAGGCGCAGCCGGCGGCGGGCCTCGTCCTCGGTGACGCCGAGGTCGGCGGCGGTCTGGCGGTAGTCGCGGCGCTGGAAGTAGGCCAGCTCCAGGGCGGCGCGCAGCGGGACGGGCATGGACTGGACGATGTAGTCGGCGCGGGCGGCGACCGAGGCGTGCCGCACCTTGCGCTCCAGCTCCTCGGTGGAGCCCCGGCCGGCCTGGACGAGGGCGGCGGTCTCGGTGGCGCGCAGCCGCTGCACGGCCAGGCGGTGGGTCAGCGTGGCGACCCAGGAGCGCAGCGGGCCCTGCCTGGGGTCGTAGCTGTCCGGGTGCTCCCAGACGTGGGCGAAGACGTCCCGGGTGATGTGGTCGGCGGCGCGCTCGTCGCCCAGCACGGTGTGGGCGAGGCCGTGCACGAGCGAGGCGAACCGGTCGTAGAGCTCGCCGAGGGCGGCCGCCTCGCCGCGCGCCAGGCGCTGCTGCATCTTGCGGTCCCAGCGGGGCAGTGCGTCCTTCTTCGCCATCAGGCCCCCCTCACCGGTCCGCCCCGTCCAGCGTGCGTCCTTCGTCCCCCCGAATGTAGTCGGCACGTCCGACAGCGCACGCCCCTTTGTCGCAATGTGCGCCCCTTGAACAGTCATGGCTGGTGACGTACCTCGCACTCGTGATAGAGGAGCTCGCGCCCGCCCTCGCACCCGCTCGGCTACCCGACCATCGTGCGATCAGACTCGATCGAACAGGATCGAATGCGATTGAAACAAGCCTTTTCTGATCGGTGACCGTTTTCTGGACGGTGTTTCAGGGAACAGCCGCTGGGCAGCCGCGCTGCAAGGAAGCGTAGGTATCGCTTCCGGTTCGGCGAGCGAGGGGCATGGTGGTGACGTTGAAAGTGACCGGCGGCGAGCGAGGCGACTGGGCTGTGCTCCAGGTGTCGGGCGAGCTGGATCTGGTGACCTCGCCGGTGATGCGTCAGCACATCCATGACGTGGTGGCCGAGGGGCGCCACAGTCTCGTCCTGGACCTCTCCGAGGTCCTGTTCTGCGACTCCAGCGGTGTCGGCGTTCTCATCGCCTCCCGCCGGCTGATCCGCTCCTGCCAGGGCAGCCTGCGGCTGATACTCCCGGCGCAGGGCGCGGTGGACGGCTCGCACGTGAACCGCGTGCTGGGGGCGCTGGGTGTGCGTCGGCTCTTCGAGGTGTACCCGGACGTGGCGGCGGCGGTCGCGGACGACGCCCGGCCACTGTCGGCCTGAACAGCCCCGGTTCCCTGCGGTCGGTCCCCCGAAAGACCCGGAACCCTCGCAAGTGCCACACCGTTGTCCCAAAATTCCCCCGGTCTTGGCACAACCGCCGCTTTCCGGCGCCCGGACGGCTCCCGGCGTCGTACGCTCCGTGGCAGATGCACCCCACATGACGTAAGGCGGCCTGATAAGACATGGTCAGCAGCGAGTACGAGCGCAGGATCGCGGCCCGGTTCGCCGGCTTCGACCAGGACGGCAACGGCTACATCGACCGCGAGGACTTCAACGCGGCGGCCAAGGCCGTGCTCGCCGAGTTCGACACCGCCGCCCGTTCCGACAAGGGCCAGGCGCTCTACATCGGCGCCGAGGCGTTCTGGCAGGGCATGGCCGGGATCGCGGACCGGGACGGCGACCAGCGCATCACCCGCGAGGAGTTCGTGAACGGCGCGGTCAAGCGGCTGCGCGACAACCCGGACCGGTTCGCCGAGATCGCCCGCCCCTTCCTGCACGCCGCCCTCGCCGTGGCCGACCCCGACGGCGACGGGTCCGCCACCGTCACCGACACCGCGCGCGTGCTCGGCTGCCTCGGTGTGGCGCAGGACGTCGCCCAGGCGGCCGCCGGCTCCCTGGACACGGACGGCGACGGCAAGGTGACCGAGGACGAGACCGTCACCGCGTTCGCCCGCTACTTCACCGTCCCCGAGTGACCTCTAGACGGACTTCGAGAAGCGCTCCCTGAGCTTGTACTTGAGCACCTTGCGCAGGGTGTCGTTGCGCGGAAGGGCGTCCACCACCTCCAGCTGCTCCGGCAGCTTGTGCGTCGACAGCCCTTCCCCGCGCAGATACGACGTCAGCGCCTCCAGGGTCAGCCCGGCGGCGCCGGGCGGCTGTTCCACGACCGCGCACACGCGTTCCCCGCGCGCCGCGTCGGGCAGCCCGATGACCGCCACGTCCCCGACCGCGGGATGCCGGTGCAGCAGGTCCTCGATCTCCTTCGCCGAGATGTTCTCGCCCTTGCGGATGATCACGTCCTTGAGGCGGCCGGTGAGCACCAGATGCCCGCTGTCCGTCAGCCGCCCGAGGTCACCGGTCCGCAGGAACCCGTCCTCGTCGAAGGCCGACGCCGTCTGCGCCGGGTCCAGATAGCCCCGGCAGACCGCCTCCCCGCGCAGCCGCACCTCGCCGTCCAGGATCCGTATCTCCATCTCCCGCGGCGGCCGTCCCTCGGTAGTCGCCAGGTTGTGCGCCGTGTCGTCCGGCGCCCCCATCGTGATCATCGGCACCTCGGTCATGCCGTACCCGTGGGTGAGCTGCACCCCCATCTCACGCACCACGGCGTGATACAGCTCCGGCGGCTTCGGGGCCCCGCCGCCCGCCAGCAGCCGCAGCGAGGGGACGGCCTTCGCACCGGCCGGGAGCTTGCGCTGCTCCGCCAGGAACATCGAGTAGAACGCCGTGGACCCGCCCGCGATCGTCACCCCGTGCCGGCGGTACCCCTCCAGCGCGTCCGGCAGCGCGAACTGCTCGAACATCACCGCGGGGAAGCCGTACAGCAGCAGCATCACCATGTAGTCCGGGCCGCCGATATGGGCGTACGGGAAGGCGATCGAGCCCACGTCGGCGGACGTGGGGCGCAGGGCGTGCGCCAGGCAGGAGCCGCCCGCGATCAGTGAACGGTCGGTGTGCAGGACGCCCTTCGGGTCGGACGTCGTCCCCGAGGTCCAGTAGATCCAGCGCACCGAGGTGCCCTCGGCGGGCGGCGGGGGCAGGACCGCGGGATCGCCGTCGGGCAGGGTGTCGTACGCCTCGAAGATGCCCTTCGCGCCCAGTCGCCGCGCCATCTCGGTGTGGTCGAAGCCCCGCCACTCGCCCGGCACCGCGAAGAACTCCGCCTTCGACTCCCGCAGCGCGAAGCCCACTTCGCGGTCCCGGTAGAACGGGATGACCGGCGACTGCACGGCACCGAGACGCGCCAGGGCGAAGGACAGCAGGGCCGTCTCGATACGGGTGGGCAGCTGCCAGGCGACGACCGTGCCGGGGCGTACGCCCATGTCGTACAGGCCGGCCGCCACCCGCTCGGCACGCGCGCGTAGGGCGCCGAAGGACAGCGTGCGGTCCTCCTGGAGGAGGGCGGGGCGGTCGGGGGTGCGGTCGGCGCGGCCGGTGACCAGGTCCCAGAGGGTGCGCGAGGAACTCAGGGCGTGAGCGGTGTCGTTCATGACAGCCCCCTGCATCAGCTGACGGTCAGTCAGATCGTGGGCAGAGCGTAGGCCTCACCGCCTTGTCGGTCCAGGGGTGCGGGTCTAGCCTTCCCGTGGCAATGTGATCTGACGCACCGTCAGGTATGTGCTCTTCCGGCGAAGGGGGACCGGCCCGTGGATCTGGCGTACACGCCCGAGGAAGAGGAGTTCCGCGCCCGGTTGCGGGAGTGGCTGCGCCAGGTGCTGCCCACGCTGCCGCCGAAGCCGTCCCCCGATGACTGGCCGGGGCGCCGTGCCTACGACCTCGGCTGGCAGCGCAGACTCCACGACGCCGGGTACGGGGACGTCCACTGGGGCGCCTCCCCGACCGTACGGCTGATCTTCCTGGAGGAGACCGAGAAGGCGGGCGCGCCCTATGTGGGGGCCGGGTTCGTCGGGCTGCTGCACGCGGGGCCGACCATCGCCGCCGAGGGAACGGCCGAGCAGCGGGCCCGCTGGCTGCCGCCGATCCTGCGCGGGGACGAGGTCTGGTGCCAGGGCTTCAGCGAACCGGACGCCGGAAGCGACCTCGCGGCACTGCGCACGCGCGCGCGCAGGGACGGCGACGACTATGTGGTGAGCGGGTCCAAGATCTGGACCTCCCATGCCGAAGTGGCCGACTGGTGCGAGCTGTTGGTGCGCACCGACCCCGAGGCGCCCAAGCACCGCGGGATCAGCTGGCTGGCCATGCCCATGGACGCGCCGGGCATCACCGTACGGCCGCTGAAGACCCTCGCCGGGTCGGCCGAGTTCGCCGAGGTGTTCCTCGACGAGGTGCGGGTGCCGGTCGTCAACCGGGTCGGGGCCGAGAACGACGGCTGGCGCGTGACGATGGTGACCCTCTCCTTCGAGCGCGGTACGGCCTTCGTCGGCGAGGTCGTCGCGTGCCGACGCGTCCTGCGCGAACTCGCCGTCGAGGCCCGCAAGAACGGGCGCTGGGACGATCCGGTGCTCCGGCGGCGCCTGGGGCGGCTGAACGCCGAGTTCCGGGCGCTGTGGCGGCTGACGCAGTGGAACGTGAGCGAGGCGGAGCGGACGGGTGGGGTGCCCGGAGTCGGGGGTTCGGTTTTCAAACTGAGGTATTCGCACGCCCGTCAGGAGCTCTACGACAGCGCGGCCGACGTACTGGGCCCGGACTCACTGGACCTGGACCGGTCATGGGTGCTCGACCGGCTGTCCTCGCTGTCGTACACGATCGCCGCCGGCACCTCGCAGATCCAGCGGAACATCGTGGCCGAGCGGATCCTCGGACTGCCGAAGGGGCGGTGACGGATGCGTTTCCAACTGACCGAGGACCAGCTCGCGTTGCGGGGCGGCGTGCGCGAGCTGCTGGCGCGGCGCTTCGGGCCGCAGCAGCTCAGGGCCGCCATCGACGAGCCCCGCCGCCTGGACCGGGCCCTGTGGCGGGAGCTGGGCGCGGCCGGGTTCTTCGCGCTACGGCTGCCGGAGGCGCAAGGCGGCGTCGGACTCGGGCTGCCCGAGTCGGTGTTGGCCTTCGAGGAGGCGGGGCGGACGCTGCTGCCCGGGCCCCTCGTGGCGACGCACCTCGCCGCCGGGACGGTGCCCGGAGCGGCCACCGGGGAGGCGGTCGTGGCGGCCGTCGGCAACGGGCTGGTGGAGTGGCTGGAGCAGGCTGACGTCGTACGGGGGGACGCGGCGGGGGCCGTACCCCTGCGGTCGGTGGACCCGCTGACGCCCCTGCACCGGGTGCCCGGGGCAGGCGCCGTGGACCCCGTCGCCGTCCTCCTCACCGCGGCCGAGCAACTGGGCGGCGCCACACGCGCGTGCGAGCTGGCCGTGCAACACGCCCGGACACGTGAGCAGTTCGGGCAGCCGATCGGAGCGTTCCAAGCGATCAAGCACCTGTGCGCGGAGATGCTCGTGCGCACCGAGACGGCCCGTGCCGCCGTCTACGCGGCGGCCGTCACGGCCGACCCGGCCGACATCCACGCCGCCCGGCTGCTCGCCGACGACGCCGCTGTGCGCGGCGCCCGCGACTGCCTCCAGGTGCACGGCGGCATGGGGTTCACCTGGGAGTTCGAGCTCCACCTGCATCTCAAGCGCGCCTGGGTCCGGACACACCGTGCGGGCGACACTACGGAGAGTGAGGAGAGTCTGGCCGCCGAACTCCTCGCACAGCCGATCTAAGAGCCCCTGGTCTGCGGCATCGCCCAAGGCGCCTGCACGGATGTCGCGGATTGTGGCATACCGGAATTACGGAGCGTTGATATCGGGTTGTGTCCTACGTGTGACTCGTCACGGCCTGGAGTCGGCCGTCCGCTCCGGTACCTTGTGTGAGATGCGAGTGGTTCCGAGCACGAGCCATCCCGGAGTTGCCCTTGAGGCGGCCCCGGATCCGGCGGTGCTCGCCGCTGCTTGCGGGGCGGGAGGGCGCTCTGTCCCCGCCTGTTCGACTCCCCACGACAAGCGTCGCACAGTATGCCGCAGGGGTACTCCTTCGCGCTGGAATATGCCCGAAGCGCTTGTTGGGGTGACTGTACGTCAACCATGCTGTCAGCTAAGGGATTCACGTTGCGTGACCCTGGCTTTGGCCATTGTTCTGGCCATGAAAAGAATGGCTAGGATCGTGGCCCTCGTGAGGCGCGGGGCTATGTGTCCGCCGGTTCGGATGGTGTGAGCGGTGCAGGTGCTTCAAGTGCAGCTGGAGATCCGGCCCGATCCCGCTGAGGTGGGACGAGCCCGGCGGTGGGCCCGCTCGCGGCTCGCGGGTTCCGGGATAGAGGCCGACGAACCGCTCGCCGAGACGCTGATCCTGCTCGTCTCCGAACTGGTCACCAACGCCGTGGTGCACACCGGCTGTCCGGCCGTGCTCCGGCTGTCGCTGCAGGGGGCGGCCCAGGGCTGCGCCACCGTGCGGCTGGAGGTGGCCGACCGCAGTGACCGTGCGCCCGTGCCCCGATGTGTCGACGGCGACGCGACGGGCGGCCGCGGACTCGCCCTCGTCGACGGCCTCGCCGATCGCTGGGGCTGGAGCTCCGAAGGTGCCGGCAAGCGGATCTGGTGCGAACTGGACCGTGGCGCGAAGGCGCAGGGGGCGGCCTCCGCCTACGGGAGCGGGGCCTCGGCCTACGAAGGGTTCGCCTACGAAGCGGTGTGACGGCGCACAGGGCTGCAATTTCGCCGAATCCGGTGCACGGTTGCAGAACGCGCTGCACCTCCAGCTCGGGCGGGCATCGATGCGCCTGGACATGCTCCTATGCGCGTCTCCTGCAAATAGGGCGTAAGTAACAAATCCCCGACTGGGTGTTGACGCCGCGTATTCGGTTGATCACGCTGGTGGTCAGCGATTCGCCGCGAGGGGACGACGAGGGCTTCGGTGACGGAGGCCCTTGCCGAGTGTGGGTCGTGATTCGGCGTCGGTTCTCCCGGGGGCCAGGAGGGCAGGGGCGGGCGCGCCGGAGTCGGATGGCGGCGCGCGGTGCCGTGCTCGGGGCGGATGGGGGCACCTCCCGCTCGGGTGGAGCCGATTGGGGAAGCCGCGCCGCCAACCGGCCTCGTCAGAGCACGGCCACGGGTGCGACCGGAGTCCCCGTGCCGCCGACGAAGGGTTCGGGCATCGCCGACAGCAGGAACGCATAGCGGCCCTCTTGTCCACAGGCTGTGGACAACTCTTCGAGATTCCAGTTCTGACCCTGGATCATCCCCATCTCCACCAGGTCCAGCGCATGCACGGGCAGCCACAAATCATCTTTCTCGGGCGGAAATATCTCAAACGTGAGGGTGTCGTTCGCGACGGCCGCCACATCGCGCGCGTGGAACCACTCCGGTGTCCGGATCGACAGACCGGGCGACGGATAGCCGTACGCGTGCTTGTCGCCGGAGAGATAGACCTGGACCTGCCCCGTCCTCACGAGCACGATGTCGCCGCCACGCACGCGCGTGCCCGCGAGTTCCTCGGCCGCCTCCAGGTCCTGTGGCGTGACCGCGTGTCCGCCGTCGAGCCGCGTGACGCCACGCGCCCGGGCCACGTCCAGCAGCACCCCGCGCGAGACGATGTGCCGCGCCTTGTCGATGCCGCTGAACTCGGCGCCGCCGTGCGGGGTGATGGTGTCGGCGGGGCGGCCGTTGTAGAGCCGGCCCGAGTGCGAGACATGGGTGAGCGCGTCCCAGTGGGTGGCGGCCTGCAGGCCCATGGTCACGGCGTCGTCGCTGCAGGCGACGGTTCCCGGACCGAAGATCTCCTGGTTGATCTGCACCATGGCGTGCAGCGGGTTGATGCGTCCGGGGATCATCCCGGTCTGCACACCGTCCTGCTGGAGGGGTAGCGCGAGGGGGATGCGACGGCCCGTGCGGACGCAGGCGGCGGCCTCGCGGACCACCTCGTCGGTGATCAGGTTCAGGGTGCCGATCTCGTCGTCGGCGCCCCAACGGCCCCAGTTGTTCACGCGCTTGGCGATCTCGTGAAACGCGTCCGGCAGTGACATGAGTCCTCCCCGGGGGCTTGTCTCCGCGTATCTGACGGGTCGTAGAATCAAGTCGAATCTAACGGACCGTCAGAAACTGCGGGAAGGGGCCGGGGCATGGGGAACTTCTTGGCAGGCAAGGTCGTCGCCGTCACGGGCGCCGGGCGGGGCATCGGCCGGGCGGTCGCGGTCGCGGCTGCCGCCGAGGGTGCGCGGGTCGTCGTCAACGACTACGGGGTGTCGGTGGAGGGCGGCTCGCCCACGAGCGAGATCGCCGAGGCCGTGGTCAAGGAGATCGAGTCGGCCGGCGGGGAGGCGGTCGCCGTCGCCGACGACATCTCCACGATGGCGGGCGGCCAGCGGCTGGTCGACGTCGCGCTGTCGTCGTACGGACGCCTCGACGGGGTCGTCTGTGTCGCCGGGATCCTGCGTGAACGGATGCTGTTCAACATGACCGAGGAGGAGTGGGATCCGGTGATCGCCACTCATCTGAAGGGCACGTTCACCGTGTTCCGGGCCGCTTCGGCGGTCATGCGCAAGCAGCGGGCCGGGACGCTGATCGGGTTCACCAGCGGCAACCATCAGGGGTCGGTGTCGCAGGCCAACTACAGCGCGGCGAAGGGCGGGATCATCTCGCTGGTGCGGAGCGCTGCGCTGGGCCTGCACCGGTACGGGGTGACCGCCAATGCGGTGGCTCCGGTGGCTCGTACGCGGATGTCGGCCGGGGTTCCCATGGAGCTGGCGGAGATCGGGGAGCCGGAGGATGTGGCGGCCCTGGTGGTCTACCTGCTGTCGGATGCGGCTCGGGAGCAAGGCGTGACCGGGCAGGTCTACACGGTCGCCGGGCCGAAGATCGCGGTGTGGGCGCAGCCGCGGGAGCTGCGCTCGGCCTATGCGGTGGAGGGTTGGACGCCGGAGCGGATCGCGGAAGTTCTGCCGGGATCGGTGGGCGTGGACCCGATGCCGTTGTTGGAGCGGGTCCTGGAGATGAGGCGGGCGGCGGCGGAGGGGTCGCGGCCCAACGCCTGAGCGCTCGAGGACGAAAGTTGTATGGCGGCCGCGGGTGGTTCGTGGTTGTCGCGCCCACGTGGCGGAGCCGCATGTCGATACAGCCCCGCGCCCCCGAAGGAAGGGCGTTGTTCCTGGCCGGAAACTACAAGGAGACCCTATGGACTTCGGGTTCGCGGCGGAGGACGAGGCGTTTCGTGCGGAAGCGCGGGCGTGGCTCGATGAGAACGCCAAGGACGCTCAGGATCGCCGCAGTTGGGAAAAGGTACTGGGCAAAGGCGGGTGGATAGGGCTCGGTTGGACCGAGCACGGGTACGGCAACCGGAGCGCCACCCTCACCCAGCAGGTCGTCTGGGCCGAGGAGTACGCGCGGTCGCGGGCGCCGGCGCGGTCCGGGCACATCGGGGAGAAGCTTCTGGCACCCACGCTCGTCGCGCACGGGACCGAGGAGCAGAAGGCGCGGTTTCTCCCGGCGGTCGCGGCGGGGGACGAGTTGTGGTGTCAGGGGTACAGCGAACCCGGCGCCGGGTCGGATCTCGCGGGGGTCCGGACCAAGGCCGAGCTCGGGCCGGACGGGGTGTACCGGGTCACCGGGCAGAAGATCTGGACGTCTCTCGCCCATGAGGCCGACTGGTGTTTTGTGCTTGCCCGTACGGATCCCGAGTCGAGTCGGCATCACGGGCTGACCTTTCTTCTGGTGCCCATGGACCAGCCGGGGCGGATAGAGGTGCGGCCCATTCGGCAGATGACGGGGACCAGCGACTTCAACGAGGTGTTCTTCGACGGGGCGCACGCCCGCGTGGAGCACGTCGTGGGGGGCGAGGGCGGTGGCTGGCGGGTCGCGATGAGTCTGCTCGGATTCGAGCGGGGGGTGTCGACACTGGCCCAGCAGGTGGGCTTTGCCGCGGAGTTGGAACGGGTGGTGCGGGCGGCCGTGGAGTCCGGGGCGGTCGAGGATCCCGTGGTGCGTGAGCGGCTCGAGCGGCAGTGGGCCGAGCTGCGGGTGATGCGGTGGAACGCCTTGCGCACCCTGGGGCGGTCCGGGGACGCGGGGGCGCCCAGCGTCGCCAAGCTGCTGTGGGGTGGCTGGCACCAGCGGCTCGGGGAGCTGGCGGTGCTGGTGCGGGGCGCTGCTGCCGGGGTCGGGCCCGCGCAGTGGTCGCCCTCGGCACCGTACGAAATCGACGAGGCGCAGCAGCTGTTCCTCTTCTCCCGGGCCGACACCATCTACGGCGGGTCCGATCAGGTTCAGCGCACGATCATCGCCGAGCGCGTGCTCGGTCTGCCCAGGGAGCCCAAGGGGGTCGTTTGATGCGCGGTGTGCTGTTCGACGGCAAGCAGGTGCAGGTCGTGGACGATCTGGAGGTGCGGGAACCGGGGCCCGGCGAGGTGCTGGTCGCGATCTCGGCGGCCGGGCTGTGCCACAGCGATCTGTCCGTGGTGGACGGGACCATCCCCTTCCCGGTTCCTGTGGTGCTGGGACATGAGGGCGCGGGAGTCGTGGAAGCGGTGGGTGGGGGAGTCACCCATGTCGAGCCCGGGGATCATGTGGCTCTGTCCACGCTCGCCAACTGCGGTACGTGCGCGGAGTGCGACCGGGGGCGGCCGACGATGTGCCGGCAGGCGATCGGGCGGCCGGGGCGGCCGTTTCGGCGGGGTGAGCAGGCGGTGTTCCAGTTCGCGTCCAACTCCGCCTTCGCGGAACGGACCGTGGTGAAGGCCGTACAGGTGGTCCGCATCCCGAAGGACATTCCCATGCCCGCGGCCGCGCTCATCGGGTGCGGGGTGCTGACGGGCGTGGGCGCCGTGCTCAACCGGGCGAAGGTGGACCGCGGGGACAGCGTGCTCGTGATCGGTACCGGCGGTATCGGCCTCAACGTCCTTCAGGGCGCGCGGCTCGCGGGTGCGCTGCGGATCGTCGCCGTGGACGCGAATCCGGCGAAGGAGGCGGTGGCGCGGCAGTTCGGGGCGACGGACTTTCTGACCTCGACGGAGGGTGTGCGGGAACTGCTGCCGACGGGGGCGGACCACGCCTTCGAGTGCGTGGGGCGGGTGGAGCTCATCCGGCAGGCCGTCGACCTGCTCGACCGGCACGGGCAGGCCGTTCTGCTGGGCGTTCCGCCGGCCGGCGCCGAGGCCTCCTTCCTCGTGTCCTCCATGTATCTCGACAAGTCCATCCTGGGCTGCCGGTACGGGTCGTCCAGGCCGCAGCGGGACATCGCGCTGTACGCCGAGCTGTACCGGGACGGGCGGCTGCTGCTGGACGAGCTGGTGACGCAGACGTACCCGGTCGAGGAGTTCGAGAGGGCGGCGGCGGATGCGGAGGCGGGGAAGGTGGCGCGCGGGGTGCTCACCTTCTGAGCTCCGGTCCGTGCGGGGCGGTTCGCTCGCGCGGGGACGGCTGAACGACGTTTTCCACAGGCCCGGAAATCGGCTGCCGCGTTGTCGGTGGCGGCACCTACCGTCGTCCCATGACCTATCGAGACGTCGCCTCCAAGCAGGTTCTGGTCTGGGCCTGCACCGCGGTCGCCTCCCGTATGCCGGTCGCCATGACGCCGTTGGCCCTGGTGTTCCTGGTGCGGGAGCGGCCCGGCGGCTACACGCTGGGTGCGGCGCTCGCGGCGGCCTATGTGATCGGCGAGATCATCGCCGCCCCGGTCCTCGGGCTGCGGTTCGATCCGGCGCGCGGTCGGCGTCACCTGGCCGTCGGGCTCGCGGGCGGGGCGGTGGGGTTCGTGGGGCTCGGGGTGCTGGCCGGGGCGCACCCCGTCGTGCTGGCGGCGTTCGCGTTCCTGGCCGGTGCGGCGCCGGCCGCGGTCGCGGGCGGTCAGCGGGCGCTGCTGACCACGCTGGTCCCGGAGCGTGCCGTGGCGCAGGCGCTGTCCACCGAGTCGATGCTGATGTCCGGCGTGTGGGCCGTCTCCCCGGTCGCGGTCGCGGGCCTCGCCCTGGGGGTGGCGCCACGGGTGCCGCTGCTCCTCGGGGCCGTGCTGATGGCGGTCTCGATCGCCGGCCACTGGCTGCTGCCCGCGGGCTGGGCCAAGGCGGGAGAGGACGGGGACACGGGCCGGCCGAAGCCCCGCGTGCTGATCCGCGCCTGGCCGGTGTACGTCACGGGCGCGGCCAGCCTCACCCTGCTCGGCCTCGCCGAACTCACCCTGCCCGCCCTGCTCGAACAGCGCGGCATCGGCGTCGGCTGGTCCGGCCCGATGCTGGCGGGCATGGCGGTGGGAGCGGGGGTCGGTGCGTTCCTGTACGGACTCAGATCGTGGCCGGGGCGGCTGCCCACGCGCAGTGTGGTGCTGATGTGCGTCATGTCGGTCTTCGTGACCCTCGCGGCGCTGATACCGGGCGCCGCGGGGATCGCGATGGCCCTCGTCCTCGCGGGCACGGTCCAGGCGGGCGCGCTGATCACCCGCAACCTGTCCCTGCGCGAGGCCCTGCCGCCGGGCGCTCTGGCCGCGGGCTACTCCGTGATGTACGCGGCCGCCGGTGCGGGTTACGCGGCGACGGGTTCCCTCGCGGGCGGCCTGCTCCAGGTGGTGACGCCGTCCACGGCGATCGTGTCCGGCGTGGCGCTGACCCTGCTCCTGACGGCGCTCGGCTGGTGGGGCGAGGCGCGGCGGGACGGCTCAAGTGCCGCCGGTGACCTGGACGTCGGCCTGGCTGCCGGTGCGGAAGGTGCGGCGATAGTTGGTGGGTGTGACGCCGAGCGCCGCCTGTAGGTGCTGGCGCATCGACTGGGCCGTGCCGAAGCCGGCGTCGGCGGCCACCTGGTCGACCGAGAGGTCGGTGGACTCCAGGAGGTGCCGGGCGCGTTCGACGCGCTGCTGGGTGAGCCACTGGCCGGGGCTGACGCCGACCTCCTCGCGGAAGCGTCGCGTGAAGGTCCGTACCGACATGGACTCCTGCTCCGCCATGTCGCGCAGCTGGAGCGGCTCCTGGAGGCGGCCCAGCGCCCAGGCGCGGGCGCTGGTCGTGGACGCCTGCTGCGGGTCGGGGACAGGGCGGTGGATGTACTGGGCCTGGCCGCCGTCCCGATGGGGCGGTACGACCGTGCGGCGGGCCACCTCGTTGGCGATCGCCGTGCCGTGGTCGCGGCGGACCATGTGCAGGCACAGGTCGATCCCGGCCGCGACGCCGGCCGAGGTCAGCACGTCGCCCTCGTCGATGAACAGGACGTCCGCGTCGACCTTGATCCTCGGGAACAGCCGCTGGAAGCGCTCGGCGTCCGCCCAGTGCGTGGTGGCCGGGCGGCCGTCGAGCAGGCCGGCGGCGGCGAGGACGTAGACGCCGGTGCAGATGGAGGCGAGCCGGGTGCCGGGACGGATGTGGGCCAGCGCGGCGGCCAGCTCGTCGGTCAGGACGCCCTCCTCGAAGACCGGGCCGAGCTCGTACGACGCCGGGATGATCACGGTGTCGGCGGTGGCCAGCGTCTCCGGGCCGCAGGCCACCTGGATGTCGAAGTCGGCGTCCGTCCTGACGGGGCCGGGCGGCCGGATCGAGCAGGTGACGACCTCGTACAGATGCCGTCCCTCGGCGTCCTTGGGGCGGCCGAAGATGCGGTGCGGGATGCCCAGCTCGAAGGGGAGCAGCCCGTCGAGGGCGAGGACGGCCACGCGGTGCGGTCGGAACTCCGGCTCAGGGCTCATGGCCCGATCCTAGCGAATGCTGTCCTTCGGGCCAATGGATCCGCGGCGGCGCAGGCCCGAAGCTCGTTGTCGTGACGCAGACAACCGAAGCCGCCGCCGTCGACCGGACCCCGCCGAGGCCCGGTCGTAACCGTATCCACCGTGCCTGGTTCGTCGCCGCCGTCGCCTTCGTGACGATCATCGGGGCCGCCGCCTTCCGCTCCGTGCCGGGGCTGCTCATCGACCCGCTGCACGAGGAGTTCGGCTGGTCGCGCGGCACGATCGGGGCCGCCGTCTCCATCAACCTGGCCCTGTACGGCCTGACCGCCCCCTTCGCCGCCGCCCTGATGGACCGCTTCGGCATGCGGCGCGTGGTCGCGGTCGCGCTCACCATGATCGCGATCGGCTCGGGCCTCACGGTCTGGATGACGGCCGCCTGGCAACTGCTGCTGTGCTGGGGCCTGCTGGTGGGCCTCGGCACCGGTTCGATGGCGCTCGCGTTCGCCGCGACGGTCACCAACCGCTGGTTCACCGAGCGGCGCGGTCTGGTCACCGGCATCCTCACCGCCGCCTCGGCCTCCGGCCAGCTGATCTTCCTGCCCGTGCTGGCCCTGATGGTCGATGCGGGCAACTGGCGCCCGGCCGCCGTCACGGTCGCCCTCGCGGCCCTCGTGGTGGTCCCGTTCGTCTGGCTGCTGCTGCGCGACCACCCGGCCGACGTGGGCGTGGCGCCGTACGGCGCGAAGGAGTTCGTGCCCAAGCCGCCCCCCGCCCGGGGCGCCGCGCGCCGGGCGGTGACGGTGCTCTTCTCGGCGGCCCGCACCGGACCCTTCTGGCTGCTCGCCGGCACCTTCGCGATCTGCGGCGCCTCCACCAACGGCCTCATCCAGACCCACTTCGTGCCCGCAGCCCACGACCACGGCATGCCCGTCCCGGCCGCCGCCTCGCTGCTCGCGGTCATCGGCGTGTTCGACGTGGTCGGCACGATCGCCTCCGGCTGGCTCACCGACCGCTTCGACTCCCGCCGGCTGCTCGCGGTCTACTACGCCCTGCGCGGCGTCTCGCTGCTGTTCCTGCCGATGCTGCTTTCCGCCACGGTCCATCCGTCGATGCTCTTCTTCATCGTCTTCTACGGCCTCGACTGGGTCGCCACCGTCCCGCCCACCGTCGCCCTGTGCCGGGAGCACTACGGCGAGGACAGCGCCATCGTCTTCGGCTGGGTCCTCGCCTCCCACCAGGTCGGCGCCGCGCTGGTGGCCTTCCTCGGCGGGGTCGCACGGGACGTCTTCGGGACGTACGACATGGTCTGGTACGCCTCGGGCGCGCTGTGCGCGGCGGCGGCGCTGATGGCGCTGGTGATCCGGCGGCAACCGGCTACGCCGGTGGTGGCGGTGGCGTGACGGCCTCGCCGGGGGCGGTCATCGCCCGACGGCTGGGCCGAGCGGCGGTGTTGCGGGCGGCGGGCGGGCGGCCGCCTAGAGGAACCGCCCCTTGTGGAACAGCAGCGGTGCCTCGTCGCCGTCGCTCGCCCCCAGGGCGTCCACCCGTCCCACGACGATGAGGTGGTCGCCGCCCGTGTGCACCCGCGTGTAACGAATGCTGTCCAGCTCGGACCAGCAGGGGCGGACTCGGTGGCCAGGCGCCCGCACGGGGCGGCTGTTTCCTTGTAGGGGCGCGCCTCGATCCCCCGCTACGGTGCAGCCGAGTACCGTTCGATGCTCGCGCGGCCTGTCGACCGGTCGAGTAGGCGCAGCTCCCACGGGCCGGTGTTCACGTCGAAGTCCTTGCCGAAGCCGACCCACTTGCCCGCCATTCGTCGGCCTGTCGGCTCGATGAGCAGCTGAACAGCGCCGTGGTACCGGGCGCCTTGGTAGTACCCGGCAGCCGCCGTCTGTTCGGTCCACGTACCGGTGACGACGTTCCGTTCAACGGTGAGATCCAGAGACAACGGGCTGTCCGGGTTGGTCGATGCTCCGGGCAGGCTCTGGCCCGTCAGCCGGTTACCGTGCTGGACGATCACGACGTGATGCTTGCAGGCGAACGTCTCGTCACGGCTGGAAGAGTAGAACTCGTACTGAGACAGCCAGATGCCCGCGTACTCGCTCTGCGGCTCCGGCTCCGGGTTTGTGACAGCGTCAGCCGTGTCGACTTCCCCAGCCTCCATGTCGTGGCCTCCTGCCCCGTCCGAGTGGACGCGTGCCATCGGGATTGCGAACCCCAGCGACTCAGGGGCACGGCCGGTGAACCGCTGCAGTGCCCGCGCATACAGCGGGCGGCATGTCCTGGTCTCCCCGGACTCCCAGCGTTGCACGAGTCGTTTGGAGGCGTCGTTCGGTTCCCCCAGCTCCTCACCTGCGCCACGTAAGCCCCGGGCGAACTCATCTTGGCTGAGGTTCATCGACTTGCGTACGGAGGCCAGCACGTCGTTGGGGATTCGGTCACGCTCGGCCGTAGTCGTCATGATCCGAGGGTAGCCACGTCGGGCCTCCAATGACACCGGTTTGACGCCCTAGGGGTGACACCGACGGGACGTCAGAGGGACGCCCTGAACGTCGCCGCAATGGTCGTGATCGATCCGGAACATGGTCGTCATGTCCATCCGTATCAGCGCTTACACGGTGAGAGCCGACGGCACTCGGACCGAGCCACGAACCCTGTACGAGGGTGAGAGCGGGGAACCCCTTGCTACTGGCGTGATGCCGGCGTGCCTGTGCCCAAAGTGCAGGGGTGGGCGACATGACCGGAGCACCACGGACCCTCGACTACCTGGAGGCAAGCCAGCATGAGCACGGCAGTAGTGATCCGCGACCCGAAGGCCTACGTCACCCCGGACGTGTGGGAACGGGAGGTAGCCCTCCTCCTCCGCAACCCGGAGAACACACGCGAACTGGCGGAGGCCAAGTTCGGGCAGGCCATCGCGTACCTGGTCACGTGCGGCGAGAACCCGGACCTTCTCATGGGCCCGTCTGAGCAGGTGGACGAGGCATGGCACTCGTTCATGCTCGACTCGATCCCGTACCACCACTTCACCAGCCGGCACTTCGGCCGGTACATCCACCACGTCCCGGAGCTTGCGGGGGTGGCGGTCGGCGTCCTGTGCCTCACCGACGACGAGGTGACACGGGACGGGCACGAGCCCAGGACCGGCGGCCCGCTCGTCCTGGAGCGGACGATCAGGGCCATCAAGACGGCCGGGTTCGAGATCGACGCGGACCTGTGGGGCATGGAGGACACAGCCGACTGCAACCAGTGCCACGCCGGGTGCCACGACTCGCCCAAGTAGCTTGCGATAGCGCGAGAGTTGGGGCTCACTCCCGTACGTTGGGCGTGGGTCCCTCTGCTGGAAAGGATCACCGCATGTCGCTGGCTGAGTCCTGGGACAGGTACGCGGTCGGGAGTAAGCCGCGCAGGACCGTGAACGCCAAGGGCGATACGACCTGGTTGAACTGGACGCAGTACGCCGATCACGGACCGAACGAGGCCGTTCTGGGTCCCATGGCCGGACGCAAGGTGCTGGAACTCGGATCAGGGAGCGGCAGTAATCTCGCGCACCTGGCCACGCTCGGTGCGACAGGTCTAGGGGTGGACGTAGCCCCCGCCCGCGAAACGGTCGCGCGGGAGCGCTGGAGCGATCTGCCGGGCCTTGAGTTTCAGACGGCGGAGGCGACGGCGTTCCTGAACGAGACGGGAGAGACATTCGATGTCGTGCTCTCGATCTTCGGTGCTGTGTGGTTCGTCGATCCGGACACCCTGCTACCGCTGATCCGCTCGCGCATGGCACCAGGCGGCATCCTGGCCTTCTCGCATCTGCCTCCAGGCAGCCAGGGGCCGAAGCCTGCCAAAGCCGGACTGCGACACGACCGCACCCCGGATGAGTGGCCGACCATCCTGACGGGGTACGGCTTCTCGGACGCTTTTGCCTCTGTGATCGACCCGCCTGAGGGCAGGGCCGTGGGCACGATGCTTGTCCGCGCCTTGGCGGCCTGACCGTGCGGCTGTGCGTCTGCCTCAGGCGCTCTCGACAAGGTGGCGGTACAGAGGGCTCGGGAGACTCCCCGGGCTTGGCGATGGCGCTCACGCGCGCGGCGGCGCTGATGGCGCTGGTGATCCGGCGGCGGCCGGCTTCGGCGGGGGTGGCGTGACGACCGGCCTAGAGGAACCGCCCCTTGTGGAACAGCAGCGGTGCCTCGTCGCCGTCGCTCGCCCCCAGGGCGTCCACCCGTCCCACGACGATGAGGTGGTCGCCGCCCGTGTGCACCGCGTGGATCGTGCAGTCGATCCACGCGAGCGTGCCCGCGAGGCGGGGCGAGCCGGACACGGGGGCCGCGTCGTACATGACCCCCGCGAACTTGTCCGTGCCGCTCATCGCGAAGGCACGGCACAACTCGCCCTGGCCGGCGCTCAGGACGTTCACGCAGAAGACGCCCGCGCGGGCGATGCGCGGCCATGTCGTCGACGTACGGCCGACCATGAAGGCGACGAGGGGCGGGTCGAGGGAGAGGGAGGAGAAGGACTGGCAGGCGAAACCGGCGGGGGCGGCGCCCTGAGAGGCGTCGGCGGTGACTTGCGGATCCGTGGGGGTGGCAGGTGCCGTGACAACGGCCACCCCCGACGCGAAGTTCCCGAGCACCCGCCGGAACTCTGCCTGCGGGACGGGCGCCCGCTCGTCCTCGCCGACACAGCGCAGCGCCGGGCGCGGCAGCGCCTGCACGGGCGGTGCGTCGGCCGACCTGAGGTAGCGGACGGCGGCGGCGGCCATTCCTGCGTGTCCCATCACGACATTCATTGAAACTGACGGTTCGTCAGATTGGAAGGGGCGTGCGAGGGCGAACGGCCGCACCCTCGCGCCTTACCGCCCCCTGAACTCGGCGCTCCTGCGCGCCACGAAGCTCGCCACTCCCTCCCGGGCGTCCTCCGTCGTCATGTTGATCTCCTGCGCGGCCGCCTCCGCCGCGAACGCGGTGGTGCGGTCGGAGTCGAGGGAGGCGTTGACGAGCTGCTTGGTGAGGGCGAGGGCGCGGGTCGGGCCGGCGGCGAGGCGGGCCGCCCAGTCCCTGGCCGTCTTGTCCAACTCCGTGTCGGGCACCACCCGGTTGACGAGGCCGAGCCGCTCCGCGTCGGGGGCGGTGAGCGCGTCGCCGAAGAACATCAGTTCCTTCGCCCGCCGGGGGCCGACGAGGCGGGGGAGGAGATAGGCGCCGCCGCCGTCGGGGACGAGGCCGCGGCGTACGAACACCTCGATGAACTTGGCGGATTCGGCGGCCAGTACGAGGTCGCAGGCGAACGCGAGGTGCGCGCCGAGGCCCGCCGCGGTGCCGTTCACCGCGGCGATCACCGGCTTCTCGCAGTCGAGTACGGCCGAGATCAGCCGCTGGGCGCCGAGGCGGATCGTGCGGGCGACGTCGCCGGGGACCCGCTCGTCGGCCACGGACCCGCCCCGCAGATCCGCGCCGGCGCAGAAGCCTCGGCCCGTTCCGGTCAGTACGACGGCCCGTACGCCGGGGTCCGCGGAGGCGTCCGCGAGCAGCTCGATGATGCGTTCTCGCTGCTCAGGGGTGATGGCGTTGAGGATCTCGGGGCGGTTGAGGGTGATGCGGCAGACCTGGTTGTCAGTGGCGTGCTGTACCAATGAATCGACGGAATTTCCGGGCACACGGGGGGAATCGGGCATGTTCATCTCATCGTCGGCGTTGATGCGGTCGGGATTCGTGGGGCCGGTATTCATGCGGCCGGGATTCACGGGAGCGGCATCCATGTCAGCGGCACACCACCAGCGCGTCCAGCGCCACCGCGCCCTGCCCCCTGGGCAGCACCACCAGCGGGTTGATGTCGAGCTCCGCGAGGTCGTCCCCGAGTTCCAGCGCCATGCGCTGCACACGCAGGACGACCTCCACGAGCGCGTCGAGATCCGCCGGGGGCCGCCCCCTGACCCCGTCGAGGAGGGCCCGCCCGCGCAGTTCGGCGCACATGTCGCGGGCCTGCTCCTCCCCGAAGGGCGGCACACGTACCGCGGTGTCGCCCAGCACCTCTACCAGCACCCCGCCGAGCCCGACCGTCACGGTCGGTCCGAACAGCTCGTCGTGCGTGGCGCCCACGACCATCTCGACGCCCCGCTCGACCATCTGGCAGACCAGAACACCGTCCAGCGAGACGTCCTCGTAGCGGGCGATGTCCGTCAACTCGCGGTAGGCGTCCCGGACCTGGCTGGCGGAGGTCAGCCCGATCTTGACCAGGCCGAGCTCGGTCTTGTGGGCGATCCGTGCGCCGGACGCCTTCATCACCACCGGGTAGCCCACCAGCCCCGCGGCCCGTACGGCCGCCGCCGCGCTGGTCACCAACTGCTCGCGCGGGACGCGGATCCCGTACGCCCGCAGCAGCTGCTTCGCCGAGTGCTCGCTCAGCTGCTCGCCCGGACGTATCAGTGCCTGCGCCTTGCGGAAGGACGGCGAGGGCATGCGCGGGGCCTCGTCGAAGGGGGAGCGGTAGCAGGTGACGAAGCGGTGGTGGTCGAGGTAGGCGCGGACGGCGGTGATGCAGTTCGCCACCGTCCGGAAGGTGGCCACACGCGAGGAGCCGAGCAGGACATCGCGGTACGCCGGCTCGGTGCCGACCGGCGACCCCCACACCACGCACACCAGCTTGTCCGTCCGCTCGGCGGCGTCCACCAGGTCCTGGACGAGCCGGTCGCTGAGGGGCGGGAAGGGCCCGGTGACCGGGCAGATCAGGACGCCGACCTGCGGGTCGTCGAGGATCGCGTCGATGATCTTCCGGCCACGCCAGTCCCCGACCGGATGGCCGCCGTTGTCGACCGGGTTGGCCACGTTCAGGTACTCGGGTATCCACTGGTGCAGCTCGGTCTGCTTGGCCTCCGAAAGCACGGGCAGCGGCAGCCCCGCCTCGGTCGCCAGGTCGGCGAAGTGCGCGCCCGTGCCGCCCGAGATCGAATAGACGACGACGCCGTCGGCCCGGGGCGGACGCGCGCGGGCCAACAGGCCGGCGGTGTCCTGGAGTTCGTCCAGGCCGTCGACCCGGATCACCCCGTACTGCCGCATCGCCGCGTCCACCACCGCGTCCGCGCCGGTCAGCTTGCCGGTGTGTGAGGCGGCCGTGCGGGCGCCCGTCTCGGTGCGGCCCACCTTCACGGCGACGACGGGCACCTTGCGGCGGGCGGCGCGATCGGCGGCGAGGAGGAAGGAGCGGCCGTCCTTGAGGCCCTCGACGTAACAGGCGATGGCCCCCACGTCGGGCTGCTCGGCGAAGTAGGAGATGAAGTCGGCGGTCTCCAGGTCGGCCTCGTTGCCGGTGGGCGCCCAGTGGGTCAGGCGGATGCCGAGCTCCTGGAGGGCGAAGACGGGGCGGCCCTGGTGGCCGGACTGCGTGATCAGGGCGATCGCGGGACCCTCCAGGTCGTCCCGGAACCGCTCAAAGGCGTTGAGGTTGGTGTTGGGGCCAAGGAGGCGCATGCCGGACCGTTCGACGGCGGCGGTGAGCCGGTCCTGGGCGGCGGCGCCCTCCTCGCCGGTCTCCGCGAACCCGGAGGCGAAGACGACAGCGAACTTCACCTTGGCCTCGGCCAGTTCCTCGACCACCGGAAGGGGGTCGGCGACCAGCAGCACGGCGAGATCGATCTGCTCGGGCAGATCGGCGACGGAAGGGAAGCAGGGGATGCCGAAGACGGAAGCGCGGCTCGGATGCACCGGATGGAGCCGGGCGCCGACCCGCTCGGACCAGGCGATCAGCTGGCGGGTGACACCGGTGTTCGGCCGGCCCTCGGCGTCCGAGGCGCCGATCACGGCGACCGATTCCGGCTGGAAGAAGCGGCCCAGATCGGGCACATCGGAGTACAGCGGTCGGCCGCTGACGTCGAGATCGTCGACCTCGGCCGGCCGGCCGTGGACGGCGGGCCCGGGCTGCTCGCCACAGGCGATGACCCGGGCCCGGCGGGAGTCGGTGGTGAGGGTGCCGTGGGTTGATCCAAGCATCGGTCCGCCCGCTCCTGTGTGACAGCGATTAACTGACGCAGTGTCAGATTAAAGGAACTGACACCGTGTCAGGAACGGCTGTGCACACAAAGTTGGGCGGCGATGTCGGAGGCACCGGTGTGCGGGCCCCGCTCACAGCACCGCCAGCACCTCCTTCGCCACCCGCTCTCCCGACCGCACCGCCCCGTCCATGAAGCCCATCCAGTGCGTGGAGGTCTCCGTCCCGGCCCAGTGGATGCCACCGACGGGCGCGCGCAGGGCGGGGCCGTACTGGGTCAGGACGCCGGGGGCGGCGATGGAGACGGGGCCGCCGCGGGTGTAGGCCTCGTTGTTCCAGCGTTGCAGCACGAAGGAGGTGGGGGAGGCCGCTTTTTCGCCGAAGTACGTCGCGTAGTCCTTCAGTACGGCCGCCCGGACCTCCGCCTCGCTCGCCGCGTCCAGCTTGCGGGCCTCGTCGGCCTCGATGAAGCCCATCAGGGCGCCGTAGGAGGCGTCGGGCGGGGAGTTGTCGAAGGTGGAGCTGATGACGCCGGTGTCGCTGACGACCTGGCCGTTGAAGCCGTCGGCGCGCCAGAAGGGGGTGTCGTAGATCGCGATCGCCTTGCCGACCGAGGCCATCGGCAGGCGCTGGGTGAGCTGGTCACGGGCGGCGGGGAGGAGGGGGGCGTAGGTGATGCGGGCGGCGAGGGGCGGGGGTACGGCGACGACGACCTTCCTGGCGGTGACGGTGACGCCGTCGGCCGTGACGACGTAACTGCCGCCGGACCGGGCGATCGTGCGCACCGGGGCGCTCAGCACCACGCGGTCGCCGAGCGTGGCGGCGAGTTTGACCGGTACCAGTTGCGAGCCGCCGACGAAGCGCAGTTCCTGGGCGCCGTTAGCGGTTTCGGTGAGGCGCTCCAGGGTGCCGGGGGTCGACGCGTTGCCGGCGGCGGCGATGTAGAAGAGGACGAACAGGAAGGAGAGTTCACGGGGCTCGGCCGAGAAGATCGACGTGCAGGCCACGTCGAAGAGGAACTTGGCCGACGGGATGACCGCGTTGGCGCGCAGCCAGGTCTCGAAGGTCTGCCGGTCCCACTCGTCGGCCTTCGCCGCCGTCCAGGGCGCGTCGACCGGGATCTTCTTGGCCAGGTCGTTGAGCGTGGCCTGCACGATCGCGGCGTTGGCGAGGCCGGCCGCGTCGATGGGCGGGACCGCGCCGAGGATGCCGTCGGTGGCGTAGGGGGTCTTCCTGCCGTCCTTGTAGAGGAGGTTGTTGCCGGTGTTGTAGGTGGTGAAGGTCGCCACGCCGAGGGAGTCGGCGAGGGCCTTGATGCGGTCCTGGGTGGGGCCGATGAACTCACCCCCGCCCTCGGTGACGCCGCCGCCCGCCAGGTCGAGGCCCATCACCCGGCCGCCCACGCGGTCGCGGGCCTCCAGGACGACGACCGACTTGCCGGCCGCCACCAGATCGCGGGCCGCGGTGAGCCCGGCCAGGCCCGCGCCGACGATCGCGACATCCACGTCGCGGGTGGCCGCTGAGGCGGTACCGGCGCCGGTCGCGGTGAGAGTCGCGGCACCGGCCGCGGCGGCGGCGCTGCCGAGGAGGGAGCGGCGGGAGAGCTTGGGGGTCTTGGGGGCGGGAGAAGCCCCGGAAACCCGGGGGAGTTGTCTTTCGCTTGCCACGTGCGTCCTCCGTCGTTGCGAGAGGGAGCGGAGCCGGAAAGGTGAACAGGGCTCACATTCTGGCTCCGTGCGGTGGCGCGGTACAGCCCTTGCGTCACTTCTGGCTCTCAAGTAACGCGGGATCCATGTAAGGGAGTTGAGGTGTTCGAGGGAGGAAGAGGCCGGAGGGTCCAGCGTCAGACCGGCAGTCGGGAGACCCGTCGGCCGCCGTCCCTGTCACCGTCAGCGCCGCGGGCTACGGCCTTCGCGATCTTCTGCGCGTCGATCGCCATCTCGCGGAGGTTGCCGCTGATGGGGTTGGTGTAGCCGCTGAAGTACAGGCCGGGGGCGCCGGCGGGGGTGCGGGCGCCCTGGACGACCGGCCTGCCGCGGGCGTCGAGGACGTCGAGGTGGCCCACGAGGCCCTCCAGGGCGCGCACGTAGCCGGTGGCCGCGATGACGGCGTCCGGCGAGACGCGGGTGCCGTCGGCGAGGAGGACCTTCCCGTCCTCGAAGCCGTCGACGGCGGCCACGATCTCGATGCGGCCCTTGCGCACGGCGTCGATGAGGCCGACGTCGAGGACCGGGATCGCGCCTTCCTTGACCCGGCTGTAGAGCCCGGTGTCGGGGCGCGGCAGCCCCTGGGCCGACAGGTCCGGCACGCTCAGCTTCGCCACGGGCTTGGCGAGCCGGTCGACGAGCCCGACCGGCAGCCGCCGTACGAGGATGCTGGTGCGCTGGGCGGGCCACCCGGCGGTGGAGCGGCGCACGATGTGAGGGACCGTCCGCACGGCCAGCCGCACCCGCGAGGCGCCGCCCTCCACCAGGTCCACGGCGATCTCGGCACCGGTGTTGCCGATGCCGACGACCAGGACGTCGCGGTCGGCGTAGGGCGCCGGGTTGCGGTACTCGCCGGCGTGCCGGAACTCACCGCTGTAGGTGTCCATGCCTGGCCAGTCCGGGATGCGCGGGGTGTGGTTGTGGCCGGTGGCCACGACGACGGCGGCGCCGGTCAGCTCACGGCCGCCGGTGGCGTGCAGCAGCCAGCCGGAGCCGTCGGCGGCGGGCTCGACGCGGGAGACCTCGACGCCGGTGACGATCTCCAGGTCGTGGAACTCCGCGTACTTCTCCAGGTAGCGCGACACGTCGTCCCGGGACACCCAGCGCCCGAACCGACGCGGTATCGGCAGCCCGGGCAGGGCTGACAGCCGTCGGGTGGTGTGCAGATGGAGGCGGTCGTAGTGGCGCCGCCAGGAGGCGCCGACCTGGTCCGACTTCTCCAGCACCACCGCACGCAGTCCCCGGGCGCGCAGCGCGTGCGCGACGGAGAGTCCGCCGGGGCCGCCGCCGATGACGTAGACGGGGCGGTCCGTGGGGGTCGGGGACGCTATGGAGTCGGCCATGTTCGGGAGCGTAATCACGCAGCCGGTTGATGGGTCTCGGTCAAGCCCGGAATTGGTTGCGGATCGATCACGGCTGTAGGAGGGGTGGGTGGGATCTGTGGCGTAGGTCTCCTGGTTGTGGGGGTGAGGTGGTTGTGGGGGTGGGGGTGGAATGCCAGGACGCCGAGCCCCGCAGGTGGGCGGGAACTCGGCGTCCTGGGGCGGTGGCCGGAGTCATGACGGGAAACCGGTACCGCGTTCTGAGGGGCCGGCTGCTCGGCCTCGGCAGAGTTGCCCCGGGGGACTACCCGGCGGCCCGCTAGGGCTTGTGGCCGCTGATCCTGGCGATCCACTTGATGAAGTCGCCGGGATCCGCGTTGGCGCCGTGGCCCTCGTCCCAGTAGTAGAGGTGGCTCACGTCGTCGCCGAGGGCGTGTGCGGCGGCGGCGAGGTTGGCGGAGACGGTGTGGGAGGTGTCGGAGTCGTTGGTGCCGAGGCGGATCCACCAGTGCTTGGTGCGGTGCGGGTTGGGCTTCGAGACCAGGAAGGGCATCGGGTTCATCAGACGCAACGCGGCGGGGATGTCGCTCGCCACCCGCTTGCTGCTCAGGCCGGTGGTGTCGTTCCTGGCGCCGTAGGCCGTGAAGTGGCGGGCCTGGGTGGTGCCGAGGCCGAACAGGTTGTTCTCGCCCGTCGACAGGTCGAAGGCGTCGAAGGCCGGCGTGGTCTTCTTGCGGGCGCCGACGTGGGTGAGGAAGTCGGCCCAGGAGAAGGCCGCCTTGCCGCCGGACCAGGTGATGAAGGGGTTGGAGGAGAGGTACGACTCGCGGTCCGCGTCCGACAGGGCCGCCAGATATGTGGTCGCCGACGGCTCCAGGTACTGCTTCACCAGGTACTCGTCGTAGTTGCGGGCCGTGAGCGTGCCGAAGCCGCCGAGGCCCCGCAGCTTCAGGGACGCCTGGTACTCGGCGAACTGCGACCGCAGTTCCTTCGACACCGTCCGGTCGACCTTGGAGCCGGAACTCGTGGCGTTGGAGCCCCAGTTCCACTCGTAGGCGCCGTCGGCGTGCTCCAGGTCGGTGATCGGGCACCAGGCGCCGGTCGCGAAGATGGCGTCGCTCGCGTCGGCCGCGCCGATCTCCTTGAGGTACTTGTCGTAGAGCGGGCTGTCGCCGGACGCGCCGAGCAGGGAGGACAGGGCGCCGCCCGCGCTGGTGCCGGAGGAGACGATGCGGTCGACGTCGCCGGGTATGCGGCCCTTGTTGAACCGCACGTACCGGACGGCGGCCTTGAGGTCCACGATGGCCGCGGGGGCGACGCCGTAGTACTCGCCGGCGGAGTTCTTGAGCGTGCGGCCGCGGGCGCCGGGCTCGACGACGACGTAGCCGGCCGCGAGCGCCAGCTTCGGGAGGCTGACCATCCCGCCCTGGGCGTTCACCATGCCGTCGCCGCCCGATGCGACCTCGCCCGAAGCCGACGACGAGGCGCTCGGCGCGCCGCCGCCCGGCATGCCGGTCATGCCGCCTCCGCCCACGCCCGTCGCGTCCGCGACCGACGACGGCATGTAACCGCCGACCGAGTTGGCGAACAGGATCGGGGCGCGCGTGGCGTCGACGGCCGTACCGTCGATCTTCACGGGGACGCTCACGTTCAGGCTCTGGTACGTCTCGTCGACCGGCTTCGCGACGTAGGTGATCGCCTTGTGGAAGCGGTACTCCACCTCGTGCTCGGCCCCGTCGGCGTCCGTGATGGTCGTCGTCAGGGTCGAGTAGGCGTCCTTGTCGAAGACCAGGGCGTCGGACGAGGACGACCCCGAGGACCCTGACGCGCTCGTGCCGCTCGTGTCACTCGACGCGCTCGACGCCTGCGCGGTCAGGGTGACGCCCCCGACCGCCGCGACCCCGGCGGTCGCCCCGATCCCCATGACCACGCTCCTGCGCTTGACTGCCCTGTGCCTCACGTCCGGCTCCCTCGGCTCACTCGGTGTCCTCGGCTTGCGTCTGCGAACCTAGCCGGACTGTGGACAAGATTGCCAACAATCTGCGGGACTCATTCGGGATGCACAGGCGATTGTCAGGCTCCTCTTATCTGACGTACCGTCAGATTCATGGACGCGATCTGGCTCACAGGTGCGGAATGGCTGGCCGTGCTCCGAATAGGTCTCGGGCTGTGGTGGCTGGAGAGCTGGCGGCACAAGGACAAGAAGAGCTGGTTCGAGGGGGCGGGGATCTCCTGGGCGGCGGAGGTGGCGGCCAAGCACCGCTGGAACGCCGTACGGTCCGGCTTCGGGGCCGTCGTGACACCCCGGCCGCGGACGATGGCGTACGTGGTGCTGTACGCGGAGCTCGCCCTCGGGCTCGGGCTCATCCTCGGGTTCCTGACCCCGATCGCCCTCGTCGGCGGGCTGCTGCTCAACGTCCTCTACTTCACCCTCATGATCCACGACTGGGGTGAGCAGGGGCAGAACTCGATGATGGCGCTGATCTCGGTGGTCGCGCTGTTGGGGATGTCGTGGCAGTCGTGGTCGGTGGACGGCGCGCTGGGGTTGTTCTGATGAGGGAGCTGCGATGAGCGGGCAGCGATACGACATTCCCGAGGCCGACGCCTTCACCCGCACCTACTGGGACGCCGCAGCGCAGGGGCAGTTGCTCATCCGGAGGTGCCGCGCCTGCGCACGCGCCCACCACTACCCCCGCGAGTTCTGCCCCCACTGCTGGAGCGAGGACGTGACGTGGGAGGCAGCCGGCGGTCGGGCCACGCTCTACACCTGGTCCGTCGTGCACCGCAACGACCTGCCGCCCTTCGGGGATCGGACGCCGTACGTCGCCGCCGTCGTCGATCTCGCCGAGGGGCCGCGGATGATGACCGAGGTCGTGGAGTACGGGGACGTCGGACGGCTGCGGGCCGGGATGGAGCTGTCGGTCGCCTTCCGGGACGGGGTGCCGGTGTTCCGCGCTGCCGGCTGACCGGCGCGGGGTTCAATGGCCGCATGCCTCACGCCGACATACGCCCCACCAGCCACCCGCACCCCCACCCCGACCTGCACGGCCACGGCCTGCGCCTGCGCCCCTGGGACCCGGAGTCCGAGGCCGACGCCGCGACCTGGTTCCGGGGCCGCAGCGACCCGGAGTTCCGGCGCTGGAACACCCCGTTGAGCATCGGGACCGACCCCGACAGCGCCCTGGAATCCCTCCGCGACTCGGCACGGAGCACGCGTGAGGGCACCTCCGTGTCGTACTGCGTCACCGACGCGTCGACCGGTACCCCCTTCGGGCACATCGGCGTCAACGTCATCGATTGGGTCATGCGCTCCGCCCGCGTCGGCTACTGGGTTCTCCCCGAGACTCGCGGCCGCCGTGTCGCCACCCACGCGCTCTCCCTCGTCACCCGGTGGGCCCTCGCAGAGCCGGGCCTGGGCCTGTACCGGCTCGAACTCGGCCATGCCCTCGGGCACGACTCCTCCTGCCGTATCGCCGAGCGCTGCGGGTACCGGTACGAGGGGACCCTGCGGGGAGCGATGTGGGAGGCGGGACGGCAGGACGCATACCGCGACGTACACCTGCACGCCCGTCTGGCCACGGACCCGGACCGGGCCCCGCACCCGAACTAGGCCTTGGCCCCGCACCCGTGCCCGGGTCCGGACTCGGTTCCGGCCCGGTTCCCGAACCGGGCCCCGCGTCGGGGCTAGGCCTTGGCCCCGTGCCGCCCCGCACCCGCGCCCGGCCCTGCATCCGAACTAGGCCTTGGCCCCGCACCCGCACCCGGGTCCGGACTCGGTTCCGGCCCGGCTCCCGAACCGGGCCCCGCGTCGGGGCTAGGCCTTGGCCCCGCACCCGCTCCCGCGCCCGGCCCCGTACCCGAACCAGGCCTTGGCCCCGCACCCGGTCCCGGACTCAGCGGGCTCGGCCCGGCACCCGTACCCGGACTCGAACCCTGCTCCCGCTCCCGCACCCGCACCCGCACCCAAACCCGGATCCGGACCCCCGATCCCGACTCGGACGTCAACCTGTGGACTCGTAGACCCGTGAACCCCGAGCCTCTCAACCCCCGCCTGGGGGTGGGGTCTTGTGTCGGCTTGGTGTCCACAGCCGAAAAGGGTGCACACTCGGTGCCGCGTCGCGGGATCATGAGGTATGCGCCCGGACGACTGGTACTGCACCCAGGATCTCACCGGCTTCCTCGCCCACGCCGGTGGCTTTCTGCGCTCACGCCCCGATCTGCACACCGTCGTCTTGACGGTGACCGAGACGCTGCGCACCAGCGGGTTGCGTGCGTACGGCGACGAGGCGCCGGTCTTCGGGGTGCTGGAGGTGGGCGGGCAGGTACGGGCCGCCTACTTCCGCACCCCGCCCTACCGGTTGAACGTCACCCCGCTCACCCCCGACGAGGCCGACTCCCTCGCCGCCCACCTGGTCGCCCTCGGCCACTCGGTCCCCGGCGTCATCGCGGCCCGCGAGACCGCCGAGGCCTTCGTCACCGCCTGGCGTCGGCACGCGGGCGGCCGGGCCTCGGTCAGCCAGAGCCAACGCCTGTACCGACTCGGCAACCTGACCCTGCCGCAGCCCCTCCCGGCGGGCCGCGCACGGGTCGCGGGCAAGGAGGACCGGGAGCAACTGACGCGCTGGTACGGCGAGTTCATCGAGTCCGTCGGCGAGCACGCCGCCCGTGACGCCGCCGCATGGGCCGACTCACGCATCTCCTACGGAGGCATCACCTTCTGGGAGGACGCGGACGGCACTCCCCTCGCCATGGCCGGCGTGACTCCGGTGGTCGCCGGACAGGTCCGGGTCGCCCCCGTCTACACCCCGGCCCACCTGCGCGGACGCGGCTACGCGGGCGCGGCCACGGCCCAGGTCAGCCGGGCCGTGCTCGCCTCCGGGGTGCGCGAGGTACTGCTCTTCACGGACCTCGCCAACCAGACGAGCAACAGCCTCTACCAGCGCATCGGGTACCGGGCGGTGGCCGACTTCGCGGCGTACGACTTCCGGGGGACCCGGGGCTTCTAGGCATCCCCGGCCGTCGAGTCCCCGCGCGCTATGGTGCATCTGCAATCTGTTCGAAAAGTGCGCAGGTGTACGGGGAGAAGTAGGTCTCACGGTGTCCGATCTGGGGAGGGTGTCCGATCTGGGGCGGCTCATTGCCAACCGCTACCGGTTGGTGGAGCGTGTCGGACGCGGCGGCATGGGCACCGTGTGGCGGGCCGAGGACGAACTGCTCAACCGGCACGTCGCCCTCAAGAAACTGCACGTCCCGCCGCACCTGCACGACGACGAGATCCAGCGGCTCTACGAGCGCACTCGCCGTGAGGCCCGCAGTGCCGCCCGGATCACCCACCCCCATGTGATCGTCGTGCACGACGTCGTCGACGACGAGGGCCTGCCGTGCATCGTCATGGAGTACATCCCCTCGCTCACGCTGGGCGACGTCCTGAAGCAGCAGGGCACGCTGCCACCGGGCGAGGCCGCACGGATCGGCCGCAGCATGGCCGCCGCGCTGCGCGCCGCGCACGACGTCGGCGTGCTGCACCGGGACGTCAAGCCCGCCAACGTGCTGCTCGGGAACGACGGGCGCATCGTCCTCACGGACTTCGGGATCGCCGTGGAGTCCGGATCGCCCTCCCTGACCAGGACCGGCGAACTGGTCGGTTCGATCCGGTACCTCGCGCCGGAGCGGCTGCGCAGCGGGATCGCCGAGCCCGGCCCCGCCTCCGATCTGTGGTCGCTCGGGGCGACGCTGTACGAGGCGGTCGAGGGGCGGCCCCCGTTCGGCCGGGACACGGCGATCGAGACGGCGTACGCCATCGCCGCCGACACCTACGACCCCCCGCGCAACGCCGAGGATCTGGCCCCGGTGATCGAGGGGCTGCTGGTGAAGGAGCCTCACCGGCGCATGGACGCCCAGGAGGCCGAGCACCTCCTGAGCCGGGTGGCCGGCGAGGCGACCGCCCCGCTCGATCCGCCCACGAGGCCGGAGCGGATGCCCGCCACCCCCACGGCCACCCCCACCACCCCCGACGCCGCGCCGGGGCGGAAGCGAGGGCGCCGCACGGCCCTGTGGATCGCTTCGGCACTGGTGATCGCCGCCACCGTGACGGGTGCTGTGCTGCTGCGGCCGGGGGGCGGTCTCGCTTCGTCGGACGACGACGCCCCGCGGTCCCCTTCGCAGCCCGCGTCCGGCACCTCTCCGGAGCCGGGCGCCTCCCCGTCTCCGGTTCCCGCCGGGTACCACCTCGTGAAGGCCGGCCAGGACTTCTCCGTGCCCGTGCCGGACGGCTGGAAGGCCCAGAAGGTGCCCAAAACCGGTGAGGTCGCCTACATCGACCCGACCGGGCTGGTCGGCCTGAGGGTCGAGGAGGTCGAGTTCGCGGGGGCCGATCCGCTCCAGCACTGGCGCGACACCGAAGAGGCCCAGACGCGGCGCGACAACGCGGGCTACGAGCGGGTCAGGATGAGCCGCACGACCTTCCGTGGCCGGACCGCCGGGTACTGGGAGTTCACCTTCCAGGGCAGGGTGCGCGGTTTCCGGGGGGTCGAGCTGGCCGTCAACGGTGCCGACAACACCCAGTACGCCATCTACCTCTCCGCACCGGACGCGCAGTGGGACGAGTACCGCCCGGTGTTCGACACCGCCGTCAACGGGATCCGGCTCCCCGACTGACGCCGACCTAGGGCCAGAGCAGCTCCCTCACCCAGCCGTCCTCCCCGCGCCGGTAGTCGAGCCGCACATGCCGACGCCTCGCGTCGCCCTGGAAGAACTCCACCTCGTCGGGGCGCAGGTGGTACAGCGTCCACGTCGGCACGGGAGTGCCGGGCTCGCGTCCGGCCCGTTCCCAGGCCGACTCGGAGGCCCGCGCCAACTCCTCCAGCGACCCCAGGACCTGGCTCTGGCGGCCGGTCAGTGCCGCCGCCAGCGCGCCGGTCGAGCGGGCGTGCAGGTCGGCCTGGCCGTCCTGGGCGGGGGCGGCCGACACGGGGCCCCGCACCCGCACCTGGCGGCCCTGGGCGGGCCAGTAGAAGCCGAGTGCCGCGTACGGGCGGGCCGTCAGCTGGCGGCCCTTGCGGCTGTCGACGTGGGTCGCGAAGGACCAGCCGGAGGCGTCCGCGCCGTGCAGCATCACCGTCCGTACGTCCGGCAGGCCGTCCTCGCCGGCCGTGGCGAGGGACATGGTGTGCGGTTCCACCTGCCCCGCCGCCACCGCCTCGGCGAACCAGGCCGTGAACAGGGCGAGCGGGTCGGCGGGTGCGGTGGCCGGGTCGAAGGCAGGCAGCTCGGTGACCGCCGGGTCCCACACCCGCAGCGACCTCAGCAGCTCATGAAGAAGGTCATCTCCCATGCATCGATTGTCACGTGCCGCGGCGGCCGTACCGGCTCACAGCTGACCGAGGTCGGACGACACCCAGCGTTCGGGCCGCATGTGGATGACGATCTGCTCGCCGTGGTTCTTCCAGGCGAAGTCGACATAGCCGTCGACCTTGTCGGCCGGGAGATAGCGGGCCGAGACCTCCCGGAGCTGTTCCAGGGTGGCGGGGGTGGTCTCGATGACCGGGCCCTCGACCGACGCGTACCGGACGGTGGGTTCGACGCGGTCGACCATCAGGGTGAACCGGCCGGACGCCTGGATCAGCTGGTTCTTACGGGAATCCAGCCCGGTCAGGACCCATACGTCGCCGCCGGGCTCGTACTGGTACCAGACCGGCACGGTCAGTGGAGCGCGCCCCGCGCCCGCGTCGACGGACAGCGCGGCGACATGGGGCTCGGCAAGGAACTGTTCGCGTTCTTCTCGGGTCAGGGCCATGCCTGCAGTCCTCTCGATCGGCTCAATCCCTCCCCAGTACCAACGTCCCCGACGAGCAGAACCATCCCCCGGTCGCCGAAGCGACACCCAGACGGGGCAACGCCCCGCCCCGCCCGCGCACCTGACGCTCCCCGCCCTCGCCCCGTAGCTGCCGCACCGCCTCCACCAGCAGGAACAGCCCCCGCATCCCGGGATGCTGGGCCGAAAGGCCGCCCCCGTCCGTGTTGACCGGCAGGTCCCCGCCCCGCACCAGCAGCCGCCCCTTCTCCACGAACGCCCCGCCCTCGCCCTTGCCGCAGAAGCCGAGGTCCTCCAGCGTCACGAGGGTCATGTAGGTGAACGCGTCGTAGATCTCGGCGAAGTCGATCTCCTCCGGGCGCACCCCGGCCCGCTCGAAGGCGAGCCGTCCGCTCACCGCCGCGGGCCCCACCGTGAAGTCGGGCCACTCGGACATCGCCGCGTGCGAGACGTGCTCCCCGGTGCCGAGCACCCACACCGGAGCCGTACGGCAGTCCCGTACGAACTCCTCGGCCGCCAGCAGCACCGCCGCGCCGCCGTCGGAGCGGATGCAGCAGTGCAGCTTGGTGAAGGGGTCCGCGATCACCGGCCCGTCCAGGACGTCGTCGACGGTGATCGGGTCGCGGAACATCGCGTCCGGGTTCAGGGCCGCGTTGGCCCTCGCCTGGACGGCGACCTCCGCCAACTGCTCGATGGTCGTGCCGTGTTCGATCATGTGGCGGCGGGCGGCCATGGCGTACTTGGCGATGAGCGTGTGACCGTACGGCACCTCGAACTGCAGGGGGCCCCGGGAGCCGAAGGACAGGTTCCCCGTCCGCCGGCCCGCCCTGATGTCGGCGCGGGCCGTGGAGCCGTAGACGAGGAGGACGGCGTTCGCGTGCCCCCTCGCTATCGCGTCCGCCGCGTGGGCGGCCATCACCTCCCAGGTGGAGCCGCCGACGGAGGTGGAGTCGACCCAGGTGGGGCGCAGCCCCAGATACTCGGCCACCTCGACGGGGGCGAGGGTGCCGAGCCCGGCGGACGCGAAGCCGTCCACCACTTCCCGGCCGAGCCCCGCGTCGGCCAGGGCGCGGCGGGCCGCCTGGGCGTGCAGGGCGTACGGGGTCGCGTCGTCCACCCGGCCGCAGTCGGAGAGGGACACCCCGACCACGGCGACTTTCCGGCTCCCGGGAGTCATGCGAGGCCTCCAACCTCTCTGCGGTCAACCTCTGTGCATATCGTTGCGACCCTCCTAATATGACGGCCCGTCAGATGCGGAGGGAAGAGCCATGGACGCCAGCTTCACCCCCGAGCAGGACGAGATCCGCCGCACCCTCCGCGAGCTGCTCCACAGCCGCTGCGGCCCCCGCGAACTGCGCGCCGCCGTCGACACCCCCGCCGGCCACGACCCGGCCCTGTGGACCGCCCTCGCCGAACAGCTCGGCCTGCCCGGGCTCGCCCTTCCCGAGGCGTACGGCGGTGTCGGCTGCACGACGACCGAACTCGCCCTCGCCTGCGAGGAGACGGGCCGTGCGCTGGCACCCTCCCCGCTGCTCGCCACCGCCGTTCTCGCCGCACCCCTGATCGCCGCCCTCGGCACCGAGACCCAGCGCGCCGCCCTGCTGCCCCGCCTCGCCTCCGGCACGCTCACCGCCACCCTCGCCGTCCCGGGCACCGCGCTGGCCGCCGCGCTCGCCCTGACCGGCGACAACGGGGGTGACTGGGCCGGCGGCGGACGTGCCGGCGGCGTGCAGGCGCGGCGCGTGGAGGGCGGCTGGCGGCTGTACGGGCAGGTCGACCAGGTGCTGGACGGGCACAGCGCGGGGCTGCTGCTGGTCGCCGCGCACGCCGGGGGGTTCGCCCGGTCGCGGACGCTGCTGTTCCTGGTGCCGGGGGACGCGGCGGGCGTCGTCCGGGTACGGCAGACCGCCCTGGACGCCACCCGGCCGCAGGGGCGGGTGCAACTGCGGGACGTGGCGGCCGAGTTGCTGGGAGAGGAGGACGGTGCCGACGTGCTCAGTGCCCTGGCCGGCGCGGGGGATGCGGCCGCCGCCGTCCTCGCCTGTGAGGCCGTGGGCGCCGCGGACCGGGCGCTGGAGCGGACCGTGGAGTACGTGGGACAGCGGGAGCAGTTCGGGCGGGCGATCGGGTCCTTCCAGGCGGTGAAGCACCGGTTGGCCGATGTGTACGTGGCGGTGCAGGCGGCACGCTCGGCGGCCTATTACGCAGCGTGGGCCGCAACGCCCCCAAGAGGCCACAACGGACCCGCAGACGACGAACGACCCGGCGCGGCCCCACCCGCGGAGCGCCTCGCCCTCGCGCAGGCCCTGGAAGCGCTGCGGATCGCGTCGGCCGAGGGGATCCAGCTGCACGGCGGCATCGGTTTCACCTGGGAGCACGAGGCGCATCTGTACTTCAAGCGGGCCGCCGGCGACGAGCTGCTCTTCGGGCCGGTGCACCGGCTGCGGGCGCACGCCGCCGCCGAGGCCAGGCTCTTCGCGACATCCGGGGTGCGGGAGGTGGCGGTGTGATCGGCGTGCGGCTCGTCCAGAAGGTGTCCTCGACCCGGGGCTTCGCCAAGGTCGCCCCCCATCTGATCCCCGCGCTCGACCGTGCCGTGCACCGGCTCACCCGCGGGAAAGTGCTGCTCAGTGCCCAGATGCTGCCCGGCGTGATCCTGACCTCGACGGGCGCCCGCAGCGGGCTGCCGCGCCGCACGCCGCTCGCGTGCATGCCCGAGGAGGGCGGCCGCACCTGGATCCTCATCGGCTCCAACTTCGGCCGCCCCGGCCACCCGGCCTGGACCGCCAACCTGCTGGCCCACCCGGACGCCGAGGTCAGCTGGAAGGGCGCCGACATCCCCGTCACGGCCCGGCTGCTGGAGGGCGAGGAGCGGGCGGCCACCTGGAAGACGGTGCTCGGGTTCTGGCCGCCGTACGCCACGTATCAGGCCCGGGTGGAGCGGGAGATCCGGCTCTTCAGGATCGTCCGCAGGGACGAGGAGCCCGGGCGGCCGTGACCGTTACAGCGTCGCCAGGCGCTGCACCAGCAGGAAGGCGCCGATTCCGAGCATCGCCGCCCCGGACGTGCGGGTGACCGCCCGTGCCGCGGCCGGGCGGGCGCCGAGGACGGCGCGGGCGGCGAGGCCCACGGTCAGGTAGACGGCGGCGCAGCACGCCATGTGGAGCAGGCCGAGTACGGCGGTCTGGGCGGGGACCGGCAGGTGGTCGCCCTTGGTCACCAGGAACTGGGGCAGGACCGAGAGGTAGAGCAGCAGGCCCTTGGGGTTGAGGCCGCTGATCGTGGCGCCGCGCAGGAAGACGCGGGCCGGGCTGCTCGGGGCCACGGCCTCCTCGGAGGTCCCCGGCGTGCCCGGGCGGCGCAGCACGCTCCAGCCCAGCCACACCAGGTACGCGGCACCGGCCGCCGTCAGCGCGGTCAGCAGACCCGGCTCGCTCGCCACCAGCACCGCGAGGCCGGCCACCGCGAGGACCGTGTGCAGCGCGTACCCGGTGACCAGACCCGTCACCGCCATCACCGGTGAGCGCTCGCGCAGCCCGGCGGAGATCGCGTACGCCCAGTCGGCGCCCGGTACGCAGACGAGCAGCAGGTCGATGGCGAGGAAGGAAAGGAGCAGTCCGGAGTCCATACTGGGGACATTAGGCGGGAATGGCCCGAAAGTGTTGTCGAAGTTTGCTCATGATCGCGAGTTGTGAGCAAATATCTTCTTCATGGATGACGTGGACCGGAAGATTCTTGCCGAGCTGCAGCAGGATGGGCGGCTGACCGTGACCGAGCTGGCCGGGCGGGTGCGGCTGAGCGTCTCGCCGTGCCACCGGCGGCTGCGGGAACTGGAGCGCTCGGGCGCGATCAGCGGCTACCGGGCCGTGGTGGAGCCGGCGGCGGTGGGGCTGACCTTCGAGGCGCTGGTCTTCGTGTCCATGCGGCAGGAGGACCGGGACACGGTCGCCGAATTCGAGCGGGCGATCGCGGACATCCCCCATGTCCTGGACGCACAACGGCTGTTCGGGGAACCCGACTACCTGCTGCGGGTGGCCACCGCCGACCTCGCCGCCTTCCAGCGGCTGTACGACGAGCGGCTGGCGGCCCTGCCGGGGGTGCAACGGCTCACGTCGACGCTGGTGATGAAGCACGTCGTACGGGATCGTCCGCTGCCCGAATAGGACGGCAGGCGGCGGCCCACGTCGGGTGAGCCGCCGCCTGCCAGACAGGACTTGCTCGAATCAGGGAGCTACTTCGTCGGCTTCTTGCCGGTCACACCCAGATGCACCAACAGGGCGAGGTTCGGCTTGAGTTCGGCCTGCTTGACGCCCCAGGTCTGGAAGCCCCTCTGGTGCGAGGCCACCGCCGCGAGCATCGCGACGATCGAACCCGCGACCGCGGCCGGGTTGACGTCCTTGTCGACCTTGCCCTTGGCCTGCAACTGAGTGACCGACTCGGCCAGGGAGTTGTTGACCGAGTTCAGGATCTTCATACGGATCTTGTAGAAGCGTTTGTCCCCCTCGGACGCACCGAGGTCGACGACCCGCAGGATCGCGTCGTTCCGCCGCCAGAACTCCAGGAATCCGTCGACGAGTTCCTGAGCCGTCTGCCAGCCGGCCTTGCCGACCCAGCTGCGGCCCTCCACGAGCTCGGTCAACCCGGCGCCCTCGGTGGCCATTTGGTCCGCGATCTCCAGGACGGCACCCTCGACGTCCGGGAAGTACTGGTAGAAGGTGGCGGGCGAAGTGCCCGCCTTCCGCGCGACATCTATGACTTTGACGTCGCGGTACGGGGAGGAGCTGAGCATCTCGCTGAGGCAGTCGAGCAGCTTCTGCCGGGTCGCCTGCCCACGCCGGCCGGCCACGCGGCCGTCGACGGTACGCACTTGTCCTGTCATGTCGTCAGCTTACCGAGGCGTGATCGGGGCGCGATTCGGCCGACTGCAAATGGGGTGCACGGGGATCGCGAGGCTGGTGTGCCTGGTCTGCGAGGTGCGTGGGACGCCGTTACTTTTGCCGCATGGCCGAAAACAGGGCATCCGCGAACGGAACGGGATACACGGAGGGCGTTCCGTGCTGGGTCGAGGCGCAGCTCGCCGATGTGCAGGCGGGCAAGCGCTTCTACGGTGAGCTCTTCGGGTGGGACTTCGAGGAGGCCTACGACTCCACCGTATGGGCCCGGCTGGACGGCGATCGGGTGGCCGCCCTCTCCCGCAAGACGGACGGGCGGATGCCCACCGTGTGGACGGTGTACTTCGCCACCCCGGACGCACGGGCGCTGACCGGGCGGATCCGCAGTGCCGGAGGACAGGTGGTCACCGCGCCCGTGGAGGTCGGGGCGGGTCTCGGGACGGCCGCGCTGGTCACCGACCCCGAGGGCGCCGTCTTCGGGCTGTGGCAGGAGGGCGAACATCCGGGCTTCGGGCGGCGGCACGAGGCCGGCACCTTCGGCTGGGTTGAGCTGTACGCGCGGGACATCGAGGTCGCCAACGACTTCTACGGCGGGCTCTTCGCCGACGCCCTGTTCGGGCCGGACGCGAAGCCGGACTTCGGGCGGGCGGCGGTCGCGGAACGCTTCTCGGCGATGATGCCGCCCCACTTCCTCGTCCACTTCCGGGTCACGGACTGCGAGGAGATCCTCGGCACGGTGAACCGGCTCGGCGGGCGGATCCAGGTGCCGCCCTTCGAAACGTCGTACGGGAGGGCCGCCGTGGTGACCGACGATCAGGGGGCGTCCTTCGCGGTTCTGGAGCGGACCACCGAGGACTGACGGCACTTCTGTCACAGGCGGCTCAGGCGTCCCACTATGCGATACCGCGCTTCCGCGGGGCGGCGGGCTGTGGTTTTGTCCCAAGACACCCCGTTCCGCCCGCGGGTTCGCCACCACGCCTCCGGACAGGAAGAATCGGGGTGCGTGCCGCCAAGGCGGTGCGGTGGTGAGACGCTGCACGGGGTCGCGTACATAAGCGGGTGACGGGGCCCGTACGGGGAGGTGGCAGGCAGAGTGGTGGATCAGCTGACGCAGCACGATCCGCGCAGGATCGGGCCGTTCGAGGTGCTCGGACGGCTGGGTGCCGGCGGCATGGGGCTGGTCTATCTTGCGCGCTCGGCGTCCGGGCGGCGCGTGGCGATCAAGACGGTCCGTACCGAACTCGCCGAGGACCAGCTGTTCCGCGTCCGCTTCACGCGTGAGGTGGAGGCGGCCCGGGCGGTCTCCGGCTTCTACACGGCAGCGGTCGTCGACGCCGACCCGCGGGCGGCCGTGCCGTGGCTGGCCACCGCGTACGTCCCGGCGCCCTCCCTCGAGGAGATAGTGAACGAGTGCGGGCCGCTCCCGGCCCAGGCGGTGCGCTGGCTGGCGGCCGGTGTGGCGGAGGCCCTGCAGTCGATCCACGGCGCCGGTCTCGTCCACCGCGACCTCAAGCCGTCCAACGTGCTCGTGGTCGAGGACGGCCCCAGAGTCATCGACTTCGGAATCGCGTCCGGCGTGTCGAACACACGTTTGACCATGACCAACGTCGCCGTCGGCACCCCCGCCTACATGTCGCCCGAGCAGGCGAAGGACTCCCGCAGCGTGACCGGCGCGAGCGACGTCTTCTCGCTCGGCTCGATGCTGGTGTTCGCCGCCACCGGACACCCGCCCTTCCACGGCGCCAACCCCGTCGAGACGGTCTTCATGCTGCTGCGCGAGGGCCCCGACCTCGAGGGCCTCCCGGACGAGCTGCGTCCGCTGATCGAGTCCTGTATGCAGATGGAGGCCACGGCCCGCCCCAACCCGGCCGACCTCCAGGCCCAGCTCGCCCCCCACCTCTTCGGCTCCGGCACCGACGACAGCGGTACGGCGTCCGCGTGGCTGCCCGAGCGGGCCGTGGGCCTGATCGAGGCGCGGCGCGGCGGCCGTCCGGCGGTGAAGCCCGCGCCGTCCTCCGGCCGCAGCGGAGGCCGTATCGCCCCCGCGCCGGTTCCGCCGCCGCCCGCGCACGACCCGGCGGTTCCGGGCCCGCAGCCGGCGCCCGTACCGGTCGGCGCCCCCGACACCGGCCCGGTGCGGCTGGCCGGCGGCGCGGTCCCCATCGGCCCCGGCCCCCGCGTCGCCGACGCCCGCGCCGCCGCCATGCAGGCGCCCCCGCCGGAAGCAGGCCTCGTCGCCTCCTGGTCCAAGCCCCGCCCCGGCGTCAACGGCACGGACCCTGCCGTCGGCCCCGCCGTACCGGCATCGCCGCCGGTGGCCCCCGAACCCGCGGCCGGCTGGCGGCCCTGGCGTTTCCGGATGTCGAACGACGTCTGGGGCACCCCTTCCGTCGCCGACGACCTCGTCTACGTCACCTCCTTCGAGGTGCACGCCCTGGACGTGGCCACCGGCCGCCGCCGCTTCAAGACGCGGGACGTCGCCTGGTCGATGGCGGTCGCCGACGGCCGTATCCACGCCTCCGACGGCCCGACCCTGTTCGCCCTGGACTGCCGTGAGGGCGCCGACCTCTGGCGTCTGCAGACGGACGCCTGGGTGTACTCCCTCAAGGCCGAGCGCGGCACGGTCGTCACCGGCACGCGCGGCGGCGGTGTCCAGGCCTGGGAGGCCTCCAACGGCCAGAAACTGTGGGAGATCACCGGGGCGCAGACCGACTTCGAGTCCCCGGAGGCCGGACCGGCGCTGTACGACGGCACGGTGTACGTCTGGCAGGACGCCCGGCTGAAGGCCCTGGACGCCCGGACGGGCGACGAGCGCTGGTCGTACCCCATCGGTGACGCCGCCTCTTGCGGCGGGGTGCCGGTGCGGGTGGCGCAGGCGCACGACGGTTATGTGTACGTGTCCGCCGGGACGCGGGTGCTCGCGCTGGACGTGGTGAGCGGCCAGGTCCGCTGGCACTTCGAGGCCCCGGCGGTCTTCCTGTGCCCGCCGGCCTTCGTGCCGGGCCCGGCGGTGACCGGCGGTGGCGTGTACCTCGCGGACTACCTCGGCACGGTCTACGCCCTGGACGCCACCGACGGCCGCGACCGCTGGCGGATCGCCACCGAGGCCCGCGCCTCGATCGATCCGGTGCTGGTGGCCGGGGGCCACGTCCACGTCGGCAGCGGCAAGGGGCTCTACACCCTGGACGCCGTCACCGGGACGCCGAAGTGGCGCTTCCAGGCGGGCGGCGACATCGTGGGCGCGCCTTCGGTGGCGGAGGGCCGGATCCACTTCGGCTCCACCGACCACCTGCTCTACACCCTGAAGGCCGACGACGGCCGGCTGCGCTGGAAGCTGGCGACCGGTGGCGAGATCACCGGCTCGCCCGTGGTGCAGGACGGCGTCGTGTACGCGTGCAGCAAGGACCGCTGTGTGTACGCCCTGGACGCCGAGAAGGGCACGGGCACGGCCCGCACCGCGTAGGCATCGCCGGTCGCCGGCCGTCGTACCGGCGCGCGGAAGGGTCCGGACGGCGGCCGTCCGCGAAGGGCGGCCATCTTCACCGCTCTTGCACGAGACGTTGCGCCGGGTAAGCGGTTCCTGCCATGCGGCCGCTGCTAACGTGACGTGCTCACGATCATGACAACGGGGGTTGACCACGTGAAGCTTCGCCATGTCCGCGCTGTGGCCGTCTGCGTGGGGGTCGTCGTGGCCCTGACGGGCGCCCGGCACTCCAGTGGCGGCGGCTGCGACAGCAACTCGAACTCCGGCAGCTCGTCGAGCAGTTCGGGCGGCACGAGTGGCGGCAGCACGTACTACGACGACGATGACGACGACTACGACACGGGCTCGTCATCCAGTGGCGGCGTGGAGAGCGAGGGGCCGTCCGCGGAGGACACCACGGACGTGAAGATCGAGAAGTGTGAGTACGACGCGGTCGAGGGGCTCGTCGCGCGCGTCCGCGCCACCAACAGCAGTACGACCACGACGTACTCCTACACGTTCACCGTCACCTTCAAGGACTCGGCCGGCACCGCGGTGGACACGGCCACCTCCGGAATCCTGACCGTCGACGCCGGCGCCACCGACACCATCGACGTCGTCGCCAGGCAGAGCGTCGCGGGCGGCAGTTGCGAACTGGGCGACGCGATGCGCATGTCCGACCACTACTAGGTCACCGGGTCCTGAACTCGCGGCGCCGCGCCCGGAACAGCTCCGTCTGCCGGTCGCCCGGCAGGTTGCCGAGGGCGATCAGGTGCGGTGCCTGCGCGAAGGCGTGGGCCAGGGCGGCCTCCTTGGCCGCCCACAGCGCCCGTACGGTCCCCTGCACACCCTCCGGGGGGTGCCCGGCGATGACGACGGCACAGTCGACCGCGGCGGCCAGCGCCCCGCCGGGCTCGGTGACGTCCGACACGAACCCGATCTCGTGCGCCCGTCGCGCCGACATCCGCTCCGCGCTGCCCATGAGCGCCATCCGCGCGGCCTCTGCGTACGGCATGCGCAGCGCCATCAGCATCGACTCGTAGGCGCTGACCATGCCGTAGGTGGTGTGCGGGTCGAAGAAGGTGGCGCTCGGGTCGGCGACGAGGAAGTCCGCCTCGCCCAGGAGGTAGAAGGCGCCCCCGCAGGCCATGCCCCGCACGGCGGCGACGACCGGCTTCCACAGGTCGTTCGCCTTCGGCCCGACCCGCAGCAGCGGATCGTCGGTCATGTACGGCGAACTGGGCTGCGGGACGACGGCCTCCCGGTCCAGGCCGGTGCAGAAGGCCCGCTCCCCGGCCCCGGTGAGCACGACGGCCCGGACGGTGTCGTCGAACCGCAACTCCCGCCACACCGCGACCAGTTCGTCCCGCATGGTGAGGTCGATGGCGTTGAGGCGCTCCGGCCGGTCGAGGGTGACGACGGCGACGCCGGTGTCCTTGTCGGTCTCGGTCCCGACGGCGGGGTTCACGGCCGCTCCAGGACCCACCGCACAAGGCCGGACCCGCTGAAGACGGCCTGGACCCTGGCGCCGATGCGGATCCGGTCCGGGGGCGAAGAGTTGAGAGGGGCGTCGGGTTCCGTGACGAGGTTGCCGACCAGGCGGATGCGGGGCGCGTCGGCGAGTTCGACGACCACGACGTTGTACGGCGCCTGCTCCGCGTAGTCCGGCAGCAGGGGCGGATGGGGGACGACGTACGACCAGATCCGGCCGTGCCCGCCGACCTGCCGCCACTCGCTCGCGAAGGACTGGCAGTGCGGGCAGCAGGGGCGGGGCGGGAAGCGGAGTTCGCCGCAGTCGGCGCACGCCTGGACGCGCAGCTCGCCCTGGGCGGCGTACTGCCAGAAGGGGGCGCCGTCGGGGTCGGTGACGGGGGAGAGCATCCTTCGATCAACTCCTCAGGAGCAGCGCGGAGGTGGGGACGCCTTCGCCGGCGGTGACGAGACAGGTGGTGGCGTCGGGGACCTGCGCGGTGCTGGTGCCGCGCAGCTGCTTGACGCCTTCGTTGATGAGGTTGAAGCCGTGGACGTAGGCCTCGCTGAGCCCGCCGCCACCGGTGTTGAGGGGCAGCAGCCCGCCGATCTCCAGGGCGCCGCCTTCCGTGAACGCCCCGCCCTCGCCTCGCCCGCAGAAGCCGTACCCCTCCAGCGAGAGCGGTATGAGAGCGGTGAACGCGTCGTAGATCTGGGCGACGTCCACATCCTGTGGAGTGAAGTCGGCGTGCTTCCACAGGTGCCGGGCCGCGGTCCACGCGGGCCCCGTGAGCGGGTCGTCGTTCCAGTAGTTGACCATGCCGTGGTGCTGGGCGGGCAGTCCTTGGGCGGCGGAGTGGACGTAGACGGGGGTGTGCCGGCAGTCCCGGGCGCGCTCCCGGCTGACGATCACGCACGCCAGGGCGCCGTCGGTCTCCAGGCAGTTGTCGAAGAGGCACAGGGGCTCGCTGATCCACCGGGAGGTCATGTACATCTCGCGGGTCAGGGGCCGTTCGTACATCACCGCGGCCGGGTTCTGGTTGGCCCGGTTGCGGCAGGCGAGGGCGACGTTGAAGAGGTGATCCCGCGTCGCGCCGTACTCGTGCATGTAGCGCCGGGCGAGCATGGCGATCTCGTCGACGGGGCGCAGAAGGCCGTACGGCCGGGTCCACTGGGCGGGCGTGGGCAGTTGGGCGGTGGTGTTGCGCCAGGGCCTCGGGCCGCTGCCCCGCTTCCTGGACCGCCAGGCGACCCCGACCGTCGCCTGCCCTGCGGCGATGGCGGCGGCGAGATGCGCGACGGTGGCACACGAACCGCCGCCCCCGTAGCCCACCTTGCTGAAGAAGGTGAGGTCACCGAAGCCGACGGCCTTCGCCAGCTCGACCTCGTCGGTCTCCTCCATGGTGTAGCTGGCGAGCGCGTCGACCTCGCCCGGCGCTATTCCGGCGTCGTCCAGGGCGGCCACGACGGCCCGGCAGGCGAGGGTTCTCTCGTCCTCGCCCAGCTGTTTGGCGAAGGGCGTCTGTCCGATGCCGACGATCGCGGTGGCGTCCTTGAGTCCGTTGACTCCGGTCATGCTGCGAGCACCTCCGCATGCTGAAGCGGCTGCTGACAGAGCGTCAGGCTACAGCTAATCTGACGGACAGTCAGCTACTGGGTCTGGAGGCTGTGGTGCGCGGTGACTTGGAGTGGGCCAGCATCCCGGAACTCGTCCGGTCCGTGGCCGAGCGGTACGCGGATGTCGAGGCCGTGGTCGAGGGCCGTACGCGGATCTCGTACGCCGAACTGGGCGCCCGCGTCGAGCGATCGGCGGCGGCCTGCCTGGCGAACGGCGTCGTGCCGGGCGACCGGGTCGCCATCTGGGCACCCAACACGCTCGACTGGATCGTGTCGGCGCTGGGCGCGGTGTCGGCCGGGGCGGTGCTGGTGCCGCTGAACACCCGCTTCAAGGGCACCGAGGCGGCCGATGTGCTGCGGCGCAGCGGGGCGCGGCTGCTGTTCGTGACGGGCACGTTCCTCGGGACGTCGTATGTGGCGTCGCTGCGCAGGGCGGTCGCTCAGGGGCCGGGACTGCCGGAGCTGGAGCAGGTGGTCGTGCTGTCGGACGACGCCCCGGCGGACTTCCGTACCTGGAAGGACTTCCTGGCGAGCGGGGACGGGGTGAGCGCCGCGGACGTGCGCGCGCGTGCCGGGGCCGTGGACGGCTCCTGCCCCTCGGACATCGTCTTCACGTCCGGCACGACGGGCCGCCCGAAGGGCGCGGTCATCACGCACACACAGAGTCTGCGTGCCTACGAGGTGTGGAGCGACCTGGCGGGACTGCGGCAGGGCGACCGCTACCTCATCGTGAACCCGTTCTTCCACACCTTCGGCTACAAGGCCGGGGTGATCGCCTGTCTGATGCGGGGCGCGACGATGATCCCCCAGCCGGTCTTCAACGTCGGCACGGCCCTGGCGAACATCGCGGCGGAACGGGTGTCGGTCCTGCCGGGCCCGCCCACCCTGCACCAGTCCCTCCTGGACCACCCGGCCCGCGACGCCCACGACCTCTCCGCGCTGCGGCTGGTGGTGACGGGCGCGGCGGTCGTGCCCCTGCAACTGGTGGAGCGCCTGCGCGGGGAACTCGGCGTCGAGACGGTCCTCACGGCATACGGCCTCTCCGAGGCCAGCGGCATCGTGACCATGTGCCGGCGCGGCGACGACCCGTCGGTCATCGCGTCGACGTCGGGCCGCGCGATCCCGGGCACTCAGGTGCAGGTGGTCGGCCCGACGGGAGAACCGGCGCCCGCCGGCACCCCCGGCGAGGTCCTGGTCCGCGGCTTCAACGTGATGCGCGGCTACTACGAGGACGAGGCGGCCACCGCCGAAGTGCTGACGGAGGACGGCTGGTTGCGCACGGGCGATGTGGGCGTGCTGGACGCGGCGGGCAACCTGCACATCACCGACCGCATCAAGGACATGTACATCGTCGGCGGCTTCAACGCCTACCCGGCGGAGATAGAACAGCTCCTGGGCCTGCATCCCGACGTGGCGGACGTGGCGGTGATCGGCGTCCCCGACGCACGGCTGGGCGAGGTCGGGAAGGCGTACGTGGTGCGGCGGCCCGGGGCGGTGCTCACCGGGGACGACCTGATCGCCTGGGCGCGGCGGGAGATGGCGAACTACAAGGTGCCCCGGACGGTGGAGTTCCTGGGGGAGTTGCCGCGGAACGCGAGCGGCAAGGTGGTGAAGGGGGAGTTGCGGGGCGGGGCGCGCCGCCGCTCGGGGTAGGACCGCGGGGCCGGCCGCCCCTCAGGTCGCCGCACCGACGCGCTGGGGCCCGTGCCGGGGCCGCTTCACCTGCGCCGGGACCACAGTCGTGGGCGTACCGGAGCCGCGGCGCCACCCGGTGGGCGCCTCGGCCATGACGACGGCGAGCACGCACCACAGGAGCACGTCGATCCGGTCCAGGTTGGCCGGGTGGTCCATCATGCTCGCCAGGAAGAACCCGGTCAGCGAGGCCAGCCCGACCGTCCCGATGACCGACTTGGCGCGGGCGGCGCGAACCGCGCAGGACAGGGCGGCGACGGCCACGGCGGTCATGGCGAGGAGCCCTAGAGGCCCCGTCTCCACCAGCTGGTCGAGCCAGAGGTTGTGTGCGTGGACGAAGACGCGGTCGCCCGGCGCGGTGGCGGATATGACCGCGCCGGATCGCCCGAGCCCGACGCCGAGGGGGTTGTCGGCGGCGACCTGCAGCGCGGCTTCCCACGCCTGTCCCCGCACGCCCAGTGAGTTCCCGGCCCGGGACACCGCCCAGATGGCGCCGGCCGCCGCGAGCAGGGCCACGGCACCCAGGGCGGCGACCAGCCGGCGCTGCGCCCGGTCGGCGAGCCGGGGCGCGAGCCAATAGGCGCCGCCGAGCACGAGAAGCCCGGCGCCAGCGGCGACGTACCCGGCACGCGAGAAGGTGGTCAGCAGGGCCCCGTAGCCGACGACGACCAGCACCACGACCGCCGTGCGGGCCGTCCGCTCGTCCACGCACACGGCGGCGAGCAGCGCGAACGGCAGGAGCAGCACCAGGAAGGCGGCCAGCAGGTTCGGGTTGGAGAAGGTCCCGGTGGCCCGGATGAGGATGCCGTCCCCGCCCGCGTCACAGGCGACGTCGGTGAGCAGCCCCGTCCGGCAGAAGCCGGTCGGCGTCTCGTTGGTCACCTGGGAGAAGGCGGTGGTGGAGGCCGCCGCGACGGCGGCCAGCGAGAGGATCCCGATCGCCCGCCACGACTCGGTCTGCGTACGGCGCACTCCGACGACCAGGTAGTAGCAGCACACGACGGTCAGCAGGCCGCGCAGGGGCGCCGTGGCGTGCCCGCCGTGGTACGTCGCCGCCCCCGCGGCCACGACCAACAGGCCGATCGGCACGTCCAGTCGCGTCCTGAAGTCCCGCAGCCGGGCCCGCGCCCGCCCCCGTACGGGGACGACGAGGGCGATCAGGCCGGCCAGGAGGGCGAGCCGCGTAGGCGTGACGATCCCGATCACCGACTCGACCGGGTCGTCGGGAAGGAAGTCGGTGCCCGAGTCGAGCAGCACGACAGCGACCGCGCCCAGCGGCACGAACTGAACGAACCTGACAATCGCCGACGGCCGCCCGGGACCGGCCGGCACGCTCTGGTCGGATGCCATGGCACCCGAGCCTGGCGGGCGGGTGCGACGCTGGGATGTCGGGAGGGGGAACGGAGCACAGAGCCTTGGCGGACGCGGTCCCCCCGGCCCCGTGAGGGGGCGATTGGCAGAAGAGTCCCACTGAACAGCCCGCCAGAGCGGGCAAATGGGCCTCACGCCGACACAGATCCGCCAATCAACCCTGGCGGGGTGCGGGGGCCCGTCCCGGCGAGGTCGGATCTGGTATTCAGCGCGGCGCGGATCTCGCGGATCATCTGTGGAGGCCGGTGGAAGACGTCTTCGGCGGTGTAGCGCAATAGGCGCCGTACCTGCGGACTCTGGGCGAGCTGGTTGAAGCGGGCCACGTCACGGCGATGTGCGTCACGGGTGCCGTGATAGGCGTAGCCCTCGATCTCGATCGCCAGTCCCTCGGCCCGGAAGAGAAAGTCGAGATAGCGGCGACGGCCGTCGGGAGTACACACTTCGACCTGAGTTTCGGGACGGAGGCCGGCGTCGTGCATGTGCAGGCGGGCGATCGTCTCCGCGGGTGAGCCGGAACGGGGGTCGAGCAACACCAGCCACTCCTGTGCCCTGCCGGCACCGAGAAGCGGGGCCTCCAAGGCCACGGCGAGGGAGGCCGGCGCGATGAGCGGGGCACGGCGTGCGCCCCCGACCCTTCGGTAGGTGAGTGCGGACTCCACCGCGACGAGCGCGTTGTCCCTCGGGCCGGCTCGGAGGAGGTCGGCGAGGGTGCGAGGGACCTCGGTGACGCGTAGGCCGGAGCGCTCGACGACCTCGACCTGCGGGAGGGGGATGCGGTGGACCCGTACCCCGGCGAAGCCCTGCCGTGCGCTGAGCCCGGGGTCGGTGAATTCCAGAGGGCATGGACGCCGTGGATCCTCGGCGGGCCTCCCGCCGTCCAGTGTCTCGATCTGCCAAAGGCGAGCAGCCGAGCCGTGGCTCACGACGAGCTGCCGCCTGACCAACTGGGTCGCCTTGAGCCGTACGACAAGGTCGACTTCCCTCCCCGGTTCTGCCCATGCCCCGCCCTGCACGCGGGCCCACCCCTCCGAGCGGAGCCGCCGGAAGAGGGACGCCCGAGGCCAGCCTGCTTCCAGCGCCCGCGAGGTCAGCAACACACCACCCTCGACGAGCGCCCTCAAGTCCTTGCGTTCCACGCCCCCAGTGTCCCGAAGGCAGGGCCACTCCCACCCAGCCTGTGGACAACTCGGCGCCGAAGTCTCGAGGAAAGGGAGTTGGGCCGGAGATTGGCAGCTGTGTTCCATCACAGCCGCCGATTCCCGGGCCATCACGCCACCCACGTGGCACGGACCTGCCAGTCACACCGCGTCAGCGCTTGATCTCCGGGTCGGCGACCTCCACCCGTGAGACGACACGGCGACGGGGCCGAGCTTGGGCTCGGCCCCGTCCGTGAGCCTTGACACGCCTCGGCCGCGGCGGCCTCCCCTCCGCGCCGCCGCGGCCGATCCCCGTGGGGTGCCGGTCCGTCAGGCCTCTTCGCTCGTGATGTGGGTGTCGAGCGGCTTGACCGTGCCGCCGTCGGCATCGGTGATGTGGGTGTCGAGCGGCTTGACCGTGCCGCCGTCGGCGTCGGTGATGTGGGTGTCGAGCGGCTTGACCGTGCCGCCGTCGGCGTCGGTGATGTGGGTGTCGAGCGGCTTGACGGTGCCGTTGGACTTCTTCTCTTCGGCCATGCTGTTCAACTCCTGTGTCTTGGGTGACGAGGCCCGTCCGGCGACTCCCCCGAGGGTCGCCGGACGGGCCGGTCAGGGCCGTTCACCTTAACGGTGGGCCTCCATGACGAACCGTCTGCCCCCCGACGCGACGGATCAACGGCATTCAGAGTGCCGGGAGGCGATAAACGAACGATGAACGCAGGTCGCGGGCGGCTACGCGGCGGCCACGGGGCTGAGCAGACCCCGCACCTCCGCGGCTTCCGGGGAGCCCAGATCCTCGTAGATGGACAGGGCTTCACGCCAGCAGGCCTGCGCACGGTCGAGCTGCCTGATGCCGTACAGGGCACGCCCCAGGACGGTGAGCGCGTTCCCTCGCCGCCAGTCTCCGCCGATGTCGCGGAGTACGGCGAGTGACTGCTCGGCGAGCGTGGCGGCCTGGGCCGGCTTTCGCTCGGTGAGCAGTATCTCGGCGATCCGGAAGATCGTCATGCCCTCCCAGAGACGCTGGCGACTGTCTCGGAAGACCTCGAGCGCCTCGCTCAACTGCTCGACGGCATGGGTGGGTTCTCCTGCCTGGGCAAGGGCCAGCCCCAGGGCGTAGCGGCCGTTGGCGCCCCGCAGGGTGTGGCCCAGGCGGTCGTAGACACTGACGCCCTGTCGCGCGAGCTCGATCGCGCTCTTCGTCTGTCCCATGGCAAGGTGCGAACGGGAGAGGTTGCACAGCGCGTTGGCCTCACCCGCCAGGTTGCCGTCCGCCCGGAAGTTGGTGAGGGCGTCCTGTAGATGGGCGGCCCCTTCGGCGTGCCGACTTCGGTAGACCGCGATGACGCCGCGATGATTCGGCACCCAGCTGTTGAGGGCTGGATCGCTGATCTGTCGTGCCAGAGCCGCGGCCCGGCTCACTTCCTCGTCGGCCTGGGCGAATCGCCCTGCCGCCAGATGGGCGTCCGTCAACGTCGTCCGGGCGCGCCCTTCCGCCTGGATGTCGCCCGCCGCCTGAGCGGCATCGCGAGCGGCCGCCGCCGCTGCCTCGTAGTCACGGGAGTTGGTGCCCGACTCGGCCAGGTCCTTCGCCGCCCAGAGGAGATCGACGGCCCTGCGCAGGTTGCCGCTGCGCACGGACTGACTCACGCAGGCCAGCAGGCAGTTCGCCTCGGAGTACAACCAGTCCTGAGCCTCGTGGCGCGTGCTGAAGCGCAGGCCCGGGAACTCCCCGTGCTCCAGATGATCCACCAGCCGATCCCCCGGACGCTCGATCGCGTACACCCCGGCCGCCGTGGCCAGATAGAAGTCCAACAGCCGCGACAGTGCCGCATCCCGCTCGCTCGGCGACCACTCGTCCCGCTCGGCGCACGCACGCGCGTAGAGCCGCACCAGATCGTGGTACCGATACCGCCCGGGCGCGGCCGACTCCAGCAGCGACGTGTCGACGAGGGACTCCAGGAGGTCCTCCGTGTCCTCCGCCGGCAGGTCCAGTACCGCCGCGGCCGCGGCCAGGGAGATGTCCGGGCCGTCCGCGAGGCCAAGGAGGCGGAAGGCGCGGGCCTGGGCGGGGTCCAGGGCGCCGTAGCCGAGTTCGAAGGTGGCCTTGACCGCGAGATCGCCGGCCTGGAGCTCGTCCAGCCGGCGGCGTTCGTCGGCGAGCTTGGCGGCGAGCACCGAGACGGTCCAGGTGCGGCGGGCCGCGAGGCGGGACGCCGCGATGCGGATCGCCAACGGCAGGAAGCCGCACGCCGCGACCACGTCCAGCGCGGCCTCCCGCTCGGACGCCACCCGCTCCTCGCCGACGATCTTCGTGAAGAGGGACAGCGCCTCGTCCGGGGACATCACGTCCAGGTCGACCAGGTGGGCGCCCGCGAGGTCGACCATGCGGACCCGGGAGGTCACCAGCGCCGCGCAGCCCTCGGTGCCCGGCAGCAGCGGCCGTACCTGGGCGGCGTCCCTGGCGTTGTCCAGCAGCACCAGGACCCGGCGGCCGTCCAGGACCGAGCGGTACAGGGCCGCGCGTTCCTCCAGCGAGTCCGGAATGGCCGAGTCCGCCGTGCCCAGGGCTCTCAGGAAGGACCCCAGTACCGTCTCCGGCTCCGCCGCCCGCGGGCCCGCGCCCTGCAGGTCGACGTACAACTGCCCGTCGGGGAAGGCCGAGCGCGCCTGGTGGGCCACGTGCACGGCGAGTGTCGTCTTGCCGACCCCGCCGATGCCCGCCAGCGCCGACACCGCCATCACCCGGCCCTCGGAGGAGGCGAGGACGTCGCTCAGCTCGGTGACGAAGGCGGAGCGGCCCGTGAAGTCGGGCACGGTCGCCGGGAGCTGGGCGGGCCGTACCGGCGTCACCGGCGGGTCGGCCACCGGGGCCGACGGTTCCGCGAGGCCGGGGTCGGCCTGCAGGATCCGCTGCTGGAGTTCCTTCAGGTCCGGACGTGGGTCCACGCCGAGTTCGTCCGCCAGCAGCCGGCGGGTGTCCGCGTACACCGCCAGCGCCTCCGCCTGCCGCCCGCTGCGGTACAGCGCGAGCATCAGCAGTTCCCGCAGCCGCTCGCGCAGCGGGTGCTCCGCCGTCAGCGCCGTCAGCTCCGAGACCGCCTCGGCGTGGCAGCCCTGCTCCAGGTCCATGTCGAGGCGGGACTCCAGCAACTGCAGCCGCCACTCCTCCAGACGGACCCGCTGGGCCTCCGCGTACGCCCCGGGGACGCCGGCCAGGACCTCCCCGTCCCACAGCGCCAGCGCCCGGCCCAGCACCTCCCGGGCCTGGCACAGATCCCCGGCGCTGCGCGCCTTCTCCGCCTCCGCCGCCAGCTCCTGGGCCGCCGCGAGGTCCAGCGCGCCCTCGGCCAGGCCCCGCACCGCGTAGCCGCCCGACTCGCTCACCAGGACCCCGGGGTCCAGCACCTTGCGCAGCCGGGAGGCGTACGTCCGGACCGCCGCCAGCGCCTGCGAGGGCGGCTCCTCGCCCCACAGGGCGTCGATCAGCTCCGCGGCGGTCGCCGTACGGCCCTCGCGCAGCAGGAGGGCCGCGAGCAGGGCGCGTTGCTGGGGGGAGCCGGTGGGGAGCTGTTCCTCGCCCCGCCAGGCGCGTACCGGTCCGAGCACACCGAAGCGCAGCGCCGCCGCCCGCTCCGCCGTATCTGCCGAGGAGCCGGGACGCCTCTGCTCCGGCACTCGCGGTACCCCGTCCATCGCAGTCCCCCTGGGCCCTGTCGTTTGGATCATCTCGGCGTCGTTTACATCTCCGCCAGTTTGCCTTGTTCATGGCAGATGCGTCAGCTGGGGAGAGGGTGATCACAGCTGGGCGCGCGGGATATCACAAGGTCCTCACACGCTCTCCGTGCGGCGTTGGCCACTGCTCGCCGCTCCCGCGTAGCTGACGGACCGTCAGATCGGCGCTACCGTGACGGACATGGACACCGAGACCACGTTTCCCCTGATCATCTCCGTCGACGACCACACGGTCGAGCCGCCCACGGTCTGGCAGGACCGGCTTCCGAAGAAGTACCAGGACACCGGGCCGCGCATAGTCCGCGCGCCACTGAAGGAAATGACCTTCCTGGGCGGGCGGTTCAAGCCCGTCATGGGCCGGCCGGGCGACGACGGGCCCATCGGCGACTGGTGGGTGTACGAGGACCTGCAGCGGCCGCTGACCCGCCTCGACACCGCCGTCGGGTACAGCAGGGACGAGATCAAGCTGGAGGTCATCACCTACGAGCAGATGCGCCCGGGGTCGTACGACGTCCCCGCCCGCCTCGCCGACATGGACGTCAACCACGTCCAGTCAGCGGTCTGTTTCCCGACCTTCCCCCGCTTCTGCGGCCAGACCTTCACCGAGGCGCAGGACCACGAGCTGGGTCTGCTGGGCGTCCAGGCGTACAACGACTGGATGGTGGAGGAGTGGTGCGGCCCCGCCGCGCAGGGCCGACTCATCCCGCTCACCCTCATCCCCCTGTGGGACGCCGAGCTGGCGGCCGCGGAGGTACGCCGCAACGCCGCGCGGGGCGTGCGGGCCGTCGCCTTCTCCGAGATACCCCCGCACCTCGGGCTCCCGTCCGTCCACACCGAGTACTGGGACCCGTTCCTCGCCGCCTGCGACGAGACCGGCACGGTCGTCGCCATGCACATCGGCTCGTCCAGCCGGATGCCCTCCACCTCGGCCGACGCCCCGCCCGCCGTCGGGTCCACCATCACCTTCGCCAACTGCTGCTTCTCGATGGTCGACTGGCTGATGAGCGGCAAGTTCGAGCGCTTCCCGAACCTCAAGGTCATGTACGCCGAGGGGCAGATCGGCTGGATCCCGTACATCCTTGAGCGCGCCGATGTGGTGTGGGAGGAGAACCGTGGCTGGGGCGGGGTCGCCGACAAGGTGCACCGGCCGCCGTCCGAGCTGTTCGCCGACCACGTCTACGGCTGCTTCTTCGACGACGCCTTCGGGCTCAGGAACCTGGACTCGATCGGCGTCGGGAACGTCCTGTACGAGACCGACTACCCCCACTCCGACTCCACCTGGCCGAAGTCGCGCGAGGTCGGCGAGGCGCAGATGGGGCACCTGGACGCGGACGTGGTCGACCGGATCGTACGGCGCAACGCGATCGAGCTGCTGGGCCTGACGGACGACGGGCTGTGGCCCGGGAGGGCATGAGCAGGCCGCGGTCCCGGGAAGGGACCGCGGCCGCAACTCGTCGGCAGGCCGGTGGCGTCAGCCGAGGAACACCGACGAGATCCTGTCGTCGAAGTCGACCGAGGCCAGGTCGGCGATGTTGCCCTGAACCACCTTGGAGTCGCCCTTGCAGTCCTTCTCGGACCAGATCTTCAGGGTGCCGGAGGCCTGGAGGGAGGAGGCGGAGTCGTCGCGGCCGACGTTCTGGCACCCGGCCCCGGCCAGCCCCTCGGAGGGGTCGCCGAAGTTCAGTTCGTCGGACAGGGTCACGCTGGTCGCCGGGGCCACAGGGTCCTGCCCGTCACCGGCGCCCCCCTCTTGGCCGCCGGCGCCGTCCCCTGCCCCGGCTCCCGCCTTCTTGCCGTCCGGCGTCACACCGAACCAGGTTCCGCCCACACCCTGTCCGTTGGTGTCACCGGGCTTGAGGTCCTTGCTGAAGCGGTAGACCGGCCAGCCGCCGACGGTCACCTGGAGGTTGCCGTCGGCGCGCTTGACGACGCCCACGTCGGACTTGTCCACGCCGTCGATGAAGATCTTGCCGCCGGGGGCGACGAGGACCGGCGGCCAGGTGGTGGCGCACTCGCCGGCGCAGTTCGACCTGGACGGGTTCGCGGTGTCCTTGTCGAAGCGGTAGAGGGTGAAGCCGGCGCCGTTGACGACGACCGGGTTCAGGTCCCCGGCCTGAGACGCGCTCAGCTGCACCCACTTCTTGGCAACCGGCCTGCTCGCCGGCTTCCCCGGGCTGGTGGCCCAGTCGCCGGTGCCGGGGGCCGCGTTGTTCTGCTTGGCCGAACCGCTGGTGAAGCTCAGGCTCCCCGGTGCGGCGGCGGCCCCCGCGCGGGCGGCGGAAGCGGCGTCGTCGGTGCCGTTGCAGGCGGTCAGCAGCAGGGCCGCGGCGGCGGTGGTGGCGGCGATCGCGGCGATGCGGTTGCGGATCATTCTCGGTCTCCCCGTTGTTCCGGTGCCCGGACCTCCCGGGCAGCCACCGCCGAGTACGAACCCCTCGCCGCCCGCCCTCACCCGGTGACCTGCCTGAGACACGAACACGACGGATTGCGGTCAATCGGACGAAGATCGCGACATTCCACCGGCCCTGCGGGCGCCCCGCGCGGGCGGTAGCAGTTCCGCGTCCACCCCTTGTCTGTTGCGGCGCCAGCCCCGACGATGACGCCCGGAACGGATATGACGGCTCGTCAGATCGAGGAGGGTGTGTGTCCATCCAAGTCCCGCCGGACGGGCGGACGCTGTTCGGGATACAGCTCCCGATCCAGTCCCAGAGCACGATCTACGCCGAGCCCTGGGAGGCGGCCGCCGGTCCCGGCGACCTGAGGGCGATCGCCGTAGCCGCCGACCGGGCCGGCTTCGACTACATCGCGAGCTGCGACCACGTCGGCGTCCCGCGCCGTCTCGCGCCCGCGATGAGCACGATCTGGTACGACCCCGTCGCCACCCTGGCCCACCTCGCCGCCGTCACCGAACGCGTCCGGCTGCTCAGCCATGTCGCCGTGGTGGGCCTGCGCCACCCGCTGGCCACCGCCAAGCAGTACGCCACGCTCGACCACCTGTCGGGCGGCCGCCTGATCCTCGGCATCGGCGCGGGGCATGTGCGCGAGGAGTTCGAGGCGCTCGGGCACGACTTCAAGCAGCGCGGTGCCGTCCTCGACGAGGTGATCGACGCCCTGCGCGCCGCGCTCGGGCCGGAGGAGTTCCCCGAGCACCACGGGAAGTTCTACGACTTCGAGGGGCTCGGCCAACTGCCCCGGCCCGCCCAGCCGCGCGTACCCGTCTGGGTCGGCGGATCCTCGCCCCCCGCCGTACGCCGGGCCGCGCTCAAGGGCGACGGCTGGCTGCCGCAGGGCGACCCGCGCGACCGGCTGCCGGAACAGATCGCCACGCTGCGGAGGCTGCGCGCGGAGGCCGGCATCGACAAGCCGATCGTCGTGGGCGCCATCACCGAGCCGCTGTATGTGGGCCGGCCCGGCTGGGAGGTGGGGCGGCGGACGATCACCGGTGCGCCGGAGGCGCTCGCCGAGTCCCTGCGGGCCTACCGCGCGATGGGCGTGCACCAGATCCAGGTGCGCTTCCGCTGCCGGAGCCGGCACGAACTCGTCGACCAGATAACCGCCTTCGGGGCCGATGTCGCCCCGCACCTCGACCAGTGACTGGAGTGAGCCATGGGCAAGCTGGACGGCCGGGTCGTGATCGTCACCGGCGCGGCACGCGGACAGGGTGAGCAGGAGGCGCGGCTCTTCCGGGAGGAGGGCGCCGAGGTGGTCGTCGCCGATGTGCTCGACGAGCAGGGCGAGGCCCTCGCGAAGGAGATCGGCGCGCTGTACGCGCATCTCGACGTGGGGGAGGAGGTGCACTGGCGGGCCGCGGTGGCCGTCGCGAAGAGGGCGTACGGCCGGGTCGACGGGCTGGTCAACAATGCCGGCATCCTGCGCTTCAACTCCCTCGTCGACACCCCTCTCGACGAGTTCATGCAGGTCGTGCGGGTCAACCAGGTGGGCTGCTTCCTCGGCGTCAAGACGGTCGCGCCCGAGATGGAGGACGGCGGCACCATCGTGAACACCGCCTCCTACACGGCCGTGACGGGCATGGCGGCCGTCGGCACGTACGCGGCCACCAAGCACGCCATCCTCGGCCTCACCCGCGTCGCCGCACTGGAACTGGCGCCGCGCGGCATCCGGGTCAACGCGATGTGCCCGGGCGCGATCGACACCGCCATGTCCAACCCGGCCCATCTGGACCCGGGCGCGGATCCCGAGGAGACCTCGAAGGCCCTCGACGGGCTCTACCGCAAGCTCGTGCCGCTCGGGCGGATCGGGCGGCCGGAGGAGGTGGCCCGGCTCGCGCTGTTCCTGATGTCGGACGACTCCTCGTACATCACCGGGCAGCCGTTCGTGATCGACGGCGGCTGGCTGGCCGGGGTGAGCGTCATCTGACGGACGGGCCTCATCTGATGGCCAGTCAGCTATTGACGGTGCACGTGAGCGGTGCCACAGTCGGCGGAAAGTGAATCTGACGGAACGTCAGAAACGATGTGGGGACGGTGAACCTCCTTGGAATTCGGGCTCTTTGTACAGGGATACGTGGGCAAGCGCGCCGAAACCGACCCGCTCGCCGAGCACAAGGCGCTGATGGAGGAGACCGAGTACGTCATCCAGGCGGACAAGTCCGGCTTCAAGTACGCCTGGGCGTCGGAGCACCACTTCCTGGAGGAGTACTCCCACCTCTCCGCCAACGACGTGTACCTGGGGTACCTGGCGCACGCCACCGAGCGGATCCATCTGGGGTCCGGCATCTTCAACCCGCTCGCCCAGGTCAACCACCCGGTCAAGGTGGCCGAGAAGGTCGCCATGCTCGACCACCTCACCGAGAACCGCTTCGAGTTCGGTAGCGGGCGCGGCGCCGGCTCGCACGAGATCCTCGGGTTCATACCGGGCGTGACCGATATGAACTACACGAAGGAGATCTGGGAAGAGACCATCGCCGAGTTCCCCAGGATGTGGCTCCAGGACGAGTACGCCGGCTTCCAGGGCAAGCACTGGTCGCTGCCGCCGCGGAAGGTGCTGCCCAAGCCGTACGGGAAGTCGCACCCCGCGATGTGGTACGCCGCCGGGTCGCCGCCGTCGTATGCGATGGCCGCGAAGAAGGGGCTCGGGGTGCTCGGCTTCAGCGTGCAGAAGGTCTCCGACATGGAGTGGGTGCTGGAGCAGTACAAGACGGCTGTCGTGAACGCCGAGCCGATCGGTGACTTCGTCAACGACAACGTGATGGTGACGACCACGGCCATCTGCGCGCCGACCCACGCCGAGGCGATCGAGACCGCCGTGAACGGCGGGCTGCACTATCTGCCGTCGCTGGTGTTCCGGTACCACGACACGTTTCCCCGGCCCGAGGGGTTCCCGGTGTGGCCGGAGACGCTGCCCCCGTACACGCCGGAGTTCGTGGAGCTGCTGATCGAGGAGGAGTTGCTGATCTGCGGGGACCCGGACGAGGTGCTCACGCAGTGCAAGCGGTGGGAGCAGGCCGGGGCCGATCAGTTGAGCTTCGGGTTGCCGGTGGGGGTGCCGAAGGAGGAGACGCTGCGGACGATTCGGTTGATCGGGGAACACGTGATTCCGAAGATCGACACGGATCCCGTGCACCGGACGTCCCGTTTCCGGCAGGGCGCCTAGTCGCCGTGGGGCTGCGGGCCGTTCGCGACTGCGAGTGCGTTGTGGCTGGTCGCGCCCACGCGGCGGAGCCGCATATCGATACAGCCCCGCGCCCCTAGGTAGGTAGTCCCACAGCGAACCAGGAGGTGAGCCCATGCTCGATCACGTCATCAAGGGTGCGGCCGTCGTGGACGGCACGGGAGCACCCGCCTACACCGCCGACGTCGGCATACGCGACGGTCGTATCGCCGCCATCGGCACGATCACCGAAGAAGCCCGCACCAGCGAGGACGCCGCCGGGCTGATCCTCGCCCCCGGCTTCGTCGATCCCCACACCCACTACGACGCCCAGCTGTTCTGGGATCCGTACGCCACCCCGTCCCTGAATCACGGGGTGACCACGGTCGCCGGTGGGAACTGCGGGTTCACCCTGGCGCCTCTCAATCCTGCGCGGCCCGAGGACGCCGACTACACGCGGCGGATGATGTCCAAGGTCGAGGGCATGTCGTTGGTGGCGCTGGAGGAGGGGGCGCCCTGGAGCTGGCACAGCTTCGGGGAGTATCTGGACGCGCTGGAGGGGCGGATCGCGGTCAACGCGGGCTTCATGGTGGGGCACTGCGCGCTGCGGCGGTACGTCATGGGGCCGGACGCGGTGGGCGGGCAGCCCTCCTCGGAGCAGCTGGCCGCGATGGTGCGGCTGTTGCGGGAGGCGATGGAGGCGGGGGCCTGGGGGCTGTCCACCACCCAGTCGAGCTCGCACTCCGACGGCGACGGGAAGCCGGTGGCCTCCCGGCACGCCGGGCCGGCCGAGTTGCTGGCCCTGGCACGGGCCGTCGGGGAGCACGAGGGCACGCAGATCGAGGCCATCGTGGCGGGCTGCCTGGACCAGTTCAGCGACGACGAGATCGACCTCTTCGTGGAGATGACCGCCGTCGCGGGCCGTCCCCTGAACTGGAACGTGCTCACGATCGACGCGGCGGTTCCCGAGCGGGTGCCCAGGCAGCTGGAGGCGAGTGAACGCGCGCGCAAGGCCGGTGGCCGGATCGTGGCGCTGACCATGCCGATCCTCACGCCGATGAACATGTCGCTGGGCACCTTCTGCGCCCTGAACCTGATCCCCGGGTGGGGGCCGGTCCTGGGGCTGCCCGTCAAGGAGAGGATCGCCAGGCTCCGTGACCCGGACGTGCGGGCCGAGATGCTGCTGCGGGCCCGGTCCAAGGAGGCGGGAGTCTTCCGGCGGCTCACCCACTTCGGGCGGTACGTCATCGGGGACACCTACAGCGCGGCGAACCGCGGGCTGACCGGGCGGGTCGTGCAGGACATCGCGGCCGAGCGCGGGCAGGAACCCTTCGAGTGCCTGGTCGAGATCTGCGCGGCGGACGATCTGCGTACGGTCCTGTGGCCGATGCCCACCGACAACGACCCCGACTCCTGGGCGCTGCGCGCCGAGACCTGGCGGCACGAGGACGTCATGCTGGGCGGCTCGGACGCCGGGGCGCATCTGGACCGGATGTGCGGGGCGCCGTACACGACCCGGTTCCTCGGGGACTGTCTGCGCGGGCGGAAGCTGGTCGGCCTCGAGCAGGCGGTGAAGATGCTCACCGACGACCCCGCCCGGCTGTTCGGCCTCCGTCACCGGGGGCGTGTCCAGGAGGGCTTCCATGCGGACCTGGTCCTCTTCGACCCGGAGCGGATCGACGCCGGCAAGGCCACCCTGGTGCACGACCTGCCGGGTGACAGCCCGCGGCTGGACTCCAAGGCGATCGGCGTACGGGCGGTCTGGGTCAATGGCGTCGAGGCGATCCGCGACGACGTGGTGACCGGGGCCGTGCCGGGGCGCGTGCTGCGCTCGGGACGGGACACCAGGACGGTGGCCACCCGGTGAGCTTCAAGGCCGTCGACCGGCAGCGGTTGTTCGTCGGGGGTTCGTGGGTGGAGCCGGACGGCGGGTACTACGCCGTCGTCGATCCGGCGAGCGAGGAGACCGTCGGGTGGGCTCCGGAGGCCTCGCGGGACCAGGTGCAGGCGGCCTGTGCCGCGGCCCGCGAGGCCTTCGGGCCGTGGTCGCGTACCTCGCCGGAGGAGCGGGCGGCCGTGCTGGGGCGGGCCGCGGACATCATCCGCGGCCACCTGGTGCCGTACGCCGAACTGGCCCAGGCCGAGACCGGGGCGACGACCGGGACGGCCCGGGGCATGCAGGTGGGCGTCGGGGCGGCCCGGTTCCGGCGCTACGCGCGCGTGGAGCCGAGCGAGTGGGCCATTCCGCCGCAGATCAACGAGGCCGGTGGGGGCACCTCCCACGCCCTTAAGGCAGTGGGGGCGGGGAAGGCCGGTGTGATGGGTGCGCTGGCCGTCCGCCAGCCCGTCGGAGTCGTCACCTGCATCACCTCGTACAACAACCCGTGGGCCAACCCGGCGGGCAAGATCGCGCCCGCGCTGGCCATGGGCAACACGGTGGTCGTGAAGCCCGCCCCGCAGGATCCGCTGTCCGTCTACCGGATGGCGGAGGCGCTGGAGGCGGCGGGGGTGCCGGCGGGTGTGGTGAACGTGGTCTGCGGGCGGTCCGTGGAGGTCGGCGAGGCGGCCGTCTCCTCCCCGGACGTCGACATGGTGAGCTTCACCGGCTCCACGGCGGTCGGGCAGCGCATCGCCGAGGTGTGCGGGCGGGACATGAAACGCCAGTTGATGGAGCTGGGAGGGAAGGGCGCGGCGGTCGTCCTCGACGACGCCGACCTGGGGTCCGCCGTGGCCGGGATCGGGACGACGTTCTCCTTCTACAGCGGGCAGATCTGCACGGCGCCGACGCGGGTGCTGGCCCAGCGGGGCGTGTACGACCGGCTGGTCGAGCAACTGGCGGCATACGCGCGCCGGTTGACGGTCGGCGACCCGCGCGAGGCTGCCACGATCGTCGGCCCGGTGATCTCGGGGGAGCACCGGGACCGGGTGGAGTCGTACGTCGAGACGGGCCGGAAGGAAGGCGCCGTTGTGGTGGCGGGAGGCGAACGGCCGCCGTACGAGCGGGGTTTCTACGTGGCGCCGACCCTGCTCGCGGACTGCACCAACGACATGCGGGTCGCCCGGGAGGAGATCTTCGGGCCGGTCGTCTGCGTGATCCCCTTCGACGACGAGGAAGAGGGCATCGCCCTCGCCAACGACACGGACTACGGCCTGATCGACTACGTCTGGTCCGGTGACATCGCCCGCGCCTTCCGGGTCGCTCGGCGGCTGCGGGCCGGGGGAGTGGGCGTGAACACCGTCGGGCGCAACATGGAGGCGCCGTTCGGCGGGTTCAAGAGGAGCGGGGTCGGGCGGGACGTCGGCTCGTACGCCCTCCACGCCTACAGCGAGGTGCAGGCGATCGTGTGGCCGGGGTGAGGCGCCGGGAGGTCAGCTGCCCGGCAGTGTCTCGTCCAGCCAGTCGAAGACGACCTCGCAGTGCTGCTGCGGTGCCATCGGGGAGCAGTGCAGCTGCGCTCCGGTGGCCGCGGTCAGCTTCACGTAGTCCTTCGGTGAGGTCAGCTTGTCGTACATCTGGCGGGCCTGGCCGGGGTAGAACTGCTCGTCCTCGTAGTCCAGGACCAGCGTGGGCATCTTGATCCGGCCCACGACGTTGGTGATGTCCAGCGCCTGGATGCCCTTGGCGGGCGTGTAGAAGTCGGTGAACATCTTGCCCTGGCGGGCGTCGAGCATCGCCTGCACGGAGAACGGCTCGAAGCGCTTCTTCAGCGTCGCGGCGTCGGCCGCGGGCAATTCGGGGACGACTTCCTTGTTCCAGATGTTGTTGGTCTCGGTCTTGTCAGGGGTGAGGATCTCCCGGATCTCCGGGGGGAAGCCCAGCCAGGGCGTCAGACAGCCGGGCATCGCCACCACGGCGGCGAGCCGGTTCTCGAAGGCCGCGGCCCTGGGCGCCAGGTCGCCCGCCATGCTCAGCCCGGTCAGGGCGATCCGGTCCGGGTCCACGTCGGAACGGGCGGTCAGCCAGTCGACGAGCGGGCTGACGACCTTCTCCCAGGTCGGCGTGAAGACCACCTGGTCCACGAAGAGCAGCTGTCCCTGGCCGGGTCCGTCGTAGACGAGGGCGTTCCAGCCGCGGTCCAGGGCGGCCTGGACGCCGTACGTCCACATGTCGACGTTCTGCCCGTCGCTGCCGTTCGTCAGGATCACCGTGGGGCGGCGCTGCGTCGATGTGTCCGGCCGGAAGAACCACACGGGCAGCGGGGTCTTGCCGTAGGGGACGTTCGCGGTGACCGGCGCCGGGTCGCACAGGCCGCAGAACTTGTCCCAGGCCCCGCGTCCGGCCTTGTACAGCTGCTCCTCGTTGCCCGGCTCGTCCGAGCCGAGGACGAAGAACAGCGCCTGGCCGTAGTACTGCGCGGCCCGCAGCGCACGCCACCGGGTGGTCTGGTCGTCGGGTTTGCTGCCCGTGGGCGCCGCCATCAGCTGGTCGCCGAGCTTCTTGAAGGTGTCGACGAAGGACTGCGAGGAAAGGCCCGCCTTGTTGATGGCGTTGACGGCGGTGAGCACCTCACCGACCTCACCGGCGCCAAACCCGGACCCGCCGAGCGCCATCAGCCCGTTGAAGTTGAACGCCGGGTTGCTGAACAGGGTCATCACGCCCGGAGTGGGGCCGCCCGCGGAGGCGGAGGCCGAGGCGGTGGTCGCTCGGCCCACGGGCGCGCTCGCGCCGGTCCGGGTGCACCCGGCGGTCAGGGCGGCGCCGGCTCCGCCGACCAGTCCGGCGAGTGCGGTGCGACGGGTGGGCTTGGGTACGCAGTTTCCGGAAACGTCCTTCATACGACGTGAAAGTACGACTCCGGCCGCCGGGGTCCGGGCATGCCACGCGCCCGCCTCGCCCGAACGGCCGTCAGGGGTGGGCCTCGCCGTCCCCCAGGTCCACCCGGACCGTCAGCAGATTCGTGCCCAGCGCCCTGACGCCCACGCTGTTGACGCGGGGCAGGCTGCGCAGGCGGGCCACCGGGTCGTCGTCCGGCAGCAGGTGGGCGGTGCCGGTGTGCCAGCGCCCCCTGATCCGTACCCGGACCCGCGGATCGGCCTTGATGTTACGGACGTACTGGGACTTCTCCCCGAACTCCGAGACCAGCCAGAAGGAGTCACCCACCCGCCGTCCGCCCACCGGCGTCTGCCGGGGCAGACCGGAGACGCGGCCCGTGGTCTCCAGGACCGTCTGGAGGGGGAGGCGGCGCAGCACCGGATTGCCGACACGGCGCTGGAAGGTGGTGGCGGCGCGGAACCTGAGGTCGGCGAGGCGGGACATGCCTGGGGTCTCCTGTCTCGTACTGGTGCCGTGCCGGTTGTCACGGCACGATCCTCGAACTGTTGCTTCAATGGTCCCCCGACGCGGCGTGACGAGAGCGGGTGGCTGCGGATGCGGGTCGTGACCTGGAACCTGTGGTGGCGCTTCGGGCCCTGGGAGGCCCGGCAGAAGGCGATTCTCGCCGAACTGCGCGATCTGCGCCCCGACGTGGTCGGCCTCCAGGAGGTGTGGGCGGACGGCCGCGAGAACCAGGCCGAGTGGCTGGCCGCCGAACTCGGCATGCACTGGGCCTGGGCCCCGTCCCCCGCCCCCGAGCGCTGGCGCCGGCGGATAGGCGATCCCACGGTCGACATCGGGAACGCCGTGCTGAGCCGCTGGCCGGTCGTCGACCGGCGGAGTCTGCGGCTGCCGGCGCCCCCGGACGTCGACGACGGGCGCCTCGCCCTCTTCACCCGCCTCGCCACCCCCTCGTACGACATCCCTTTCTGCACCACCCACCTCACCTCGGCCCTGCACGCCTCGGCCGTCCGTTGCCGGCAGGTCGCCGCGCTCGCCGAGTTCGTCGCCGAGAACCGGGGTGACACGCCCTTTCCGACCGTGGTCACCGGCGACTTCAACGCCTGGCCGGACTCCGACGAGATCCGCCTCTTCGGCGGCTACCGGACCACGCCGGTCGTCCCCCGCCAGGTCTTCTTCGACGCCTGGCAGTACGCCGCCCCGGACGCCCCCTCCGCCACCTGGGACCGCTCGAACCCGTACGTCGCCGACAGCCGGGAGCCGAGCGTGCGGATCGACTACATCCACGTCGGGCCGCCGGGCACCGGCGGACTCGGCCACGTCCGCTCCGTACACCGCGCGTGCGACGGTCCGGTCGACGGCATCTGGCCATCCGACCATGCGGCGGTGGTCGCCGACCTGGAGGCCTCGGCGACGCCCTGATGCATCGAAATCCGGGCGACGAGCGGGCTCCGCGCTCTGCAGACTGCCGGCATGTCCACCGACGTGAGCGGAACGATTGAGTGCAGACCTCTGGCCCGGATTTTCGACGAGGACGACGAGGACGCGGTCTGGCACGCCGCCATTGACCTCTTCCTCCTCAACACCGGCAATGCCTATGACGCCTTTGCGTGCCTGTTCGGCGTCCGCAACTCCTTCGGGTTCCAGCCGCTGACCGAGGACCGTGGCCTGCCGGAGGACGCCTCGGACGGACTGCGGGCCGCGTACGACTCCTGGGGTGGACCACAGGACGCGCAGGGAACGACGTGGATCAGCTGGGCCGAGTTGGCGGCCGCCGACTGGGACGAGACCGACCGTTCCGGCAAGCTCAGTCGAAGCGCCGTCGCCGGGGAGGGAACCCACTGGGCCCCGGTCTGGCACGTGATGAGGACGCTTTCCGAGCTGCATGGCCCGGAGCACGTGCGACTCGTGGTCTGGTTCGACTGATCATGGACGTCCTCCACCCGGACTGACCTGAGCGCGTCGGCGGGGGCGGGCCCTGCAAGCCACCCCCGCCTCCGGTCGTGCCACGCCGGGGGTGCCGCGCAGCGCCGGTCGCTACGAACGCCCCAGGAAGATCGGGTTCGTGGCCGCCGCCAGTGCCCCCGGCAGCGGGCCCACCGCTGTCTCGTGGCGGAGTTCCGCCCGGACGTAGGCCGCGTAGGCGGGGGTCGTGCGCCATTCCACGACGCCTGAGCCGGAGACCGGCAGTGGGGGGCTCGTGAACAGGACGCCCTGGTCGGTGACGAAGCGGACCGTGCAGCGGGGGGCGCCCGTGGCCTCCAGGCGGACGGTCACCGGCGTGCTGCGGGGGACCTCCAGACGCTCTCCGATGCCGGCGTGCTCACCCTTGCCGCCGGACACGCCGAAGGTCAGCGAGACGTTCTTCGACTCGGCGATGTACGACCGCCCCGCCTTGATCCCTTCCTGGATCGCCTCCCGCGTCAGGTCGTCGGCCAGCACGACCGTCTGGGGCGTGCCGACCGGGTCGGGGTCGCGGTGGGCGTCGCTGTTGCCCATCGCCGGGATCCACGCGTCGGAACCCGAGCGCACGGACGCGACCAGCGTGCTGTCCCAGTCCGCCAGGGCCATCTCGTCGTCCGGGGTCCACGGCCCGTTCCAGACCTCGATCGCGTCCGCCTCGCCGAAGCCGAACTTCCAGTTGCAGCCGACGCAGGTGGCGTGCGGGTGGGCGGGGACGACGAGGCCGCCGGACCTGCGGATCTGGCGGGCGAACTTGCCGAAGCGGTTGTCCCGGGCGCGGTAGCGCCAGTCGACGAAGGTGCCGGGGTCGATGCCGAGCGCCACGACGTGGCCGTTTCGGGTCGTGACCTCCTCGCCGAGCATGATCAGGAGGTCGTCGCCCGCCGCGTCCGCCCAGTGCGCGTGCGCCGAGTGCGTGTTGTGCTCCGAGCTGTTGATGAAGTCCAGACCGGCCGCGCGCGCGAGGGCGGCGATCTCGGCGGGCGTACGGCGGCCGTCGGAGTACCAGGAGTGCAGATGGCAGTCGCCCCGGTACCAGGCCCGCCCCCGCCCCTTCGCCCGCTCCGGCGGGTACGTCGGCTCGACGGACTCGGCGGGCTCGCCGTAGGTGAGCGTGATGGTGACCTCGTACGGCAGCCCCTGCGGCGCCACCGTGTACGGGCCGAGGGTGATGTGCCAGGTGCCCTCCCGGACCGGCCCCGGGATGTACCCCGGCGTCGCCTCGTCCGCCCGGATGAAGAACTCCGTGCGCGCCCCGCCCGACCAGCCCCTGAAACCTCGGCCGCCGAGCTCGGTGCCGCGCCAGTCGAAGATGCCGATGTCGAGGGCGTTGCCCGGGGTGCCCGCCGGGACGGACGGCTTCTCGTAGGTGTAGGAGACCTTGATCTCCCGTACCCCGGACGGCACTTCGACCGGCAGATACACGAAATCGGGGGACCCGGGCGGCAGGGTGCCCCGCACGGTCCGGGTCTCGGCGTCCTGGGTGTCGTCGGCACCGCTGGCGAAGGTCACGCTTCCCAACGTAAGCGCGGCGGCGGCGCCCGTCACGAACAGGGCACGTCTTCCCAGGCCGGCGCCCGCGTACTCGTCCTCGCACATGCTGCTGCTCCCCAGGTCGTCGTGAAGGACTTGGCATGGGTGGTGCAGGGTGGTGCGTGCAACTCTGGTATTCAGCCGTGAACTGCCGTGCAAGGGAAGGGAATCGGCAGACAATCGGAAGCTGTCCAGGCTCCGTGGGACGCACGAGGGCGGATCTGTACGGAGATCCATATGTGCCGACCGGTCGGTATCGACATTGCGGCGTCGGCACGGTACAGATGCAGGCATGCGCATCTCCGTCACGATCTTCCTCACCGACGAGACCATCACCCCGACCCGGCTCGCGCGTGAGCTGGAGCAGCGCGGGTTCGCGGGGCTGTACCTGCCCGAGCACACCCACATCCCCGTCGAGCGGACCACCCCGTACCCGGCCGGCGGCGATCTGCCGCCCGAGTACGGCCGCACCCTCGACCCCTTCGTCGCCCTCGGCCAGGCCGCCGCCGTCACCGAACGGCTGGGCCTCGGTACCGGCATCACGCTGGTCGCGCAGCACGACCCGATCGATCTGGCCAAGCAGATCGCGACCCTGGACCACCTGTCCGGCGGACGGTTCACGCTCGGCCTGGGCTTCGGCTGGAACGTGGAGGAGGCCGCCGACCACGGCGTCGCGTGGGCCACCCGCCGCGACCTCGTCCGGGACCGGATGGCCCTGATGCGGGCACTCTGGGCGGACGAACCCACCGCGTACGACGGCGAGTTCGGCGCGGTACGGGCGAGCTTCGCGTACCCCAAACCCGTTCAGAAGCCGCGCGGCCCCAAGGTCAACGGCCCTCGCACGCTCATCGGCGGAGCGGCCGGTCCGAAGCTCTTCACGCACATCAGCGAGTACGCCGACGGGTGGCTGCCGATCGGTGGCCGCGGACTGTCCGAATCTCTACCCCGGCTCCGTGCGGTCTGGTCCGACGCCGGCCGCGACCCGAACGCCCTCCAGGTCGTGCCGTACGCCGTGTTCCCCACCCCCGGCAAGCTCGCGCACTACGCGGAACTCGGCATCGAGGAGGTCGTGGTGCAGCTGCCGCCGGCGGGAGAGGCGGAGGTGCTGCGGGTGCTGGACGACTGCGCGGCCTTCCTCGGCTGATCGTCGCGCATCCTTCCCCGACTGCCCTCCCGGCACTGATCAAGCCGACCGTATGCTCGAAGGATGACGACACCCGAGACCTCCGGAACCGGCCCCACCGACCGCCCCGGCGGCACCGGCCCGACCGAGAACTCCCTGCGTCGCGCCCTCAAACGCGCCCGTGACGGCGTCGCCCTCGACGTCTCCGAGGCGGCCGTACTGCTCCAGGCCCGCGGCGAGGCACTCGACGACCTCGTCGCGTCGGCCGGCCGGGTGCGGGACGCGGGCCTTGAGGCGGCGGGCCGGGCCGGTGTCATCACGTACTCGAAGAGCGTCTTCATCCCCCTCACCCGGCTGTGCCGGGACAAGTGCCACTACTGCACCTTCGTCACCGTCCCCGGCAAGCTGCGCCGCGCCGGACACGGGATGTTCATGTCGCCGGACGAGGTCCTCGACATCGCCCGCAAGGGCGCCGCGCTCGGCTGCAAGGAAGCCCTCATCACCCTCGGCGACAAGCCCGAGGACCGCTGGCCCGAGGCGCGCGAATGGCTCGACGCGCACGGCTACGACGACACCATCGCCTACGTCCGCGCCATCTCCATCCGCATCCTGGAGGAGACCGGCCTGCTCCCGCACCTCAACCCCGGCGTCATGACCTGGACCGACTTCCAGCGTCTGAAGCCGGTCGCCCCGTCCATGGGCATGATGCTGGAGACGACGGCGACCCGCCTGTGGTCCGAGCCCGGCGGCCCGCACCACGGCTCCCCGGACAAGGAGCCGGCCGTCCGGCTGCGCGTCCTGGAGGACGCCGGCCGTTCCTCCGTCCCCTTCACGTCCGGGATCCTGATCGGGATCGGGGAGTCGTACGAGGAGCGGACCGAGTCCCTCTTCGCGCTCCGGAAGGTCTCCCGGGCCTACCACGGCATCCAGGAACTGATCATCCAGAACTTCCGCGCCAAGCCGGACACGGCGATGCGCGGCATGCCGGACGCGGAACTCGACGAACTGGTCGCCACGGTCGCCGTCGCCCGGCACATCATGGGCCCGAGCGCCTGCCTCCAGGCACCGCCCAATCTGGTGGACTCCGAGTACGAGCGCCTCATCCACGCCGGCATCGACGACTGGGGCGGCGTCTCACCGCTCACGATCGACCACGTCAACCCCGAGCGCCCCTGGCCGCAGATCGAGGAGCTCGCCGAGCGCTCGGCGGCGGCCGGCTTCGAACTGCGCGAACGCCTCTGCGTCTACCCGGAGTTCGTCCAGCGCGGCGAGCCCTGGCTGGACCCGCGACTGCGCCCGCACGTACGGGCCCTCGCCGACCCGGAGACGGGCCTGGCCCGTGCGGACGCCGTGGTCGAGGGGCACCCTTGGCAGGAGCCGGAGGAGGTCTTCGTCGCCTCCGGCCGTACGGATCTGCACTCCACGATCGACACCGAAGGCCGTACGTCCGACCGCCGCGACGACTTCGACGAGGTGTACGGCGACTGGGGTGCCCTGCGCGAGGCGGCGGCGCCCGGGATGGCGCCGGAGCGCATCGACACGGACGTGCGCCAGGCACTGGCGAGGGCGGCCGACGACCCGACCCGGCTGACCGACGAGGAGGCGCTGGCGCTGCTGCACGCGGACGGCCCGGCGCTGGACGCGTTGTGCAAGGTCGCCGACGACGTCCGTAAATCGGCGGTCGGCGACGACGTCACGTACATTGTCACGCGGAACATCAACTTCACCAACGTCTGCTACACCGGCTGCCGCTTCTGTGCCTTCGCCCAGCGCAGGACGGACGCGGACGCCTACACCCTCTCCCTGGACCAGGTCGCCGACCGCGCCCAGCAGGCCTGGGAGGTCGGCGCGGTGGAGGTCTGCATGCAGGGCGGCATCCACCCGGACCTGCCCGGGACGGCGTACTTCGACATCGCGAAGGCGGTGAAGGAGCGGGTCCCCGGCATGCACGTGCACGCCTTCTCGCCCATGGAGGTCGTCAACGGCGCCACCCGCACCGGCATGTCCATCCGCGAGTGGCTGACGGCGGCCAGGGAAGCCGGGCTGGACTCCGTCCCCGGCACCGCCGCCGAGATCCTCGACGACGAGGTCCGCTGGATCCTGACCAAGGGCAAGCTGCCGACGGCGACGTGGATCGAAGTGATCACCACGGCCCACGAACTCGGCATCCGCTCCTCGTCCACGATGATGTACGGCCACGTCGACCAGCCCCGCCACTGGCTCGGCCACCTGCGCACCCTGGCCGGCATCCAGCAGCGCACCGGCGGCTTCACGGAGTTCGTGACGCTGCCGTTCATCCACACCAACGCGCCGGTGTACCTGGCGGGGATCGCGAGGCCCGGCCCGACGATGCGGGACAACCGTGCGGTCACGGCGATGGCCCGCCTCCTGCTCCACCCGTGGATCCCCAACATCCAGACCAGCTGGGTGAAGCTGGGCACCGAGGGCGCGGCGGAGATGCTCCGCTCGGGCGCGAACGACCTGGGCGGCACGTTGATGGAGGAGACGATCTCGCGGATGGCGGGGTCGTCCTACGGCTCGTACAAGTCGGTACGCGACCTGGTGGCGGTCGCCGACGCGGCCGGGCGCCCGGCCAGGCCCCGCACCACGCTGTACGGCGAGGTGTCGCAGGAACGGCAGCGGGCGGCGGCGGCCTCGGACGGGCACCTGCCGGAGCTGTTGCCCGTGCTGGACTGAGACGGAGACGGCACAGGACCGTGCCGCGGGGGTCGGTACGATGATCCGACCCCCGCTGGAGGGGTTTCCGTAGCTGAGGAGATGCGTGCCCGTGCCTGCTCCCAAGGTCTGGGTGACCGGTCTGACGGTGGGCGCGATAGCCGCCGTCACCGTCCTCGCCATGCAGGCCGACAAGGGGCCGCACCCGACGGCCGCGGCGGCCCGCCCGAGCGCGTCGGCGCCGGCGGGGGCCAGTCCCGCCCCGACGAAGTCCGCCGCGCCCGCCGCCGTACCGGACGGCTCGGGCACCGGACGCCGGGTCGTCTACTCCCTCGCCGAGAAGCGGGTCTGGCTGGTCGACGCGAGCGACGCGAGCCGCCGTACCTTCACCGTCTGGCCGGGCACCGTGAACCCGGACCCCGGCAGCTACACGGTGTCCTCGCGCAACGAGGCCACCACGGGCTCGGACGGCGTGCAGATCGAGAACATCATCTACTTCGCCGCGAAGTCCGGCATCTCCATAGCCTTCTCCAACGCCGTCGACGGCTCCTCGCCCCCGCCCGCCGCGGGCAAACAGACCGGCGGGGTCCGGATGCGCGCGGCGGACGGGGCGGCGTTGTGGACGTTCGGGGAGACGGGCACGACGGTGGTCGTGGTCAAGTAGCGGCGGCCCTCGTCAGGTGGTGCCGGACTTCTCCTTGCCGCATGCCAGGTTGACCACCAGCAGCACGATCCCGCTCAGCAGGAACACCCGCGTCGCCGCGTCGAGGCCGTTCCAGTCCGCCGACTGCCACATCGAGAACCACTCCCCGCCGATCGCGATGAACCCGCCGCCGAACAGCAGCATCAGCATCAGCAGACCGTAGGTGGAGAAGCGCCGGGCACTCAGGTCGTCGCGGCGGAACCACAGCCAGGTGCCGTATATGAGGACGAGTGCGGCGACGGTCTCCCAGACGATGATCGCGACGTACGCCGCGTCCTGAAGACCCTTGCTGGTGATGGCTCTCCACATCAGGTCCTCGTCCTTGAACGTCGTATCCATCGCCAGGACGTGCCGCACGAACTGCTGGTTGGTCCCGAAGTCGGTGATGTTCCCGAAGGCGACGAGGGCCGTGTAGAGAGCGACGGTCGCGGTGAGGAGGGTGGCCGCGAGGTGGAGTGAGGTGCGTGGGGGTGTCGTTGACATGATGGTCATCTTCCCTGTGGAGGCCCTGTGCTCCATAGGCATTGAGCCAGAATGATGGCGTAGGGCAGCCGAGCGGGAGGATCCACGCGTGGGACAGGCGCGGCCGTCGATGCAGGAGCTGATCGGCCGGCGCAGTCGTGCCGGATTCGTGGGCCGCGGTGCCGAACGCGCGGCCTTCCGGGCCAACTTGGACATCCCGCCGGAGGACGAGCGGCACCGGTTCCTCTTCCACGTGCACGGGAACGCGGGAGTCGGTAAGTCCTTCCTGCTCCGCGAACTGGAGCAAGTCGCCCGGGATCGGGGTGCCTTGACCGCGTTCGTGGACGAGAGCGCGGGAAGCGTGCCGGAGGCGCTGGAGGCGATGAGCCGCCAGTTCGCCGCGCAGGGCAGGCGGTTGAAGGACCTGGACCGGCTGCTGGCCGCACATCGGGAGCGCAGGCACGAGGCGGAGCTGGCGGCGATCACCGCGCCGCCGTCCGAGCCGCCGGCGCCCTCGGCGGGCAGCATGGCGGTGGCGCGGGCCGGCCTGGTGGGACTGGGCATGGTGCCGGGTGTCGGCGCGTTCACCGGGGTGGTCGACGCGGCACAACTGGCCCAGGGCGCCGACCGGTTGCGCTCCGGACTCGGTGCCCGCTTCCGCACTCACGAGGACGCCCGGCTCGTCCTCGCGCCCGAGAGCGTGCTCACTCCGGTGCTGCTGGAGGAGCTCGCCCAGGCCGCCTCCGCCGTGCCGTGGATCGTCCTGTTCCTCGACACCTACGAGCGCACCGGCCGGTTCCTCGACGCGTGGCTGCACGCCGTGATGACCTCGGACCTGTACGGCCCGCTCCCGGCCACGGTCGTCGTGGTGACGGCAGGCCAACTCCCCTTCGACGCCACTCGCTGGGGCGGCTTCGGCGACTTCATGACCGACGTGCCGCTCCTGCCGTTCACGGAGGCGGAGACGCGGGACCTGCTCGCGGGCAGGGGAGTGGTGGCCGAGCCCGTGGTGGGGGAGGTGCTGCGCCTGACCGGTGGTCTGCCGGTGCTTGTGTCGACCCTCGCGGAGAGCCGCCCCACCGATCCGGCCGACGTGCGGGACCCCAGCGCCACGGCCGTCGAGTGGTTCCTGAAGCGGGCGGAGGACGCGGTGCAGCGGTCGGTCGCGCTGGCGTGCGCGCTGCCCCGGCGGCTGGACGCGGATGTGTTCCGGGCGGTCGTGGGCGACTCCGGTCCCGAACTGGACGGACTGTACGCGTGGTTGCGTGGTCTGCCGTTCGTCAGCGAGCGGGGCGGCCGGGTCCGGTACCACGACGTCGTACGGGCGCCGATGCTGCGGTTGCAGCGTCAGGAGGCGCCCCGCACCTGGGCGGCCCGGCAGCTGGCGCTCGCCGCCGTGTTCCGGGAATGGCGGGCCGAGGCGGAAGCCGGACGGGACGCCGAGGAGCTGTGGGCGGACGAGGCGTGGCGGGAGCTTCGGCTGGCGGAGCTGTACCACTTGCTGTGCGCCGGGGAGCGGGCGGCGCTGACGAGCGTCCTCGGCGATGTCGTCGATGCCTGCGAGCAAGGTGAGTCCGTCGCCGAGCGGTGGGCTCGTGTCCTGGTGGAGGCCGGATCGGACGCCGAGACCCGGGCGGTGTCCCAGTGGGGCCGGCGGCTCGCGACGGCCCTCGGCAACGGCGGGACGCCCGCGGCCCTCGAACTGGTGCTGCGTGCGACGGGCTTCGAGCGGATGCCGGTGCCCGCGGGGGCGGGGGCGGGGGCGGTCGGGACGGGGTACGGCGCGGGGGCTGCCACCGGGGTCTACGGGTGGAGTGGCGCGGGGGCTGTCGGGCGGGACATGTCGGCATCCCCGCCGGGCGCCGCGGGCGGGGTCCCCGCGTGGAACCGGCGGGCCAGGAGTCACCCCACCCCGACCGACACGGCCACCACCCGGCCGAGCACTTCGGCCGACACCCAGTCCCACGAGACGCAACAGCCCGCCTCGCCGGGTGAGGGCGCGAACCCGTGGCGGGCCGAGCCGCCGGGGACGCGGGTCGGGGTGCCGGGCGAGGACGCGAGCGCGTGGCGGGTCGAGCCGTCGGGGGAGCGGGGTGAAGGGGCGCAGAGTCAGGGGGCTCAGCCGTCGCTGGGCGCAGCGCAGGACCACCGCACCCAGCCGTCGCCGGACGAACCGCAAGATCAGGACGCCGAGTGGGCGCAGGCCGAACCGTTGGACTACCACGCCCAGCCGTCGTGGGACGAGCCGCAGGATGAGCGCACAGGGGGGCCGCAGGCCGTATCGCAGGATCAGCCTGCCCATGAGGTGCCGCAGGCCGTGACCTCGCCCGTTACCCCGTGGCAGGACGCGTCGGCCGATGCCGGCTGGCGGGTCGCGCTGGACCCCGTCGTGGCGGCCCGTGCCTACCGCGCCCGCGCCATCGCCCACGACCTCGCCGGCGACCGGCGTGCGGCCGTCGCCCTCCTGAACCGGGCCCTCGAACTGGTCCCGGACGACCCCCGCAGCCTCGCCCTACGTGGGGAGTACCACCGCGTCCTGGGGCGCCACGACGAGGCGATCAGCGACCTGGACCGGGCCCTCGAACTCAACCCTGCCGACGCCTTCGCCCTGGCCTCCCGCGGTGCCACCCGGCTCAGTCGCGAAGGTCTCGACGAGGCGCTCGCGGACCTCGACGGTGCCGTTCGGCTGAAGCCGGACTACTCCTGGGCCCTGATGCGCCGGGCCCGGGTGTACCGAGCCTTCGGTGACCCCGTACGACAACTGGCCGACCTCGACCGGGCCGTGGCGGTGGACCCCGACTGGGCCTGGGTCCGCTGCGAGCGCGGTGACGCCCTGCGCGCCGCCGGCCGCGACGAGGACGCCCTCGCCGACTACGACCACGCGCTCGCCCGGGAACCCGACTACAACTCCGCCCGCGCGAGCCGAGGCGCCTCGCTGGCGAACCTGGGCCGCCACGAGGAGGCCCTCGCCGATCTGGACCGGGTGCTGGCAGCCAACCCGTCGTACACCTGGGCCGCGGATCAGCGGGCCGCCGTTCTCCGCCATCTGGCGGCCGAAGCGGCTACTCCCGCACGCAGCGCAGGAACAGATGAGGCTCGTGCCCGGCACCGGGATGGTCAGGCGTGAACAGTACGGTCTCCGCGGACAGCACCGTCAGTCCCGCCGCGGCGACCATGTCGGTGAAGTCCTCGGCCGCGAAGCTGGTCGCCCGCACCTTCTGCCCCATGAAGACGACCTCGACGTCCTCCACGTCCGCCGGCACGGTCGCCAGCACCATGCTGCCTCCCGCTCTCAGCGCCCGTGCCAGCCGCCGCACGAGAGTCTCCTGCGTGGCGCGGGACATCTGCAGCAGGGAGAAGTACACGCAGACCGCGTCGAACGCACCGTCCTGGAACGGGACTTGGTGGATGTCGGCGTGCTGAAAGGCGGCGTCGGGCACCTGCCGGGCGGCGAGGTCCACCATGACGGGAGACGCGTCGATCCCCAGCACGCCATGGCCCGCCGCGGCGAGCGTCTCGGCCGTGGGGCGCCCGGTCCCGCTACCGACGTCCAGCACCCGGCTGCCCGGTCCCAGCCGCCCGGCCAGCCACGCCAACGACGCCCGGTGCGTCTCCGAGCCCGCGAACGCCCTCTCGTAGGCGAGTCCCAGCGCGTCGAAGACGGCGGCGGCACGCTGTGCCTGAGACTCCTCGGTCACGGCATCGTGCTCATGCCGTCGATGAACTCCACCCAGGAACTCGCTTCGAATGCGAGCCGTGCGCCGTCCTTGTTCTTCGAGTCGCGGACGTGGACGGCGGCGTCGGCGGGGGATATGGCGACCTCGACGCATTCCGGTCCGTCGTTGCTGCTGTAGCTGCTCTTGAACCATTCCAGGGCGCGGGTCATGTCTCGTCTCCCAGGGCTTTCTCGATGAAGGCCCGTGACTCTCGGGGCGTCAGGGCCTGCGACCGGATCATTCCATAGCGCATTTCCAGGATCTGAACGTCCCGGGGATCACTGATCAGGCGGCTGTGCAACTGCGCCTCGGAGTGCCCCAGTGTCTTTCCGTCCCGGAGTTTCAACAGCTGAAGCGAGCCACCCATGCCCGCGTGGTCCTCGCAGTCCGTGGGCATGATCTGAATCGCGACGTGCCTCAACGCGCTGATCTCCAACAGGTGTTCGAGTTGCCGTCGCAACACCATTCTGCCCCCGACGGGCCGCCGCAGCGTCGCCTCTTCCTGGACAAAGGTGATCTGTGGACGCGGCGTCCGCTCGAAGACGGCCTTCCTGGCCATACGGGCGGCGACCAGACGGTCGACTTCCTCCTCCGTGTACGCGGGACGCCGCATCTCGTACAACGCCTGCGCGTACTCAGGGGTCTGAAGCAGCCCATGGACGTGGAGGGCGGCGTAGGCGCCCAACTCAACCGCCCCGTCCTCCAGCTTGGCCAGATCCCGAACCTTCTTCGGATACCGGGCCCTCTCCACATCCGCCTTCATCGCCGAGAGCTTCCCGCCCGCCCCCAGCACCTCATCGGCCTTGTCCAGGAAATCAGGCTTGGGAATCCGCCGCCCCCGCTCCACCGACGAGACCATCTCCTCGCCATACCCGATGGCGGTGCCCAGTTCGGCCTGGGTCATCCCGGCGGCCTCGCGCCACATCCTGATCTGGCGTCCGACCGTCCTGAGAACGGCCTCGGCCTCCTCGTCCTCCACGTCTTCCCCTCCCGGCGTACGAGCCGTACGACCCCGTCGGCCATCCGTACAGTCACGCTCCGTACGGAGGCCATTGCTGTTCAGCGTAGGAGTCGGTTCGCCACGCTGGGTGACATGAGCCAGAAACCCCTCGCCCAAGTCACCCGCCCCACCCACCACTTCACGGTTCAGCTGTCCGCGACTCGAAGAGGTGCTCGACTCGCGCGCCTGCTCACCGAGCGCCAACTGGACGACTGGGGTGTTCCGTTCGAGGGTGCGGTGCACGTCGTGGCCGAGCTGGCGTCGAACGCCGTACTCCACGGCCGCGTCCCGGGGCGGGACTTCCGGCTCAGGCTGAAGCTGCACACCGACGGCACTCTCCGTATCGAGGTGACCGACGCCCGGGGTGACCGGCTCGTGCAGATGTCGGACCCGGCGGACCACGATGTGGAATCGGGGCGCGGTCTGCGGATCGTCGCGGCGTACGCCGACCGTTGGGGCGTCGATGAGGCGCCGGCGAACTGCAAGACGGTCTGGGCGGAAGTGAGTCCGGCTCCGGATCGCGTGGACCGATGACCCGGCCACGCCCGACGCCAAAGACAAAGAACCGGGGAAAGAACCAACCCCGCCCCACCCGGCCCGTCGACCACCGCACCCCTGGTCACCCGGTCGGGTGATCACTGCCCATTCCGCTGGCGTGTCGGCGAATTGGTCAGGCAGCGTCGATCTCGGCAGACAACCGCACACCAACTCGACGAACAACCGCACACAACAAAACGGCCCCCGCCGGGACTGCAATCCCGAACGAGGGCCTGATCACCCAGGAAGAAAAGGCCTTCCCGATGACTGAGAAGCACCCTAGCGCGCACGCACGCCTCCGGCCCGCCCGTTCCTCACTCGGAGTTGCCCACATGGACGAAAGCCATGACCAGGAGTTCACCGTCGTAGGAAACCATCTGGCACAGCACTCCGAGCTGTCCCTGACGGCCATCGGACTCGCCGTCCACATCCAGTCGCTCCCTACCGGAAGCCTCGTCGGCATCAAGGTCCTCGCGACCAAGTTCCCCGAAGGTGAGACGCGTATCGCCTCGGCCCTGCGAGAGCTGGAGACGCACGGGTACCTGGCCCGCACCAAGGAGCGCCTGTCGTCGGGGCGGATCGTGACGCGTACGACCTCGTACAACAAGCCCCAGGCCCGTACGTCGGGCCGTACGACCCCCGCGATGCGCCGCGAACCGGCCCCCGATCTCAAGGAGCCGGAACAACCCGGCCCAGTCCGGACCGAACCGCTCGCCGTGCCGGACACCTCCGAGCTGCCCGCCCACCGCACCGCGCGCAATGTCCTCGCGGGCCTGCGAACCCGCGACCCCCGTCTCCACCTCGCCGAGCCCGACGTACGCCGCCTTGCCCCCGCCGTGGTCACCTGGCTGGACCGAGGCGTTGCCCCCGACGACGTACAGCGAACACTCTCGGCGGGACTGCCCCCGGAAGGTGTACGTCATCCGTCGCGCTTCCTGGCCCACCGCCTCACCGCCCTACTGCCCCCACGGTTCGAACCCGAGCCGGGGTTCGAGGCCGCCCGCCCCGACCCCCTCCAGAACTGCGAGGGATGCGACCGGGCGTTCCGTTCACCGGGCCCGGGCCGCTGCCGGGACTGCCGTCCGGTAGGTGTGGCGGCGTAGAGAGTCGGACGGGAGCCCTGTACGGGGCATAGCCGATCACTCCGGACCACTCCGGATCACTTCGGTCCACCTCGGGCACATTCCGCATTCCGATCCACCCCGTGAACCGACCGTCCCCGGTCGATTACAGTGTCGAGCCGTCGTACACACGGTCGCTGCAACGGGGAGGTCCTGATGGGTGCGATAGCCGGCGCCGTCTGGGGCCGTACCGAGCAGCAGGACTTCCGCAGCCGGGTGCGCGGCACGCTGCTCGGCGTGGCCGTCGGGGATGCCCTCGGGGCGCCGGTCGACGGCCTGGGCCTTGAGGAGATCCGGGAGCAGTACGGTGCCGAGGGGCTCCTCGATCTGGGGTTCGGGTACGGGCGGCGCGGTGCCGTGACGCATCTCACGCAGCTCACGCTGTTCAGCGTGGACGGGCTGATCAGGGCGCAGGTCCGGCGAGACACCGGCGCCTGGCATCCGCCGACCGATCTGCACCGGGCGTATCTGCGGTGGGCCGCCACGCAACACGACTGGGGGCCCGACGAGCGCCGCAAGGACGACGGCTGGCTGGCCCGCGAGGAGTGGCTGTACGCCCGCCGCGATCCCACCCGCGCGCTTCTGATCGGCCTCGGTGACGAGGCCATGGGCACCTTGGAGGCGCCCAAGAACGCCACCGAGCTCGGGCCCGAGGCCACCGCACGCTCCGCGCCCTTCGGGCTGCTGGTCGGCTGGGAGCCGCAGCTCGTCGTCCAGCTCGCCGTGGAGTGCGCGGCGCAGACCCACGGCCACCCCGTCGCCTACCTGTCGGCGGGCGCGTACGCGGTGATCGTGCATGCGCTCGCCTCCGGGGAGAGCCTCGACGGGGCCGTGCAGCGGGCGCTGGCCCTGCTGGCCGTGCGGCCCGGGCACGAGCCCGTGTCGGACGCGCTGCAGCACGCGCTGGGTGCCGTACGGCAGGGCATGCCCACCCCGGCCCGGGTGGAGGAACTCGCGGCCGACGGCTCGGCGGACGGGCTGCTCGCGGCCGCCGTGTACTGCGCCCTGGTCGGCGAGGACGTCCGCCACGGCCTCTGCCTCGCCGTCAACCACGACGGCCCCTCCGCCGCCGCGGCCGCCCTCACCGGCGGCCTCCTCGGCGCCCTCCACGGCGAAACGGCCCTCCCCCCGGCCTGGCTCGCCGAACTGGAGGGCCGCCCCACCATCCTCGAACTCGCCGACGACTTCGCCATGGAAATGACCCAGGGCCCAGCACTGCACAGCCCGGCGGGAGCGTCCCCGGGGTGGCTGGCGAGGTACCCGCGCGGCTGAGCGGAGCGGGAGGCCAGGGGCAGACCCCACGGTGTACGCCCGCCGGGGCGCACCCACCCGCTCTACCCCGCCCACCCCGGTCCGCGTCCCGCGCGCGCGTCCGCCCCGTGCCCGGCGCATCTCCGGCCCGTGCTGGCCTGTGGCCGGTCCATCTCCGGTCCGCCCCCGACTCGACTCCGGCGACGGCCTGGCCCCTCCGGTCACCCCGATCGCCAGGGCAACGACAAGGGCGGCCCGTCGCCGTGCGAGGGGCCGCCCTGCCCCAACCGTCCCCCGGCCTCAGTCCTTGGCGCGGACCACGTCCTCCCTCGTGTCCGCATCCGCATCCGCCGGCACCGCAGCGGCAGCGTCTCCGTCCCCGTCCGTGTTGATCCGCTCGACGATCGCCATCCGCTCCGGGGTGTCCTCCGGCTTGATGAAGCCGATGAGGATGTACAGGACCAGGGAGACCGCCAGCGGGATGGAGACCTGGTACTGGAGCGGCACCCCGCCCTCGATCTGCCAGCTGATCGGGTAGTTGACCAGCCAGAAGGCGAGCAGGCCCATCGACCAGCTGGTCAGTGCCGCCGTCGGGCCGGAGCGGCGGAACTGGCGCAGCAGGCCCAGCATCATCGGGATGGCGATCGGGCCCATGAGACCGGCGACCCACTTGATCACGACGGTGATGATGTCCTTGAAGGTGGGGGAGTTGACCTGGGTCGCCACCGCCATCGACAGGCCGAGGAAGACGACCGTGGTCACCCGCGCCGCGATCAGGCCGGACCGCTCACCCCACGCCCGCGCCTGCTTCGACAGCACCGGCGCCACGTCCCGCGTGAACACGGCCGCGATCGCGTTGGCGTCGGAGGAGCACATGGCCATGGTGTGCGAGAAGAAGCCGACGATGACGAGGCCCAACAGGCCGTGCGGGAGCAGCTGTTCGGTCATCAGGCCGTACGAGTCAGAGCCGTCCGCCTTCTGCGACTCGACCAGCAGCGGCGACATCCACATCGGGAAGAACAGCACGACCGGCCAGACCAGCCACAGGATCGCCGACAGCCGCGCCGAGCGCTCGGCCTCCCGCGGGGTGGCCGTGGCCATGTACCGCTGGGCCTGGTTGAGCATGCCGCCGTTGTACTCGAAGAGCTTGATGAAGAGGAACGCGAGCAGGAAGACGGTCCCGTACGGCCCGACCAGCGGCTCCCCGTGTCCCTGGAGCTCCGGCCGGTCCCAGGCTTCGAAGAAGCCGATGCCCTTGTCGTTCAGTTCCATGATGACCGCGATGAACATCGCGACGCCGGCCAGCAACTGGATGATGAACTGGCCGAGTTCGGTCAGCGCGTCCGCCCACAGGCCGCCGATGGTGCAGTAGACGGCCGTGATGGTGCCGGTGATGAGGATGCCCTGGTTCAGCGACACACCCGTGAACACCGACAACAGGGTCGCGATCGCGGCCCACTTCGCGCCCACGTCCACGATCTTCAGCAACATGCCGGACCAGGCCAGCGCCTGCTGGGTCTTCAGGTCGTAGCGGTTCTTCAGGTACTCCAGCGGAGACGCCACATGCAGCCGCGACCGCAGCCGGTTGATCCGCGGCGCGAACAGCTTCGACCCGATGGCGATGCCCAGCGCGATGGGGAAGGACCAGGTGACGAAGGACGTGACGCCGTAGGTGTAGGCGATGCCCGCGTACCCGGTGAACATCACCGCGCTGTATCCGGACATGTGATGCGAGATCCCGGACAGCCACCACGGCATCTTGCCGCCCGCGGTGAAGAAGTCACTGACGTTGTCCACCCGCTTGTGCGACCAGATGCCGATCGCCACCATCACGCCGAAATAGCCGATGAGCACGGCCCAGTCGAGACCGTTCATGTGCGCCCTCCCAGGGTTCAGCCCGGCGCTCATCGTGGGCGCTGGTGCGTGAACACGACAAGCTGGCGACAGGTCAAGGGGAGGTAAAATCATTCGGCATGCTGGTCTTGGTTCATCTATGTGAACTCATCGCATCAGCTCCCCTGCGTTGACCAGCAGTGACTGTCCGGTGATCGCCCGAGCCCTGTCCGAGGCCAGGAACACCGCCGCGTCCGCCACATCCCCGTCCGTGGCGAGGTCGGGCAGCGCCATCCGCCCGGTCAGCCGCCCCAGCACCTCGGACTCCTCGACGCCCTCCGTGTGCGCGGTGAACTGCACGTAGGCCTGGACCGGCGGCCCCCACATCCAGCCCGGCAGCACGGTGTTCACCCGTATCCGGTGCGGGCCCAACTCCCGCGCCAGCGAGTACATCGCGCTCGTCAGCGCCCCCTTCGAGGCCGCGTACGCCGCCTGCCGCACCTGCGAGGGGGCGGCGACCGCGGACTGCGTCCCGATGAACACCACCGACCCGCCGCACTCCTTCAGCGCGGGCAGACAGGCCCGCGTCATCCGCAGCGAGCCCAGCAGATTGACGTCGATGACCGACTGCCAGGTGTCGAAGTCGGCGTCCTCCAGCCCGCCGAAGTAGGAGTCCCAGGCGGCCACATGAACCACCCCGTCGATCCCGCCGAACCTCTCCCGCCCCAGCGTGACCAGCGCCTCGCACTGCCGCTCGTCGGTGATGTCGGTAGCCAGGTACGCCGTGTGCGCCCCGTCGGGATCGATCTCGCCGGCGCTCTTCGCCAGGTTCGCCTCGGTGCGCGCCCCGAGCACGGCGTTCCCGCCGTCCCGTACGACCGCTGCGGCGACCTGGTGGCCCAGCCCGGCGCCGACTCCCGAGATGACGACGGTCTTGCCGTTGAGCAGTGACATCAAGGCCTCCCAGGCTCTGGCGGATTATCTGACGGAGCGTCAGAGTATGGGCGTCCGAGGGAGGACGGAAGCCACCGGAAGGAAGGGAACGGCATGAGCGAGGACACCCGCAGCGAGACGTACGCCGAACTGGCCGCCGTCGGCCCGTACGGAGTCCACCCGGGCCACGCCCTGATCACCATGGTCGAACCGCACCCGGGCCACGAGTACGCCTACAACCGCTGGTACGAGGACGACCACTACTACGCCGGCGCGATGGCGATGCCGTGGATGTACGCGGGCCGCCGCTGGGTCGCGCCGAGGGACCTCCAGCTCCTTCGCTACCCGGAGAAGTCGGCGATCGCCCAGCCGGTCACCGCCGGCTGCTACATCTCCACGTACTGGATCACCGCCGGCCGCTACGCCGACCACATGCGCTGGACGGTCGGCATCAACAAGCGCCTCAACCGCGACGCCCGCGTCTACCAGGACCGCACCCACGTCTTCACGGCGTTCCAGGACCACGAGGCGACGGTGTACCGCGACGGCGCGGCGGGCCCCCGCGACTTCCACGCCCTGGACCACCCCTACGCGGGCCTGGTGGTGCAGGTCATCGATGCCGACTCAGCGGAGCGGCGCACCGAGCTGCTGGAGTGGCTGCGCTCCCGCCACCTGCCCAAGCGCCTGGCGGGCTCCCCGACCGCGATGGTGACGATCTTCCGGCCCACGCCTCTGCCGCTCGACCGCATGTCGTACGTCAAGCAGGTCGAGGGCGTCGACACCCGCCTGACCCTGCTGTGGTTCCTGGAGGCGGACCCGAGGGAGTGCTGGGAGGACCACTTCACCGGCCTGGACGCGGTGGTGGAGGAGGCCGGGCTGGGGCGGGTGGAACTCGTGGCGCCGTTCATCCCCACGGTGCCCGGCACCGACCGGTATGTGGCCGACCTGCGCTGATCAACGCAAGCCGGTCAGCGCAGCTCCTCCGGACACGTCGTCCCGCGCGAGAACGCGTACGGCGCCGCGAGCCGGTACTCGCCCGCCCTCGGGGCGAGCAGCATCGTCCACTTGTCGCCGCGCGCGTCCTCCTCCGTCTCCATCAGACAGCCGTTGACGTTGTCGTACGACTTCGGCGAGTCGTCGGGACGGTTCCTGGACGCCTCCGTCTCCTTCGGCGGGTCGAGCTTCTTGCCGTCGGCGTCGACGAGGCTCAGCCACGGCGAGTAGGGGATGCGGATGAGGACCGGCCCCGGCTTGCTCACCCGCATCGTCATCTCGCCCTGCTCGGCCCGCTCGACGACGGTGTTCGGCTCGGCGAGCGGCGCCGGGGCGGTCACCTCGAACAGCTGCCAGTTGGCGTCGCCCCACACCTGCTTCAGATACGGCAGCCCACGCTGCACCAGCTCCCGCTCCCGCTCCGCCCCCGAGCCGTCCGGCTCGTCCTTGGGCAGCACCACGTAGTGCACGGCCCAGCGCTTGAGCCACTCGCGGTAGTTCGCGGAGTTGAGGGTGTCGTCGTAGAAGAGCGGGTTGCGCTCCATGTCGGCCTGGCGGTTCCAGCCGCGGGCCAGATTGACGTACGGCGCGAGCGCGGACGCCTCGCGGTGCGAGCGGGCCGGCACGACCTCCACCCGGCCCTTCTCGGCGCCGACCTCCTGGAGCTCGTTGACCAGCGGCGCCAGCTCGCGTGCCCAGGAGGCGGCGGGAGCGGCGTGGATGATGTCGTCGACGGTCTTGTAGCCGATCCACCCGGCGAAGGTGAGCAGGGCCAGCACGGCCGTGTACCACTTGCGTGAGCGCGGCACCGTGTAGGGCAGCACGGCCACCAGGGCCGTCCCCGCGAACAGCATCGCCAGGCGCGTGATGTTGGAGCCGATCTGAGAGCTGACCACCCAGACCAGCACGACCGCGAGACCGTAGACCGCGGACACCAGCCGGACCGTCTTCCAGTCCTCGGGCACGAGGACGAAGGTGACGACGGCGAACAGCAGCGGCAGCAGCACCGAGCCGATCACCATCGGCTGGGTGCCCGAGAAGGGGAACAGCCACGCCGACACCGCGACCACGGCCGCCGGCGCCAGCCCCAGCGCCCAGGCGCCCGGCCGCCGCTTCTGCAGGAACAGCGCCACCGCCACGAAGCCCACGAACAGCCCCGCGACCGGTGACGACATGGTCGCGAGCGCGGCCAGCGGCGCCGCGCACAGCGCCTTCGCCCAGCGCTTGTAGCGCCAGCGGTACGGCCAGCAGAACACGACGGCGACCGCGCCCAGCGCGAACATCGTGCCGAGCCCGTACGTCACCCGCCCGGAGATCGCGTTGGCGATCAGCCCGAGGACCCCGGCGAACGAGGCCCACAGCGGATTGCGCACCGACCGGCTGCGCAGCAGGACCAGCGTCAGCAGACCCGCGGAGATCGTCCCCGCGATCATCATCGTCGTACGGACACCGAGCACCGACATCAGATACGGCGACACCACGCTGTACGACACCGGGTGCATACCGCCGTACCAGGCCAGGTTGTACGCCGAGTCCGGATGCCGGCCGACGAACTCCGCCCACGCGTCCTGGGCCGCGAGGTCGCCCCCGCTGCTTGCGAACGTGAAGAACCAGATGATGTGGAGGAGCCCGGCCAGGGCCGTGATCGACAGCACCGGGCGGCGCAGCAGGCGCTCACGCAGGGTGAGGAAGGCCGCGGTCAGACGCGAGGGCGGTCTGTCCTCCGTGCCCCTCGGACCATCTCCCGAGCGTGGCGCGGGTACGCGTATTCGCGGACCGGCTCCCGGTCCCGGATCGGCGTCGTCGGCGCGTGTCGGCTCCGCAGTGGCCACGTGTGAGGCACTCCCCGTACTGTCCCGTCTTCTGTTCTGGCCGCGTCCCGTTTCCCGCGCGTTGTCGGCCTTGTCCCCGAAGGTTCCCCGACCGCGCCTTGTGGGCGGCGACCTGCCCGATTCGTGACGCTAGCACGCAGCCCGCCGACAGTCGCTGTCGGCGGGCTGCGTCAGGGTGCCGTGATGCCGCCCCCGGGTCAGGCGATGCGGGTCAGCCTGTCCGTGAAGCCCGGTTCGGTGAGCTCCGACTGGAGGGCGACCGGGATCTTGACCGCGCCGCTGCTGCCGTCACCCACGGTGAGCGTGCCCACCTTGGTGCCGGCCGTCGCGGTGTGCGGTACGGGGTCGGAGGCGAAGGTCAGCTTCACCTTCAGGCCCGACCAGCCGACCGCCGTGACGTCCTTGGTGGCGACGACCGGGGTGCGGCCGCCGAGGCCGTCGTCGACGTACCCGACGACGTCTCCCTTCTTCAGGATCGTCGCCGACTCCAGCGTGTCCTGCGCGGCGCGGATGAGCTTGTCGCCCGAGTCGAGAGCGGCGGCGAGGATGCCGCTGCCCGTGTCGGGCTGGCGCACCACGGCGCCGACGATGGTGCGGGTCTCGCCGCCGATCTCCTTCTTCGCGGCGAACACGAGGTTGCCGAGGGCGGAGGTGGTGGTGCCGGTCTTGATGCCGACGACGTTGTTCCTGCCGACCAACTGGTTCCAGTTGCCGTGGTTCTTCCCCTTGTAGTCGTCGTACGACATCATCGCGGCGACCTCGCGGAAGGCGGGGAACTTCATGGCCGCCTTGGCCAGCTTCACCTGGTCCACGGCCGTGCTCACGGTGGTGTTGTTGAGCCCGGACGGGTCGGTGTACGTCGTGTTCGTCATGCCGAGGTCCTCGGCGGCGGCGTTCATCTTCTCGACGAACGCCTTCTCCGAACCGGCGTCCCAACGGGCCAGCAGACGGGCCACGTTGTTCGCGGATGCGATCAGAATGCTCTCCAGGGCCTCGCGCTGGGAGATCTTGTCGCCGGCGGTCACGCCGACGGTGGACTCCTGGCCGGCGTCCGACTGGTCCTCGGCGGCCTGGTCGATCTCGATCTTCGGACCATCGTCGCCGCTCTTGAGGGGGCGGTCACGGAGGATGACGTACGCGGTCATGACCTTGGCGACACTGGCGATCGGGACGGGCTTCTGGTCGCCGGAGGAGCCGAAGCTGCCGATGCCGTCGACGTCCAGCGCGGCCTGGCCCGCGGTGGGCCAGGGGATGTCGACCTTGCTGCCGTCGAAGGTGTAGCTGTCCTTCGCGGTGAGGTCGAGGGTGGGGGCCGGGAGCGGGCGCACGTTCTGCACGACCGCGAAGACGATCGCGAGCAGCAGGACCAGCGGGGTCCAGATCTTGACCCGCCGGATGGCCGTGCGGACCGGGGTGTCCGGGGGCGGAGGCGTGTTCGTCAGCTCGGCGAGCAGGTCCAGCGGGGGCCTGGGGGGCAGGGGTTGCTGGGTGGTGCGCTCGGGACCGATCTGGGGGACCACGGCGGTGGCGTCAGGAGCGGGGGCCTTCGGCGTTTCCGGGGTTGGGGCCGGTGCCGGCACCGGTGCCGGGGCCTTGGGGGCTTCCGGCCTGATGTCGGGCTTGAGTGCGACGAACTTGCTGGTGCGCTCGGAGGGGGTCTCCGGGGCGGGGGCCTTCAGCGTGGTGGTGGGCTGGTCCACCGCGGGCTGCTTGGCGGGGCGTACGGTCTTGAAGATGGCGGTGGGTTGATCGACGGCCTTGGCCTCGGCTTCGCCTTCGGCCTTCGTGCTGCCACCCGCACCCCCCGTGCGGCTCTCGTCGTCGGCTGCGGGTGGCCCCTGGGGGGCGTCCTCGCCGTCGGCGGCCTCGGGGGAGTCCACCGAGTCGGCGTCAGCGGCGTCGGCAGCCTCGGAGGGCTCACCCGAATCGCCTGCGGCGCCCTTGTCCTCGCCCTCGCCCTCGGCCTCGGCCTCGTCGTCGTCCGAGGAGGCCACCCAAGCCGCCACAGCCGCCCTCAGCCGATCGTCACCCTCGGCGGGCGGCGTGCCATCGGCGTCCGTCGCGTCGGCGCTCTCGGAGACGTCCTCCGCGCTCCCCGCGCCCTTCCCGACCGCGGGCTCCGCATCCTCGGCGGTCGAGGACTCGCTCTCCGCCTCCGCGGTCCCGACCACCGACCCCGCCTCACGGGCGTCGTCGGCCGCAGCGTCCGCGCTCTCGGCGCTGTCGGCCACGGTGTCCGTGCCCTCGACGTCGTCAGCCGTGGCGTCTTCGCTCTCGGCGTCGTCGGCGGCGGTGCCCGCGCTCTCGGCGCTGTCCGCCGCGGAGTCTTCGCTCTCGGCGCTGTCAGCCGTAGCGTCCGTGTCCTCGGCGTCGTTGGCCCGAGCGTCCGCGCCCTCGGTGCTGTCCGCGGCGGCGTTCCCGCTCTCGGCGTCGTCGGCGGCGGTGCCCGCGCTCTCGGCGCTGTCCGCCGCGGAGTCTTCGCTCTCGGCGCTGTCAGCCGTAGCGTCCGTGTCCT
>NZ_JBSGVW010000005.1:243959-367888 GCF_053608645.1 Streptomyces sp. NPDC055013
TCGGCGTCGTTGGCCCGAGCGTCCGCGCCCTCGGTGCTGTCCGCGGCGGCGTCCCCGCTCTCGGCGTTGACGGCCGGGGTGTCTGCACGCTCGGTGCTGTCCGCCGTAGCGTCCGTGTCCTCGGTGCCGTCGCCCGTGGCGTCCGCGCTCTCGGTGCCGTCCGCCGAGGAGTCTTCGTTCTCGGCGTTGTCGGCCACCGTGTCCGCGCCCCCGCTGCTGTCCGCGGCGGCGTCCCCGCTCTCGGCGTCATCCGCCGCGGCATCCCCGTCCCCGGCGTCCTCGGCGGTGCCCCCCGCCTCCTCCAGTCGCGTCCTGACCGCGTCCAGGTCCTCTCGTGACAGGACCCTCGTCGCCGTGTCGACGCCGCCGCGCGGTGCCGTGGCTTCGCGGGCCACTGCGAGGCGTGGGTCGCGTCGTTCGCCGGCTTCCTGCCGAGTGGGACTGTCGGGTTCGGGAACCGGGGCCGTGCTCCCCGACGTCGGTTCTGCCGACGACTCGCGCTGCTTCGACCTGTCGGGGGACTCGCCCGCCACCGATGCCTCCTCCATGTGCCGCCGCACGGCCTCCGTGCGGCATCCGAACAGTGAGCCGTCACTCGGACACCGTGCCCGTACGACCCCCCGTGCCGCTGTCCGAACCATGTACCAGTGTCCTGTGCGCGGCACTCCACTCACCCGCTAGACGAGAACGACATACCTACCGGTTCCCTTACGAACCGGTCACGCACCCTCGACAGATGAATGTGAGAGGGGTCACCCTGTCTTTCATCCACGCGGGGAGGCATGGATGGGCAGGAGCCGCAGAACAATTCCGGAGGAGCTTCTGCTGCTGGCGTTGGACCCGACCACGGGTACCACCGCACAGCCGCAGTCGCTCGACCTCGGTCTGGCCGGAGCACAGCTAGTGGAGCTGGCGCTGGCCGGACGGATAGCCCCAGACGGGGATCGTATCGCCGTGGTGGCCCCACGGCCGACTGGAGATCCAACACTGGACTGTGCGTTGGAGTTGCTGCGAAGGCGTGGCGCTCCCGTGCGTGCCGTCCACTGGATCGGCGGGCCCCGGCTGGGGTTGCGCCAGACCTACCTCTCGCATCTGGAGCGGTGCGGCATGGTGCATGCCGTGGCCGGTCAGATGTGCGGGGTGTTGCCGACGACTCGCTATCAGGCGACGGACAACGCCATCAGCCGGGAGATCAGGGCCCGGCTGGATTCCGCGATCCGCACCGGCGTACCGCCGGACCCACGGACCGCGGCACTCGCCGCACTGGCACACGCGGTCGGCCTCGGCAAGCACCTGTATCCGGGGAACGAGGGACGGTCGTCCCGGTCCCGGCTCAGGGACCTGATCAGGCACGACCCCATGGGCGGTCTCGTCGCGCACGCCGTGATGGACGTCCAGAACGGTGCGGCGGCACAGCCGCGCCGCAGCCCGGCCCCGGCCGGCCGGCAGGCCGCCCCCGGAGGCAGGGCCGCAGCGGAACCCGCCCGCGGTGTTCCGGTGCAGCCGCGCCGCGGATCCATGGCGCGTGTCGTGGCCCACTGAGCCGCAGTTCCACGACCCGCACCACCGGACCACCCGGGCTGTGCACCCGGCTTGCTCGACCACGCACCACCACGCACCGCCACGCTCGCACTCGCACGCCACGTGCAGCGCCGCACCGCAGTCACCGAGACCGGTTCGGGAGCCGCTGGTCCGCGCGGGGTGACGGGACCGGATGCCCGGACGACGGCATCGGTCCCGCCGCCCCGCGCGGCCGCATGTGCGGGGGTCCTGGCGAACTGGCGTGTATCCAGCGCATATCCACCGTTTCCCAGCGGTAGTAAGCACCTTGGTGGCAGTCTGCTCAACAGCAGATACGCAAAGTGGCAATCGCAGGCAGGCAGCCGGAGGTGCACGTCCCGTGGCGTCCAATGTCAATCCCACCGTCAGGCGACGCCGGCTGGGCCAGGAGCTGCGCAGGCTCCGGGAGCTCAAGGGCATGACGGCCGAAGAAGTGGCCGAACGGCTGCTGGTGTCGCAGTCGAAGATCAGCCGGCTGGAGAACGGCCGGCGCAGCATCAGCCAGCGCGACGTCCGCGATCTGTGCGGGGTCTACGAGGTGGAGGACCACCGGATCGTCGACTCCCTGATGCAGATGGCCAAGGATTCGCGACAGCAAGGATGGTGGCACTCGTTCGGCGACATCCCCTACAGCGTCTACATCGGGCTGGAGACGGACGCGGCCAGTCTGCGGGTGTACGACCCGCAGGTCGTTCCGGGGCTGTTGCAGACGAAGCAGTACGCGGAGGCCCTGATCGCCGGGGCGTTGCCGGAGACGGCACAGACCGAGATCGAGAAGCGGGTCCAGGTGCGGATGCGCCGACAGGAACGAATCTCCACCGCGGAGAACCCGCTCCGGCTGTGGACCGTCCTGGACGAGGCCGCCCTGCGCCGGGTCGTCGGCAACCGCTCCCTCATGCGCGACCAGTTGGAGCAGCTCGTCGAGCAGTCCCAGCTGCCGCACGTCACCGTGCAGGTGATCCCCTTCGACATGGGCGCCCACCCGGGCCTCAACGGGCAGTACGCGATCCTCGAGTTCCCGGACGCGGCCGACTCCAGCGTCGTCTACATCGAAGGCGTCACCAGCGACCTGTACCTGGAGAAGGCGAACGACGTCCAGAAGTACAGCGTGATGTACGAGCACCTGAGGGCGCAGGCCCTGAACGTGGAGCAGTCGCGGCAGTTCATCGCGGACATCGCCAAGGAGTACGCGCGTTGAGAAGCGCCGTACGGTACACCGTCCCCAGCCCGGGGCGGAAGACTCCAATGGAATATGCCACCCAGCCGAGTGAATAGTCGCTTCGTCGGCCGATGTTGGCGAGTAGCGTCGATCACGCCACCGAGCAACAAGGTTGGCGCGAATCGCGCTGCGGGGTCCGGTCCGGACACGCAGCGCGGTGACAGCAACTCAACATCTGGCAATTCGGAGCAAACATGGCAATTCGTCAGGGTGCCACGGACACGTGGACCAAGTCCTCGTACTCCACAGGGAACGGCGCGTGCGTCGAGGTGAAGTCACCGGCCGCTGCGGCCATGGCGGTGCGGGACTCCAAGGTTCCCGAGGGCCCGGTCCTGGCGTTCCCCGCGGACGCGTGGAACACCTTCGTGGCGTCGGTCAAGGCGTAAGGGGCGGGTCTAGCTGATCCTCACCCCTCAACCGACCGCACGATCGACAACTGCACAAGCACCACAGGAAGAGCCCTCTCGACCAGCCCGCCGTCCTTGCCGAGAGGGCTCGGCCGTGCCCTCACCCGTGGGCCGGCCGGATCACCTCACCGGGAAGGCCACATCACACACCGGGTCCTGCGCCCCGGCACCGTCCCAGTCCGCCACGAAGTACACCTCGCGGCACGGGCCCGCCTGCCACAGCCCCTCGTTCGCCATCCACTCCTCGACCGCCTCGAATGCGGCCAGGATCTGCGGATGGGCCACCTGCGCCTTGGTGATCCGGGTGTAGGCGAGCCGGTGGGCCGGCTCCACCCGTACCTTCGTCTCCCGCGTCCGGCCCTGCTTCTCGAGCCACGCGCGGGCCGCCGCCTCGTCGGCCACCGGCACGCACGACTCGGCCGGCCCGTCGCTCTCCTCCGACACGTCGGAGTGGTAGACGACGAACGGTGGCGCCGTGATGCCGCCGCACTCGTGGGCCGCCGTCTCCAGTCGGCCCAGCGACGCCCCGATCCACGCCGGCAGCTCGCCCGCCAGCACATGCCGCATCTCGGTGATCAGCACCTGCTCGGGCACCTCAACCGTCTCGACCACGAACTTCCCGTACATCTCGGAGCTCCTCCCCGACAGTCGTCCACGGAGGTACTCGGCCAGCGTCCGCTGCCCCGCCACCCGCGCCTCGACTTCCGCCCAGTACGCGTCGAGCCGGGCGGCCGCCGCGGCCCCGTCCGGGGCCTCGACGATCTCCGCGATCCGTGCGAGCGGCATGTCCAGCTGGCGCAGCAGCGCCACCAGACGGGCACGTTCGACCTGGTCGGCGCGGTAGTAGCGGTAGCCGCTGGCCTCGTCGACATGCGCCGGGGCCAGCAGTGCGAGGCGGTCGTACAGCCGCAGGGCCTTGGCCGACAGCCTGGCCCGCGCGGCGAACACGCCGATGGTGAGCAGTTCGTCGTCCACGGCCTCATCCTCCGTCACCGGGCGGCCTGTTCCGCCCGGCGACAAGGACGCTCGGCTCTGCCCCAGGGGCAAGGTCAAGGGGCCGCGTCATTCGATGGGCCGCGTTACTTGACCGCGGACTCCACCGCGGCCACGACCTCCGCCGCCTCCGGCTCGGTCTGCGGCGAGAAGCGGGCGGCGACCTCGCCGTCGCGGCCGATCAGGAACTTCTCGAAGTTCCAGCGGATGTCCCCGGTGTGCCCCTCGGCGTCCGCGAAGCCTACGAGCCGCTCGTACAGCGGGTGCCGGCCCTCCCCGTTCACCTCGACCTTCTCGGTCATCGGGAAGCTCACGCCGTACGTCGCCGAGCAGAACTCGGCGATCTCCTCGGCGCTGCCGGGCTCCTGCCCGAGGAACTGGTTGCAGGGCACGCCGAGCACGGTGAAGCCGCGCTCCGCGTACTGCTCCTGGAGCTTCTCCAGGCCGGAGTACTGCGGGGTCAGGCCGCACTTGGAGGCCACGTTCACGATGAGCACGGCCCGACCCGCGTACTGGGCGAGATCGGCGGTGCCGCCCTGGAGGGCATCGATGTCGACGTCGAGGGGGGAGCTGCTGTCAGTGGTCGTCATGAAACGGATGCTAACTCCGGTACGTGTCGGGCCGGTGCCGGGCCTCGACGAGCACGTCCCCCGCCGCCGTCCGCTCGTACAGCACCGACCGCCCCGCCCGCCGCCGCCGCACCAGCCCCGCGTCCAGCAGCACCCGCACATGCCGTCCGACCGAGCCCAGCCCCTGCCCGGTCACCGCGACCAGCTGGGTGGTGCTGAGCGGCGAGTCGAGGAGGACGAGCACCTCGGCGCGCGCGGGCCCGAGCAGCGCGCCGAGGCTCGCGGGGACGCTCCGGGCGCCGGGGTCGGTGAGCGCGCCCGCGCAGGGATAGACCACGGCATACCTCTCGGGCGCCTCCCAGGACACCCAGCCGCCCTTCGGCGTGACAGGCACGAAGACGAGCTCGGCGCCGGAGATCTCGCGGGGCGGGTACTCGTGCAGGTTCACCTGGAGCCGGTTGTCACCGAGCCAGCGGGTGCGGCCGGGGCGCAGCGTGTCCAGTACGGCCGCCCAGCCGCCCCGGCTCACCTGCGCGGTCCGGGCGACCACGTCCGCCTCCAGGACGCGCCGGCGCCGATCCCAGTCCGGCCGTACGGTCGCGGTCCAGACGTACTCGATGAGCGCGGCGGCGCGTTCCGGCAGGTCGTCGCGGTCCAGTACGGCGGGCAGGGGGTCGGCGAGGGAGACGGTCAGGTTGGCGCGGGCCTGGTGGGGGTCGGCCGCGCGCACGCGTGCGACACCCGCCTCGAAGGGCTCGCCGTCCCTCGGGGTCGGGGTGAGGAAGTCGGCGATCCAGTCCTTGCCGAGCCCGCCGCGGACGAGGTGTGCGGTGACCGGGTCGGCGGCGAGGCGGGCCCGGTAGGCGGGCCGGTGTGCGTCCAGCCAGGTGCGCTCGCCGGGGTGGGCGGCGGTCCCCGAGTGCAGCAGTTTCAGCGCGGCGAACGTCTCGGCGAGCGGGGAGATGAGGAACCGGCTGCCGGCCAGGGTGTCGGCGTTGATCTGCCACCAGCCCATCGGTCACCGCCACCTTTCGCGTCTCCGCGAAACAATAACGACCGGATTCCTGAGCTGCGCAGACTCCGCGCATGCGCAGCTACCGACAGCTCTTCCGGACAACGGAGTTCACTCCCCTCTTCCTCTCCTCCGCCCTCCACACGGCCGCCTCCACCGTCGGCGGTCTGGCCATCGGCACGCTGGTGTACGCGGCGACCGAATCGCCGCTGCTGGCCGCGGTCAGCATGTTCGGCCCGCAGCTGGCCCAGGTGGTGGGTGCCACGACCCTGCTCTCGGCGGCGGACCGGCTCGCGCCCCGCGCGGCACTGACCGGCATCGCCCTGTCGTACGCCCTGGGCACGGCGGCGATGGCGACGCCGGGCGCACCGATCTGGGCGCTGTTCGCCCTGATCCTGCTGCTGGGGCTGATCGCCTCGCTGGGCGGCGGCGTGCGGTGGGGACTGCTGAACGAGGTCCTCGCCAAGGACGGCTACCTGATGGGCCGGTCCGTCTTCAACATGATGAACGGCCTGATGCAGATCACCGGCTATGCGACGGGCGGTGCGCTGGTCGCCGTGCTGTCCCCGGGGGCCACCCTGCTCGTCTCCTCGGCCCTGTACGCCGCGGCGGCCCTGGTCACCCGCCTCGGCCTGACCTGTCGCGCGCCCCGCGCCGCGGGCCGCCCCTCCGTCTCCGCGACCTGGCGCAGCAACGCCCTGCTGTGGTCCTCCCGCCCCCGCCGCCACCTCTACCTCGCCCTGTGGATCCCCAACGGGCTGGTCGTCGGCTGCGAGTCGCTGTACGTCTCCTACGCCCCGCACGCCGCCGGCACGTTGTTCGCGTGCGCGGCGTTCGGGATGCTCGTCGGTGACATCACGGTCGGCCGGCTCCTCCCCGAGGACCTGCGCGCCCGCCTCGGCGTACCGCTGTTGTTGCTCCTGGCCACGCCCTATCTCCTGTTCTTCCTGCACCCGGCGCTGCCCGTGGCCGCCGTCGCGGTTGCCGTCGCCTCGGTCGGATTCGGGGCGAGTCTGGTCCAGCAGGAGCGGCTGATGGCGGTGACACCCGACGAACTCAGCGGTCACGCGCTGGGGTTGCACTCCGCCGGGATGCTCACGACGCAGGGGGTGAGCGCGGTGCTGGCCGGGGCGGCGGCCCAACTGACCTCGCCGGCCACGGGGATGACGGCCATGGCGGCGGGGTCGGTCGCGGTGACGCTGGCGCTGGTGGGCGCGAGCCTGCGGGACGCGGGGGAGGGCGGGGAGGGCGGGCTGGTGGTGGCGGGCCGGCGGCCCAAGAGGGGAGTTTTTTCCACCGACTTCGCACCCCGACCGCCGCAAGAATGAGGTCACGGGCGCTGCGGGCCCCGTGGCGCCCAGGCAGCGGAGAGGAGCGAGTCGCATGGACCCCACGACGCAGGTCGGGGTGCACCGCCCGCCGGACGACGTCCCGGACGGGATCCCCGACTGGATCAGTGAGGGGCCGCCGGAGGGCCGGGGGGTGTGGCCAAAACTTCACGGTGTGTGAAGCGCATTCTCTCAACTTCCTTATGTACAAGGCGAGTTGGCCTAAGTTGATTGCTGTTTGAATCACCGGCGACTTCCCTCACCGACTCCGCAGGAGGCCCCACCGTGCCCGACGACCCCACCACCCCGATCGGCGCCGTCGCTGCGGAGGCGCGGGCCCGGATCGACACGACCGAGCCGCACTCGGCGCGCTTCTGGAACTACTTCGTCGGCGGCGAGGACCACTACGAGGTCGACCGGCGGATCGGGGACGAGATCAAGAAGATCTTCCCGGGGCTGGCCGACGTGGCCGTCAGCAGCCGCCACTTCCTGGGCCGTGCCGTACGTCACCTGGCCGGCGAGGTGGGCATACGGCAGTTCCTGGACGTCGGCACCGGCCTGCCGACCGCCGACAACACCCACCAGGTGGCCCAGCGCGTGGCTCCGGACGCCCGGATCGTGTACGTCGACAACGACCCCGTCGTGCTGGCCCACGCGAGCGCCCTGCTGACCAGCACCCCGGAGGGCGTGACGGCGTTCCTGGACGCGGACCTCCACGACCCCGAGGCCGTCCTGGAGGCCGCCGGAGCCACGCTCGACCTCTCCCGCCCGGTCGCCCTGATGATCCTCAACACCCTCGGCCACGTCGCCGACCACGACCGGGCGTGCGACCTGGTACGGCGCCTCCTGGCCGGCCTGCCCTCGGGCAGCCACCTGGTGATCAGCGACAGCACGGCCACCAGCGAGGGCATGATCGCCGCCTCGCGGGCGTACAACGCGAGCGGCGCCGTGCCGTACCACGTACGCAGCATCGGCGAGATCGCCGCCTACTTCGACGGCCTCGACCTGGTGGACCCGGGCATCGTCCAGGTCCCCGAGTGGCGCCCCGACACGCAGGGCCCGACGGACCCGGCGACGGCGGCGGTCGACGCGTACTGCGGGGTGGCTCGCAAGCTCTGAGGTGCGGTGTGCGCGCTTTCGGCCGCCTTGCTCCGACTTCGGTCGCCTAGTCGGCCTTGTGGCGCTGGTAGTGGCGGGCGACGCGCACCCGGTTGCCGCAGCGGGCGGCCGAGCACCAGCGGCGGCGCGGATGGGTGGGCAGGAAGACCATCACGCAGTCGTCGGCCTCGCACTTCCGGATCCTGGCGACCGCCGGGTCGGCCAGCAGCTCGGCGGCAGCCTCCGCGAGACAGGCGGCCAGCCGCAGCCCCGCCGCCCCCTCGCGTCGCCGCGTGGCGACCACCGCCGCCCCGTCCCACGCCAGCTCGTGGATCGCCGGCGCGGCCCGCTGCGCGTCGTTGAGTGCCGTCAGGTCGGCGGCCGGGGGCTGCTCGCCCCGGCGGACGTGATCGAGGGCGCGGGCGGTGCGCTCCCGTACGGCGAGCACCGCGGCCAGGTCGGCGGGCGTGACGCCGGTGCCTTCCTGCGGTACGGCCTCCGGGAGGCGGTCGGCCTGGAGCTCCCACCAGGCCCGCAGCTGGTGCGGCGTGGTCAGCAGGTCGCCGGCGGCCGTGCGGGTGTTGACCAGGTCCAGGGCCAGGGGTTCTCCGGTCAGCGGTAGGGGATCACTCATGGGGCTAATGCTACATGTTCGGGTTGACGCGTTAGTCGACGCAGGGTTATACCGGAGGTGCACCTAATGCATCCACGACCGAAGAAGCAATTAGGCAGGGGTCAGTCATGCTTTCTGCAACCGCCCGCACCGTCCATCGCCACCTGGAGATCGAGGGAGTCCGCGTCTTCTACCGGGAGTCCCTCCCCGACCGCACCGACGCCCCCGTACTGCTCCTCCTGCACGGCTTCCCGTCCGGTTCCCACCAGTTCCGCGGCCTCATCGACGCGCTCGGCGCGGACTACCGGCTGATCGCCCCGGACTACCCCGGCTCCGGCCACACGCAGGCCCCCGACGACTTCACGTACTCGTTCGACCGGCTCGCCGACATCACCGAGGGCTTCATCCAGCGCCTGGGCCTGGACCGCTTCGTGATGTACGTCTTCGACTTCGGCGCCCCCGTGGGCTTCCGCGTCGCCGAACGCCACCCCGAGTGGATCGCGGGACTGGTGGTCCAGAACGGCAACGCGTACGAGGAGGGGCTCTCGGAGATGGCCCGCGACCTGCTCAGCCTGACCCCACAGACGCCCGGCGCCCACGACGCCATCCAGGACATGCTCACCCTGCAGACCACCCGCGGCCAGTACGAGACGGGCGTCGCCGCACCCGACCTGGTCGCCCCGGACGGCTGGACCCTCGACCAGCACTTCCTGGACCAGCCGGGCCGCAAGGACGCCCAGCAGGCCCTGCTCTTCGACTACCACTCCAACGTCGAGCGCTACGACACCTGGCACGCCTGGCTGCGCCGCCACACCCCGCCCACCCTGATCACCTGGGGAGCCCACGACCCCTTCTTCACCGAGCTGGGCGCCCGCGCCTACCTTCGCGACCTCCCCGACGCCGAACTCCACCTCCTCGACACCGGCCACTTCGCCCTGGAGACCCACCTGGGGAAGATCGCCCCGCTGATCGCGGATTTCGCGGACCGCGCCTGGAAGTGAGGTGACCGTGTCGGCCGTGCCGGTGTCCGCCGTGCGCGTGCCTTCGATGCCCGTGCCCGCCGTTCGACCATCGCCGCATATAGGTGCCAATAGTGCGAAAATCGACACGGGTCTCTGTTGACCTCTGTGACGTGGCGAGGGACGCGGAGAGGGATGCCGATGGACCGGGACGTGGACCTGGACGTGGACCTGGACACTGTCGCCGATGAGCTGTACGGCCTGCGACCGGAGGACTTCATCCCCACCCGCGCCGCACGAGCGGCCGCAGCGCGCACGGCCGGTGACCGCGCCCTGGCAACCGAGATCGGCAAGCTACGCCGCCCGAGCCTGGCGGCCTGGGCCAGCAACCTCCTGGTCCGCGAGCGCCGCAGCGAGGTCGAGCCGCTGCTCCGCCTCGGCGAAGGCCTCAGGCAGGCCCACCAGGACCTGGACGGAGCGCAACTGCGCGAGCTCGGCCGACAGCAACGGATCCTGATCGGCGAGCTGTCCCGACAGGCCGGACAACTCGCCGCTCAGGCGGGCCACCCGATCAGCGACGCCGCCCGTCATGAGGTCGAGAGCACCCTGCACGCCGCCCTCGCGGACCCCGAGGCGGCCGACGAATGGGCGAGCGGCAGACTCACCAAGTCCTTCAGTTCGGCGACGGACTTCCCGGCGGTGACATCCCCCGCGACCGCTCGCCGCACCCCACCGTCTCCGGCCGCCGAGTCCCGCACTCGCCGGCCCGCCCCTCGCGACACCAAGGCCGGCAAGGAACACCGCCGCCGCCTCACCCAGGCCCGCAAGGCCGCCGACAAGGCCGCACGAGAACTCCGGGCTCAGGAGGACGAGACGGCAACGGCAACCCGGCAGGCCTTCGCGGCGAAGAAGCACCTCGACGAGACCCAGCAACGCGTCACCGAACTGACCGCCGAGCTACAACACGCCAAAACCGAACATCAACAGGCCCGCACCGCCGAACAGGACGCCCGAGGCGAGGCCCGCACAGCCGACCGCCGGCTTCGAGAGGCCCGGCGGCGGGCGGAGGGCGCTGCGGGGGAGGTGGAGGGGCTGGAGGCGGAGAGCCCGTGAAGCGCTGTCAAGCCGCCTTGCGTCCGGTGGCACGGGTGCCCGAGGCGGGCTCCTGTACATCGTCGAGAAGGAAGCTCTCGTCCTCCCCGAAGTCCGGGGCCTGGAAGGGGTTGGTCGCCGGAGGCGGCGATGCCGCGTCGGAACGGCGGGGCTGCCCTTCCGGAGCGGAGAACAACGAGGTCAGTTCTATGAGAGGTCTCTCCTTCGTCACAGGTCCCCGAGGGGACCTGCTGTGCCGTGACCGGGCACAGAGCGGTACTACAGCTTGGTCATCTTGGCGTACGGGCTCAGGATCCGTATCGGCGTGGAACCGAAATCGACGAGCGCCGCGATTCCGGCCTCGATACCGATCACACGACCGAGGCCGTACATGTCGTGGGTGACCTTGTCGCCCACGGCGAAGTGCTTGGGTGCAGGCGCGACCGGGGCCTTGAAGGGGCTGGTGGGCAAGTGACGCTTCGGAGCAGCAGGCTTTGTCATCGCACCCAGTATGCGCCCAGGAGCAACCCCTTCGCTGCCCCTGTCCACGTCCAAATACCCGGCAGCGACCCGGACGAGAGCAGTCACCTCTGGGACGAGATGGACCTCGATGCCGCTGACCAGGGATTTCCCTCCTACAGCGGCGGGGCCGCCTGTCTGCCGCACCCTCCAGCTACCCGATGATGCGGGCCAGGTGCTCCGCCCGGTCCTTGACGAAGTAGTGGCCGCCGCCGGGGACGACCTCCAAGGTCACCTCGCGGGCGAACCGCTCCCAGGCGCGGTAGCCGCTCTCGTAGCCCTTCGTGGCCGCATCCGCATCACCGATGATCACCCGGACCGGTGTGCGTACCGGTTCCCACCCGGCGGACGCCTCACGCAGGAGCCCGGCCCCCTGCGCCATGTCGTGGCGGACGACGGCCAGCACCCGCCGGAGGTCCTCCTGGTCGAGGGCGCCCTCGAAGCCGCCGAGTCCGCTCAGGTAGGCATGGAGCTCGTCGTCGTCGATTTCGCGTTCCTGAGCTCGGGGCAGGGCGGCTCCCAGCGCCAGGGACGCCAAGGGCACGCCACGGTCCTCCAGTTGCCGGGCGATGGCCAGGGCCAGGCCGGTGCCCACGCAGTGGCCGTAGATCGTGACGGGCACACCGGGGACGGCGGACCGGATCCGAACGATCTCTTCCACCAGATGGTCGCGTTCCTGGGCCCAGCCGACCAGCGGCTCCTCGGGCCGTACGGGATCGTGCCCGGGCAAGGCGGCGGACCACAGGGCCGTTCCGGGCGGGAGATGCGTCGCGAGCGCCTGGTAGGCGGTGGCACTGCCGCCGCCGTACGGGATGCCGATCACGACCCGTCGGATCGGCTGCCCGTCATCCGCGACGAGCCGGTGCAGCCAACTCCCGTCCGCCCCATCCGACCCGCCCGACCCGGCAGCGCGCAGCCGGGCGGCGAGTTGACGCGGGGTGGGGTACGTGAACACATCGACCACGGACAGCCGGCCATGACCCACGCGCCGGGCGAGCGTGACCGCCTTGAAGGAATCGCCTCCGCTGTCGAAGAAGTCGTCGTCGATGCCGGCATCGGGGACGCCCAGCAGTTCTTGCCACGTCTGGACGAGGGCGTGCTCCAAGGCATCGCGCGGCCGTACGGCAGGGGCCGTACGGCGCGGGGACGCGACGGGGGCGGGCAGGGCGGCGACGTCCAGCTTTCCGTTGCCCGTCAGCGGGATCGCGTCGAGCGGCACGATGGCCGAGGGGATCATGTACGACGGGAGGCGCTCGCGCAGCCATTCGCGCAGCGCGGCCGGGTCGGCGACGTGACCGTGCGCGGGCACCGCATAGGCGGCCAGCACCGCGTCGCCCACCGCGTCCCGGCGCACGATGGCCCGCGCTTCGGCCACGGCCGCGTGCTCGCACAGCGCCGTCACGATTTCCCCCGGTTCGATGCGGAAACCGCGCAGCTTGACCTGGTCATCGGTGCGCCCCAGGTATTCGAGCCGGCCCTCGGGCGTCCACTGAGCCGAGTCCCCCGACCGATACAGCCGACCGCCCTTCGCGTCGAAGGGATTCGCGATGAAGCGTTCCGCGGTCAGTTGCGGGCGGTTGAGATAGCCGAGTGCCAGCTGCCTGCCGGCCACGTACAACTCCCCGGCCACTCCCGGCGCGACGGGCTGGAGGCTGCCGTCGAGCACGTACACCTCCAGGCCGGGAAGCCCGACCCCGATCACGCTGCCCCGGCCGCTCTCCGCCAGGCTCCGGTCGAGCGCGCTGTGAGTGACGTGGACGGTGGTCTCCGTGATCCCGTACATGTTGACCAGCACGGGCGCGTCGTCCGCGTGCATGTCGTACCAGTCGGTGAGTCGGCCCATGTCCAGCGCCTCGCCGCCGAATATCACGTAGCGGAGCATGAGCTGCCGGCTCAGAGCCGGGTTCTCCCGATCGGCCCGCGTCAGCTGCTGGAAGGCCAACGGGGTCTGGTTAAGGACCGTCACCCGCTCCCGGACGAGCAGGGCGAGAAAGTCCTGCGGTGACCTGCTGACCCCGTGCGGGACGACGACCAGCCGGCCGCCGTGGAGCAGCGGACCCCACAACTCCCATACGGAGAAGTCGAATGCGTACGAGTGGTACATGGTCCAGACGTCGTCGCCGTCGAAGCCGAACAGGCGTTGGGCCCCGCTCATCAGGTGAAGCACGTTCGCGTGGCTGACGACGACCCCTTTGGGGCGGCCGGACGACCCGGAGGTGTAGATCACGTAGGCGGGGCTGTCCGGTGCGGGGGCCGGTGCCCGTGGCGGTGCGACGTCCGTCGCCTCGTCGACGCCCAGGTCGTCGGCCAGGACGAGGTCCGGTCCGTCCGGCGGCAGCCGGTGCGCGTCCGCCGCCGTCGTGACGACGAGGGCGGGGCGTGCGTCGGAGAGGATGTGGGCGATCCGCTCGGCGGGGAGCTCCGGGTCGACCGGTACGTACGCGGCCCCCGACTTGAGCACGGCAAGCAGAGCGACGACGAGGTCGGCCGAGCGGGGCAGCGCCACCGCCACGTACGCCTGCCGGCTCGCGCCGAGCCCCACGAGGCGCCGGGCGAGCCGGTTCGCCCGTGCGTCGAGTTCGCCGTAGGTGAGCGTCACGTCTTCTGAGGTGACGGCGGGACGGTCGGGTGCCAGGCGCGCGCGTTCCTCGAAGGCCGAAGCAAGGTCCGGGTGGGACAGCGGCCCGCCTGCGCCGCCCGCGCGGGCCCACTCCCTCACCGACTGCCGCTGGTCCGTGCCGACGGCGTCGATCCTGCCGACCTTGCGCTCCGGGCCGTTGTCCGCATCGATGATCGCCTCGAGAGCGGCGGCGTATCCGCCTCGGTGACCGGCGACTTCAGCGGTGCTGTACATGTCCGGGTTGGCGTTGCACTCGATCTGCAGGCCGCCGTCCCTGACGTACACCGCCACCATGAAGTCCTCGACGGGGCCGATGGCGCTGTTGTGGGACACCCCGTCGGCCTCGGCGAACGACAGCTCGTAGTCGAACGGCATGACGTTGATCTGCGGCCCGAACAGCCGACTGTGTTCCTGGAGCAGGCCGAGGTCGCGCCGCAGTTCCTCGCACCGGTAACGCATGTGCCGCAGGGCATGCCGCACCCGTGTGTGGACCTGAGTGACCAGCTCGGAGAGCGTCATGTCCGGGCCGACCGTCAGCCGCAGTGGCACGACGTTGGCGGCCATGCCCGGAGTGTCCCTGGCAGCCGCGGTCTTACGGCCGGTCACGGACATCCCCAGCACGATGTCCTGACTGCCTGTCACGCGATGTGTGTACGCGGCGAGCGCGGCGATCAGCAGCGTGGTCCAGGACGTCCGCAATGACCTGGCAGTACCGCGGAGTTGTTCGTAGCGCTCGGGTGACAGGCTCCATGTGTCGCGCAGGATGCCGGGTGCCATCGGGGCCCGGCGGCGCGAGAGGGTGACGATCTCGCCCAGGCCCGACATCTGCCGCTGCCAGTACTTCCCGTCCTCGGTGTGCGTGACCGAGGCACGGTAGTCGGCGTCCTCCCGGAGCAGGTCGGCGAGGCTGCCGAAAGGGCTCTCGGGAATGTCCGGCCCTTGCCGGAGCGCGGTGTAGATCTGCGCGGCACGCCGGGCCAGGAGCCAGCCCCCGTACCCGTCGACGAGCAGGTGGTGGTAGCGCTGATACCAGATGTGCCGCTCCGGCCCCAGGACGAAGACGGCCTCGGTGAACAGGTGCTTGTCACCGCGCAGGTCCACCGGCGTGGCCAGGTCGGCATCCATCCAGGCCTGGGCGGCCGCCATCGGGTCCGCCTCGTGGGTCAGATCCAGCCGGACGAGGACGTCCCCGTCCTCGTCGCGCAGCTCGGAGGCCACCTGCCAGGGCCCCTCGTCACCTTCGCCGCACCGAACGTGCACCGCCTCGGCCTCGGTGAGGGTGTGACGCACCGCGTCGCCGAGGAGGCCGAGATCCAGCGGACCCGTGATCTCGATGTACTCCGCGATGTTGTACATCGAACCCGTCGCGTCGAACTCGTCGGCGAACCAGACTCCCGACTGCGCGGCCGACAGGGGAAGTCGCTTCTCGCGTTCCGTCTCGGGCATGACTCTCCTCTGGTTCAGCGCAACGGTGCGTCCTGGGCGCGGAGTTGCCCCGACGATCCTCGGGAGGTCTACGTCATGCCTATGTCCGGCCGTGGGTCGGCCGGCGTCCGCCGGTCTCTACGGGCCAGACGGACTTCTTCTGCCTTGGCCGCATCGGTGTGCGGGCAGGCCGGCGGTCCGCCGGCCGGGGTACGCCGGGGCGGGGTGGCACGTACCCCGGCGGTCCCCGGGCGGGGTACGTGCCACCGCTCCCCGCCGGACTGCTCGACGCGGTCACGGACCCGCCCCATCAGCACATGACCAGCGACCGGGACCCCGGGGCCTCGCGGACCGCCTCGAAGCATGTGCGCGAAGGTGGGGGAGTCTCCGCGCAGGCCTGGAGGAGGAACCCCTCCTGAGCCGGCCCTTTCCCACGGGCCCGTTCCTCGTCCATCGACACAACGTCCAGGGCCGGCCAAGGTCGCCCGTGGCCCCCGTCGTCGATGCCGGCCGGCATCGTGCCGGCGAGTCTCGATGCCCTGCTGACGCGATACTCCATCGCGCCGGAACGGCACGAGATTCCAGTGGCCGTACAGTGGCCGTACTGAGTGGATCAGTAGCATCGTCTGCCCGAACGTCAGCACATCGAATGCACGGGGGCAAGATGCTGGAAGGTTTGGTGACCACGGCCGCTGGTGCTCTCCTCGCCACCGCGGGAGTCTTGGTTGGCGGCATCGTGACACGCCGCGCTCAGGATCAGCAGTGGATACGTGATCAGCAACTCGCCTCCTACCAGGACCTGTTCAGCCACTACGCCAAGTTCACGATGGAACTCAGGCGGGCCCATGGCGATGAGCGAGGCTGGGACTACGACTGGGGCGAATGGAGTGCAACCTTGATACGAGCGAGCTTGGTCGCCCCTGCTGAAATCGCCACGGAGATCAACAACTTCGGGCGCGCTATCGATTCTTTCCTGGACCAGGTGGAACGAGGGGACCGCACCCCGCTGCGCAATCCACTCAGTCCAGAGGAGTTCGAAGCAGCCCGCCAAGAGTCCGTCGTTGCACAGGTGAGATTGGTCAACGCAATACGTCGCTCACTCAGCGGCGACAGCAAGGGACTGCCGTTCGGGATCGGAGGGTAAGGCGTATCGGCACTGGCTCCCGATCGCTGCCAAGCAACACGGCTCCAGAGGGAGAGGCTGGGTTGTCCTGTCCGTGACCTGGTAGCCATCCCGCCGGGCTCGCGGCCACGGTTGTGCCCGCGAGTATCGGCTATTGACCGTGGCTGTCCCTATGGCAACGCATGCCGACGTTGCCCCCAACGACTGCCGTCGGTCGTCCTCGGGCGCATGCCACAGCGGGCGGATCCAGACACACCGCCTGCTCGATCGGGCACGCAAGGGGACCGCTGGCCCTTCTCCCGGTTTCCCGGCTGGGGGCCTCATCCCCGGCCCGATCGAGCTAATCCGCCCTTAGATGGTCGATTGCGGCTGTCGCGCTGATACGGCCCTGACTGCCGAGCCCGATACGAGCACTCCTGACAGGGCGATCAGACTGGTCAGGATGTCCTGAATCTGCGCCGCCGGGACATAGACGATCACGATGACGATGAGCAGGGCCGCCCAGTCCTTCGGGCGGGCGATTGACAGTACGGAGCGGGTCGGAGTCACACTCATAGCGGTACCTCCTGGTCCTCAGTGCCCGCCCACCGATCTTGCCGCCAAGCCCGTTCGGTGGTGCGGGCCTCCTGCTTGAGACCCATAGTGACGCTTCTTTTGTCAGGACCGATCTTGGACGCATCGGACTAGGCTCACGGTCCCTCGGATGGGTGATGCGCGTGTGTCGCATCGCGTGCCGCGATGACCCAAGGCATTGCCTCGGGGGCGGATTCAGATGTGCGACTCGGGAGGGAATTCCGTCCAGCGCAGCTCGGTTGGCAGGTGACGCATTTCGTTGGACAGGAGGCTGGAGGCCGGCCGGCCGGGCGTGTATCGGATGACCGTAAGCGCCGCGTTGCAGTAGTTGAGGCCGAGCCAAAGCCACTTCGGCGCCTGCAGGGCAGCCCGGACGAGCCGGACAACCAGGAAGTGGTGGGTGGCGACCAGTTCGTGCCGAGCCTCTTCGCCGTCCGCCGGCCCGTGAACGGGGCCGTCTTATTGTTCAGGGATGGCCAACTCTGCTGCGGCCGCTGTCCTCACGTCCGCGGACCTGCCTGAAGTCATGGGTGCGGTGCGGACCTTGCCGGGCATCGCAGACATCGGCCAGGGAGAAGTCGACTTCGAAGCCGTGATCAGGTCGCCGGATGTCCTGAAGCAAGTACGTCACGTACTGCCCGACCTCAAATGGTGGGCGTTGGCCGGCGAACAGCATGGCTCGCCGATCAAGTGGGTGGCGCCGGTTCACAGGCCGGGTGGAGTTGGCGCCGCTGTAACTCTCTGTCCGCAGCTTGACGGCAGTCCCATGGATCGACGAGTTGGTCAGCGGGTGTGAGACCCTCCTGTCGCCCGTGGTCGAGGGCGTACGGCGCTCGAACGCCTCGTGCGAACACGAGCTCGCCGCCGCCGACGCCATGCGATGCATCGGACAAGGGGGGGCGGGGTCCGCACTCCGACGGCGGCTGAGCTGCGCAGGTGCCATATTCTCGCCCCATCTGCCATGCCTGCGGCCGGGGGGAATCACGGCCGGGGCAGGCCCGAACCAATTGGGGATTCATGCGCATGAGATCCATAGGTGCCGTCCTGACCGGCGCCCTGGCGCTTTCCGCCTCCGCCGTCACCGCCCCGGCCGCCTACGCGACGGAGACCGGCGTGGTGATCCAGAAGCTGTCCGTGAACGGCGGCAAGCCCATCGTCCTGGGCACCTCCCAGAGCGAGTCGTTCACCATCTCGGTGACCGCTTCGGACGACTCGGGCATCAGCAAGGACCTCGCGTTCCTCCAGATCGACCGGGAGATCGGCGACGACTACTGGTCGTACCACGGCGCCCCGAAGTGCACCGCGGTCAACGCCACGACCTCCACCTGCAAGCTCACTTTCAAGCTCGAATCGGGCTGGGGCGTGCCCCGCAACACCCTCGCGGGTAAGTGGGACGTGACCGTCCAACTCCAGTCCAAGGACGGCGACCTGTACAACAACGGCGGCGCCGCCAAGCACTCTGTCCTGCGGCGCGGCACGCTCAGCGTCAACGCCGGTCCCGAGCCGGTCGCCAAGGGCAAGCCGATCACGGTCACGGGCAAGCTGGCCCGTGCCAACTGGGACAAGCGCATCTACGCGGGCTACACCAACCAGCCCGTGAAGCTGCAGTTCCGCAAGGCGGGCACCACGACCTACACGACCCTCAAGACGGTCCACACCAACTCGACGGGCAACCTGTCGACGAAGGTCACGGCAGCGGCAGACGGCTACTGGCGCTGGTCCTTCGCGGGCACGTCCACCACTTCGGCGACCAGCGCCACAGGCGACTTCGTCGACGTGCGCTAGCAGCCTCTGACGTCAGAACCTGCAGTCAGAAGGCCCCGGACCATGATCGGTCCGGGGCCTTTTTGGCTGGTGCCCCCAGCAGGATTCGAACCTGCGACAGCCGCTTTGGGAGTTCGGTCGGAACGCCGTCCCGACGCGGCTCGGTCTTGGCTGGATTGGCCGCCGGTGGGCGGGCACGACCGCAGACGTGTGGGGCCGTTGATGTCAGGATTGGATGTCAGCCATCCGTCTCACCCCGGAGTGCCGACGTGGAGAAGGACCAGATAGCCGACGTCCTCGGGGACGGCTCCGAGGTGACGGGCTTGGCTCGTGCCGCCTTGCTCAGTGGCGGCGTGGGCATCGTCTGGGATGGGGCGACGGCCTCTGAGTCCCTCGCCAGGAGCTACCGGCGCCGACTTGGGCTCACGCGGCGAACGGGCCAGGAGACGCTAGGGCTCGAACAAGCCGTGGAGCGGCTGAGCTCGTATGGTTTGCCAGTCCGGCTTGGGCAAGTCACGTCGCCAGACGGCCATTGGGTCTACATGCTCTTCCTCTCGGAAGACACGGAGTCGCTTATCGCCTGTACTGGCGTCAGGCAGCCTCGATAGCTGATGACTGGCGGACCTCTTCGTCCCGAAGCAACGTGGGCGGGGGTGCTGCCTTGGGTTCATGTGGCTCTGAGCTGCGCTGATGGTCCGCTGACGTACGCCGAAGTCCGCAGGTGTTCGTCGGCGTTGTCACGCAGTCACACACTCAGCCTCGTTGCGCTTGCCCTTGTGGGGCGGGAAACACCGGTGCGGGGGCGCTGACGGCTGTCCTGCGATCATTCTGCCTGCGTCGGCCGGCGCGCTTGAGACCCGCAGCACAGGCCCGATGTGGAGGGTGCCAGCCCGTTCGAACCGGGTGCCGTGGGCTGACGTCTGCTGGGCGGTCCGCTGCGAGACTTGCCCTGTGCCGCACCCGAGGACAGTCAGCCACGACGGCGGGCGTGCCAATCGACAAGGCGCGCGTGTGCCTGGCTGTACCCCGGTGACCTCAGCCACGCTGTCGGTCTGTGTGTTCGACCGGGGCAGGCCGCGACGGCCAGCTCGAGATCATGAATTCACGGCTGTCAACGTGAGTGCTCTCAACCCAAGGACCATAGTGACCTGGCGACGTTGTCGTGTCTCCATCCAGAGTGCCCGCCCCTCTCGGTAGGGCCTGGTGTTGGTCCCCGGTGAGTACTTCTGAGCATGACCATGTCCCAAGCCCCCAGAGTGGAGCGCCGCTGTCACGGATTCTGGCGGCGAGAACTCGTGGGCTGTCCGGGCACACGAACTGGCGCATCTCCTGCGCGTGAACCCTCCTGGCCGCTTCGGACAACAGGGGGTGGAATGCACTCCACTCCTACTGCACGAAGAAGCGAGGGCCTCGTGGGGGACCCACCCACCGACGACGCGCTGGTCATCCAGGAATCCCTGGAGCGGCCGGAGATATTCGCCAGGCTTTACGACAGACACGCCGCCGAGATCCACCGGTATGTGATGCGCCGGCTGGGCGACAGTCACGCCGACGACATCACGGCGCAGACCTTCCTCATCGCCTTCCGTAACCGCGCCCGCTACGACGTCGCGCGCGCCAGTGCCCGGCCGTGGCTCTACGGGATCGCCGGCAACCTCATCGGCAGCCACCGCCGCTCCGAAGTGCGGGCGCTGCGGGCGCTGGCCCGTACCGGTGTCGACCCGGTGGCCGAGTCCTGGTCGGAACGGGCCGACGAGCGGGTGACGGCCGAGGCCTCGCAGCAGGCGCTGGCCGGGGCGATCGCGGCCTTGCCCGGGAAGGACCGGCATGTGCTGCTGCTGGTCGCCTGGGCGGACTTCACCTACCAGGAGTGTGCCGACGCCCTCGGGGTGCCGGTCGGCACGGTCCGCTCCCGGCTGAGCCGGGCGCGGCGCAAGATGCGTACGGCGCTCGGCGCCGACCCCACCCTCGTAAGCGACCACAACGGGGCGGTAACCCATGGATGACATGACCAAGCTGCACGAGTTGCGCGCCGATGCGCCGACGCCGGACCGGGTGCGGCTGGTTCCCGGCCGCCAGAAGCTGCTGGGAGCAGCGCAGCAGAGCTCTGCCCGCAGGATGCGGCTGGACTGGCGCATGACAGCTGCGGGGGGCGCCGCGACGGTGATCGCCATCGCGGTGCTGGCGACCATGCTCGTCGGTGGCGATGGACCCGAGCGCGGCGTGCAGCCTGCCAGCCCCGACCTGACGTCCGCGACGGCACTTTTGGAGCAGGCGGCGGAAGTGGTGTCGCAGCAGCCGGATCTGCATCCGCGCGACGGCCAGTGGGTCTACCTGAAGACCGCCCAGTGCCAATTCGGAGCGTCGGACGCGGGGCCCGATGCCAAGCCCAAGGTGAGCGAGGAGTGGGTCCAGTACGACAGCCCTGTGAGGGAGGACGACAAGGACGGCGACAACGAGCCCTCGCAGCGGCGGCTGTATCGCCTGCTCGCCTCGCTCCCGGACGACCCCGCGGAGATCCGGAAGCAGGCGGCGGACATGTTCCCCATGGGCCGGGACTCCGGTTTGACGGGTGAGCAGGTCGAGACCTTCGCGCTCCTGGCGACCCTCGACGAGGCCTATCCCGTGCATCCGCAGGGGATGGCCAAGCTGTACCGCGCACTGGCCGCGGACCCCGGGATCGAGGTGGTCCCGCACCTGGTGAAGGACCCCCTGGGGCATGACGCCATCGCCATATACCCGGACCTGGGCAGCAAGGCCGTTCAGCGCCGGGAGTACCTCCTCGACCCCGACACCTTCCAGTACCAGGGGAACCAGTCGGTTGCGGTGCGCGACTACGAGGAGAAGTATGAGGACGGCTCGTCGGCTGGGCGCTCGCACAAGAAGGGCGAGGTCACATTCTGCGAGATGAAGATGACCCAGTCCCTTGTCGACCGGGACGGCGAGAAGCCCTAAACCGACCGGGCGGAAGTGGCCCAGTGCTCGTGAGCCTTTCGGCGGGCCGACCCGGCGGCACTGAGCGGCCGGCCGCTGCGCAGAGGCGGAGGGGCACCAAGCCCGGCCCGCTCCGCCACGGTGAGCTCGCTGATCCGGGCTGAAACAATCAGCTCCTCGCGGCAGGCGGACGCCTCCACAGATGCTTCTAAGCCGAGCCTCGGAACGTCTACCGTTTCCTTCACCCGCGCTGCCGAGTCCGCCGGCCTTCGCGTGATCCGGTTGCATGACGCCCGGCACGGTACGGCGATCCTCCTCACGGCTGCTGCCGCCGCCCCCGGCGTCGTGATGGAGATCCTCGGCCACGGTCAGATCAGCATCACCATGGACGTGTAAACGCACGTCGTGCAGGACAGGCAGCGCAAGGCGATCAGTCACGTGGATCGGCTGCTCAAGCGGCGGCCGGTTGTGAGTGACCGTTCTCGTTGATGTCAGAAGTGGATGTCAAAGGCCCCGGACCATGATCGGTCCGGGGCCTTTGCGCTGGTGGCCCCGGCAGGATTCGAACCTGCGACACCCGCTTAGGAGGGCAACAGGACCCGTAGCCAGTGGCTCCTACCTGCATCTCTCGTCTTCATGATGGCACCTGGCGTGTCTGAGAGTGCCGGTTTCGACTGTGGTTCACGGCTAGAAGCACGGCTACCTCGGCGGTTCCGATCTCGTCCTAGGAGACCCATCGGTATCTTGCTGATCACCGGACCGACCTCATGTCCTTGGGCGGCCGCAACCTTGCCGTCGGGGCACTGCGGCTGACCGGAGCCACGAACATAGCTGCAGCTCTCCGCCACAACGCCCGCGAACCCCGCCGGTTCCTCGCGCTCCTCGGACTCACATGATCACGAATCGTCAGGCGAATCTGCCGGAGCCTGGGGGGCTGAACTTCCTCGCTCGGCATGTGGAGGGTGCGCTATAACCGGGCCCGTGACATTGATCGTTGAGCGAACAGACGCACGTACGTGGCCTGATGAGCAGTTGCGCGAGCTCTTCAGTGAGGGTTTCCCGGAGTTCATCACAGCCGATCGGCTGGCCAAGCAGTACATCGGCAGGGTCCGGGAGTGGTTCGCCGACCTCGATCTCACGCTGGTGGATGAGCGCGGGCTGCCGGTCGCGTCCGGCTGGGGTGTACCGATCCGGTGGGACGGGCGGATCGAAACGCTCCCTACCGGCTACACCCAGGCCACCATCCGCGCCGTCGAGGGCCGAGAGCAGGGCGTCCACCCCGACACCCTGGTGATCTGTGGGGCGATCGTTACGCCATCACTCAAGGGACGCGGCCTTGCCGGGGAGATGCTCACCGCGCTGCGTCGGCTCGCCGAGGGCGCCGGATGGCCACGGGTCATCGCGCCGGTGCGCCCAACGTTGAAGGCGCGCTATCCGCTGGCGTCGGTCGAGGCGTTCATGGGGTGGACCCGCGAGGACGGCATGGCCCTCGATCCATGGATCCGCACCCACCAGCGTCTGGGCGCCCGGATTCTCGCGGCGGCTCCCCAGTCGCAGACCATGACCGGCACGATCGCCGAGTGGGAGCAGTGGACCGGCATGGTGTTCCCAGAGACGGGTGACTACGTCATCCCGGGAGGGCTGGGCCTGCTACGGGTCGACCAGTCCGCTGACCAGGGCATTTATACGGAGCCCAATATCTGGATGCAGCACGTCTGAGCTGAGCACTGGGCGTGGTGGCGTCGCACGGCGTTCTCGGTCCAGGGCAGCGTCTACAGCGTCACCACACCATAGAACCGGACAAGTCAGCCAAGGCTGCACTTTGACGAAGCCCTGGCTACGTCCCCAGCCGCATCGTCAGTACTTTCCTTCTGATCGACTAGAGCGCAGTCCCACCTCGCGCTTCCGCCTGGGCGGCCTCGATACGACGAACCCGCTTAAGCGCCCTGCGCCGGCGCCATTGCCACCAGCGCAGCTCATACCCCAGGTCCACTCGACAAGCGTCGGTGAAGGCTCGTTGCGCCTCCATGGCCAGGACTACAGCGCGGGCATACACATCCGCATCGCCTCCAGCCACGCCTATCGCCTCGCGCGTAGCCGTTAGGGCTTCCTCGGCTGCGTACAGCGGTTCAGGCGATGCAACCAGCCGCATTTCGAAGTACGCCTGCATCAAGCTCGTGCGACGCTCGTGCGCCATCTGCATGATCTGCCGAGTCCGCGAGCGGCTGATGAGCAGGCCGCTGAACTCCTTCTCGTCGCGCAGCAAATCGGCGAAATTCAGCGCCTCACACAGCGAGTCGAGGAAGGTGCGGTACACCTCGCGCCGCTCTTTGCGACTCCCAAGTTTGATGCCGGGTTCTGGAGCCAGCTTCTTCGTTGCGACGCCTACCAGTGCCCGAGCCCCACCAGATGCAGCCGCAGTGACTGGGTCCACGTGGTGATCTCCCGCCATGACTGATTTGTTGGCCGCTCGACATCCGCCGGTGGGGGCCAACCTATCTGGCGAGATGCAGAGTTCGACCCGCTTCACCCATCACACAGGCCTGCAGTTGTGGTCCGTGCGATCATGCCGCATCCTGGCCTCATGTCCGGCGTGCCCGGACCCAAACGCCAAGGCCCGCCACTGTGTGGGCCTTCGTCATTTCCGGATCCTGATTCACGTAGGTCACAGGGGTGGTGTTGTGGCCGGACTGTGCGACTCCCCTTCACCACCCGGCCCGCCGAACGCGGGGTGGGCCGGGCGGTGAGGCAGCCGTCAGGGATGAGGCCCGGGCCGCTGGTGGATTCGGCGCGGGCCACCCGTTGGGTGTCCGCTCAGGGATAGTCACGCGGGCGGCCCTGGATTGCCGCATTCGGCCCCTCGCCACGGTTTGGTCTTGGCAAGATGGCGACCAACAACCTTGTGGGGGGGCTGTATGGGGATGGCAGACAGGGCGGTCCAAGCGGCGGACTCGATGGCTCGGCTCAGAGGCATGTATGAGCCGATCCTCGATTCCCTAGGGCTGTCCGAAAGTGCCATTAAGGCCTACGGATTGCAGGATTTGGAGCTCGCGCTCACCCGGGTCAACGAGGCGATCAGCCATCCCGATCAGTTCGGCAAGGTGCCCATACGGGGCGCGGTAAAGGCGTGGGTGGTAGAGCAGCCAGAGGTGACGATCGGCATCCTGCCGTTTCTTCTGGAGCGCAAGCGGCTGATCCTTGAACGCATCAAGGAACTGCGCAGCGAGGAAAAACTTGATGGCTTGCAGGATCTGGTCGATCGGCTTGCCGCCGGTCCCGAAAAGGACGCGCTGAAGGAGCAACTGGCGGCATTGGAGGCGGAGGCTGCTGCGGCCCGCGAGCGGGAGCGGGCCGCAGCTCAGGTGGACAGTGCGGCTCAAGCCATGGTCGTCGAGGGGTGGCACCAGGAGCGTGAAGCCAAGGAGGAGGCCGAGGACGAACTGAAGAAGATCCACGAAGCGCAGCTACTCAAGGAGGAGATCGCGGCGAGAAAGTGGAATCGGCGGGTGTCCCGTGAGCCGATCGCCACGCTCGTCGGTGCCGTTCTCCTCATCGCCCTGACCACGGTTTTCGTGGTCTCCATGTTCCTCAAGATCGTACCTTCCACACTGCTATCGAACAGTTTCCTTATCATCCTGGGCTACTTCTTCGGGCAGAGCGCCAGCAGTTCCACCTTCAGGAGTCAGGATGCTAAACCAGCATCGATAGCCGGAAAGAAAAAGAAGAAGACCAAGTCTGCTCAAGCCCCGGCCGCGTAGTGCGCTCCTAGCGCTGGCAGGTGGCCAGTGCCTTTCGGGGGCGGTCAGGCTTAGTCCGCTGCAACGCCCGCCCTGCAACCCGGCCGGAGGGGCGGATCCGGGCCCTCATCGGCACCGGCACCGGGATGATCACCCCGCTCGGTTTCGCCGCCGTGGCCGCTTCCACTCCCGAGGAGCGTATGGGCCAGACCATGGGGTCGGCCGAGCTCGGCCGCGAACTCGGCGACGCCGACGGTCCCCTGCTCGTCGCCGGCGTCGCCACCGTCTCGACCCTCACCACCGGCTACGCAGCCCTCGCCCTCCTACTGGCAGTGGGCCCGTTGCTGGCCCTGGCGCTCCGTCCCCGCACGGCGCCCCTGGCAAAGTAGCCCGAACGCCCGAAGGGCGCCGGGAGACCCCCAGGACCTTCACAGACCCAAAGGTCGTGGGCACGGGAGCCTCTGTGGTCGTGGGATGGCCCACAGTTCGCAATCGTCCTCGCCGGGGCGACCTGGTGGCCTTACAACGGCGCCGCTCCTGCTCGTGCACCCCTACGCAGGGTGTGCAGGAGCGGCGTTGTACGACGATGCCCCCAAGAGCCGCCGCCAGCGCGTGGTTCCCATGCCCGCGCTGTGCATCGCCCCGCTGCGCTGGCACCGGCTGCGGCAGCGGGAGGCGTTCGCGCGAACGGGCACCGAGTGGTCTGAGAAGGGCTACGTCTTCGCCACGAGGAACGGGCGCCTGGTCGAGCCGCGCAACGTCTACCGTCGTTCACGCGGGTCGCTGCCGACGCAGGGCTGCGGGTGGTCCGGCTGCATGACGCCCGGCACGGCTGCGCCACGCTACTGACGGCGGCTGGCGTGGCGCCGCGAGTCATCATGGAGATCCTCGGGCATAGCCAGATCAGCATCACGATGGACGTGTACACGCACGTCGTGCACGACACTCAGCGGGAGGCGATCAGCCACATGGCCAGGCTGCTCAAACGCCGGCGCCCTGCCTGTTAGCTGTGTGCATGGTGCCGGCTGCCATGAGCGGTCGGCACCATGACCGATCTTGGTGCACTGCCGAAAAGGAAGCATCGCTAGGTTGCGTTGCTACATGTACCCGTCGGTGCCTTGACGGCGCCGTTCCAGCAGTGCGTCCCGTCGAGCCCGAACCATGTTCAGCAGTGGAACCCTGAAGGCCAGGAGGGCGACCACGGCTGCCGCAACGCCGCCCCACGCTACGAGCTCAGCACGCAGCCAACTCAGTCTGTGAGAAACGGTATTGGCTACGTGAAAACGGATCGTGACGGGAGCTGAGGTCGCCAGGGCTCGGTTCGACTCGCCTTGGTATGTGGTGATCCGCAGCACGAGCTTGTACTCGCCTGGCTCGCTCGCACTGACTGCCCACTCCCAGTCTGCTTGGTCGGTAGGTTCCGTGACTATCTGCTTCACGCTGGGATCAAAGAGTGGTCGGATCCTGACCTCATTGCTTGGTGAGGTCAGGGATGCTCCTTCCACGCCACCCACTGGAATGGGGTGAGTCTCGCTGCCCGCTGACGGACTGGTGCGGCCCGGGTAGTTCCCATCCATCCAAAGCGTCACCGAAACACTGGTTGATCGCCCTACGGCGGAGCTGGCGGACTCCGGGAATCGGAACCCTCCCGGCACCAGAGTTTTCCTGTCTTGGCTGACGTCTTCCAGGAAATCCGTCTGACTCGGAGTCGCCTGTTCTGAAGGGTTCGCAGGCTCGGTGGGCTCCTCGGTCCCGAACGACGGATCGGGCGAGGGGCCAGGGGCGGGGTCACCATCGCCGTAGAAAACGATGGTGACCGCTATCAAGGCACCGATGGCTACAGTTGCCATCAGGCAGGTCACGTTGATGAGGACGGATCGGCGCCGGCTGCGGAGTTCGGCGAGCTCGGCGAGCTTCCCCCAGTCGGGCTCTAGCCTGTCGTCTCTGTCGTTCTGCACATTGACCCCCGTGCCACGCTGCGGCCGTGCGTGAGCTCCTGGCCGTTTTGGCATTCTCCTCTCACGAGCCCCTGTCCATGACCGTTTAGGAAATCTGCGGTAAGGCCAGCTCCTGGTGCCACAGGGCTGCTGGATCTAGGTGCTGCCCCGGACGGGGAGCACGGAGGTGAGCGGTGTCGTCGGCTGCGACGCGGACTGCCGCAAAGTCTGCCGTCAAAAGGCCCCGGACCATGATCGGTCCGGGGCCTTTTGGCTGGTGCCCCCGGCAGGATTCGAACCTGCGACACCCGCTTTAGGAGGGCAACAGAGCCTGTAGCCAGTGGCTCCTACCTGCATCTTTCGTCTTCATGATGACACCAGAAGCGCCTGGGAGTGCAGGTTTCGCCTGTGGTTCACGGCTAGGAACACGGCTACCTCGGCGGTTCCGATCTCTTCCTGGGAGACCATCGGGACCTTCCGCGGCCGCTGGGACAAACTCTCCGCAGGCCAACGAGCCGTCAACGCCTCCCACGCCAAGATCCGCGCGCTCGGCGAGCAGGCCATGGCCACCCTCAAGACGTGGCGCCTCCTGCGCAAACTCCGTTGCAGTACGACCCTCGTCACCACCATCGCCAAGGCCGTACTCGCCCTGCAACTCGCAGCGCATGGACGAGACCGGAACCAACAACGCAGAAAGGACCCCAGCATCGTGCCTGACGTCAAAGTCACCTACGACAAGACCGTGAACGCGGCGTACATATACTTCACCGACCCGCAGGCCAGCGTGAGATCAGCACATACCTATCCCTGCGATCCCATCGATGTCGACGGCATGATCAACCTCGACTTCGACGAGCAGGGCCGCCTCATCGGCATCGAGGTCCTAGCCGCCACGTCGAAGCTCCCCGAGTACGTGCTCCAAGCCGCCGAGCGACTGGACTCCGAGGGCAGTTGAGCTCGGGAGCGGCCCGGCGATTGTTGCCCTGCACAGCCGCCAGCACAGGATGGAAAAGGCTCCATGACTGCTCCGGCGACGACGCACCCAATGCCCAGTCAGCGGTCCTGCCACCGCTGTATCCAATAGGCGACGTCACTTCTATGCGCCAACTGCACCAGCGCGTCTATTCTGACGCCGGATTCTGTCTCGATAGAGAGGACCTTCCCCTGCCGAAAGGTGACCTGCCCGCCCAAGAGAAGATCCCCTCTCGGGCGTCCGGTGAACGTTGCGCGTGGCTGAATGAGCAGGCGCTGGTCAGTCAGTGCCACAACGAACTCATCGCCGAGCAGGGGGAATGGCAGCCGTCCGACTCTCCTGCGCACTGCCACGACCAGCCGTACAGGTTCGCCTTGCGGTACTTGCTTCCGGATGTCCCATCGGGCAACGGCCGGTAACAGCAGGAGATTTGCCGCGTAAACAATGACGACGAAGGCCGCATTCCAGACTATGAACGCGGAGAAGGACCAACCGACGATCCATGGGGTGCAGATAATGACGATGGCTAAAACGAGCATCGACAGTCGGGCAGAGCCGATTGCAATGCCTTTAGCGGCGGAGTTCATTCCGTTCCCCTTCGAGGGGGCGCAACCCGGGAAGCCTCAGTTCAGATAGAGGATTGGGAGCAGGGCGGTCGCCCACGACCTCAAGAGGAAACCGACTGCTGCCGATTACCGGGCCTCGCCGAAACCCGGTTCTTCTGGAGCATCGTCGGTATGCGTATTCCTGGCGGATGGCTTTCCAGGAGGGTTCTCGTCTGCCTTCATTGGAGGCGGCGGAAGTGGGGGATGCGGAGGAGGAGGGGGAAGAGTGCGTCGGATTCGTGTACGGAACAGGATCGAAGGAAAAAGGAAACCGATTATACTGCCGCTACCTACGCCGAGCAGTGTAGAAAATAGAAGATCGGCACCGATCCCGGACTCGAACAACTTCGGCATCCCGGTAACGAGGAAGCCGATCACGCTCATAGCTAATGCGCCTCGCCACCGGTCACGTAATTCTGGCAGATTGCTCTTCAATTCTGTTCCTTCCGCTTCATTTGCCCCGTTCCCCGGTAAGGGCGTGCGAGAGGCCGGAAAGTCTCGCACGCCCTGTCAAGTATGGCTCTGGGCTACCTCCCCGTCCTTATGAGGGTTGCGAGACGCCCCCCGACCAGGCTACCGGCGGTGCCCCAGAGCGCGCCGTTGATAAAGGCATCGCTGCGATCTTCGGCGTCTCCGCCGGCGATGGCCGATCCGATAGCCGCGCCGGAACCCGCTGCGACCCCGGTAATCACTGCCCCGGCCACGAGGCACCCGACGCCTGTAGCGCAGACGGTGGCCACCGCCGCCACGCCGACGGCCGTGCCGACGATGCCGCCGAGGCCTTCGCCGATATCCGACCACCCGAACAGGCCACTGGGGTCAATGATGTTGGTGGGGTCGCCGGAGGCGTAGAGGTAGGGGTTGGCTTCGAGTCCGGACGGGTCGGGCTGGGTGAAGCGCCCGAGGTTCGGGTCGTAGAAGCGTGCCTCGAAGTGGTAGAGCCCGGTCGGGTCCTGGTAGCCGCTCGCGAAGCGGTAGGGCTGGGAGACCTTCTCGTTGGCGTTGGTGACGCCGCGCGGGCTGTAGGTGTAGGTGTTGACCTTTTCGCCGTCGGCGTTCACGACGGCTTCGATGGTGCCGAGGGAGTCCGCGAGGTAGTAGTACGTCTTGTCCTTGGTGCGGAACGAGTTGAGGGTGCCTCCCGCTTCGCGGGTGAAGTTCGTGTCCACGCCGCCGGCGGTCTGGGAGGCCAGGCCGAGCGGGCCGTGGTGGAAGGCGGTGCCGCCGAACTGGGTGCGCTCGGAGTTGTCGGTGCTGGCGTAGCGGCCTTTGTAGGTGGTGCCGCCCTGAGTGATTGACGTCTGCTGGGAGAAGTCGCTCCATTGGCCGCCGGTGCGGGTGGTCTCGGCGGTCGGGGCGGCTGCGGTCTCGTTGCCGTCCTGGTCGTAGGACCAGTTCGTCGAGGAGCCGTTCTTGCCGGTGATCTGGTTGGCGGCGTTGTAGTCGTAGGTGGAGCCGCCGGGGCAGCCGGCCGCGGTGCCCTGTGAGGTGAGGTTGCCTGCCTTGTCGTAGCAGTAGAGCCAGCTGCTGTTGGTCGTGGTGCCCTTGGTCTCTTTGGTGAAGGTCAGGCGTCCGGCTGAGTCGTAGTCGTAGGTGCGCTTGAGGCCGGTCGCCGCGTCGTTGCGGGTGCGGATCTTCGTGCCGTCCTTGGTGGTTGTGCCGCTGGTGTACGTGTAGGTGTAGGCGAGGTCCATCAGGGTTCCCTTGGGGGAGGTCGCCTTGATGGCGGTGGCCCGGTTGGCCTTGTCCAGTGTGATCGACTGGACGGTCCCAACGGGGTAACTGATCTTGGTGCGGGCGTCGTTGGCGTTGTACTCGTAGCCGGTCTTCTGGCCGAACGGATCGGTCAGCGACTCCAGCCGGTTGGTCTTGCTGTAGGTGTAGCGGACGGCGCCCGAGGGGTCCTTGTACGTTTCGACGTTGCCGTCGGCCGTATAGGTGAGCACGGTCTGGGAGCCGTCCTGCAGGGTGCGGACTGTTTCCCGGCTGAGGGGGTCGAAGTCGTACTTGGTGATGCCGGTCGCGTCGGAGCGCTGCTTGAGGTTGCCGTCCGCGTCGTAGGCGTAGGTCACGGTCGCGTTGGTGCTGGAGACCTTGGTGATCCGGTCGCGGTTGTCGTAGACGTAGACGGTCTTGATGCCGCGGCCGTCGGTGACGGTCTCGGTGCGGCCCAGGCTGTCGTACGTGTAGTTGGTCACGCCGAGGGGCTTGGGCGGGGTGACCTTGGACAGGTTGCCCTTGGCGTCGTAGGTGAACTTCGTCGCGTTCTGGTTGGCGTCCTTCACCTCGCAGCGCTGGCCCTCGAAGCCGCCGCAGGTGGGGGTGGCGGGGTTGTACGTGAAGGAGCGGGTGCCGCCCTCGGTGCCGGAGACCGTCTCCTTGGTGGTGTTGCCCGCGGAGTCGTAGCTGTAGCTGACCGAGATGCCGTCCGCCGTGTCGAGCTTTCCGGGCACGTCCGCGCCGGCGACGGTCTGGTAGCCGGACAGCGAGGAAGTGGCGCCGGTCGGCAGCTTCGCTGTCGTCGGGTTCGAGCGTGCGTCCCACCCGTAGGTGGTCACGTTGCCCGGCGTGCTCCCAACTCCCATGGCATCAGCGGCGGTTGCCACGTTCCGGTTCGCGTCATAGGTGCGGTCGCGGGAGTGCCCCAAGGCGTCGGTGACCTTGGTGATCTCGCCGTCGGCCGCGTACTTGTACGTCGTGGTGTCGCCGACCGGGTCGGTGACCGTCGTGGTGCCCGCGGTGTTCGGGGTGCTTGACGAGTAGTCGTAGAGGTAGGTGGGGCCGGTCTCCCCGGCGCCGTCGAACGTGGTGGCCCGCTTCATGGACGTCACACGGTTGTGGCTGTCGTAGGTGAAGACGGTTACCCGCCCCTCAGGCGTGGTGATCTTCGTCAGGCGGCGGTTCGCGTCGTATCCGAAGGTGGTGGCCTTTCCCTCGGTGTCGGTGCTCTTGGACAGGTCACCGGCAGGGTTGAGGTCATAGACCACGGTGCGGCCGGTGTTGTCCTTCGCCTGCCACTGCGAGGCGTCGGTCTTGACCAGGTCGATCCAGCGGCCGGAGCGGGACTCGGTGAGCTTGAATCCCTTGTTCTCGCCGCCCTCGTCATGCTGGTCCACGAGCACGTGTCCGCCGTTGCGGTCGGTCACCTTCACCAGGGTGCCGGCCGAGCTGTAGGTGTCCTTCATGCCCGAGGCGCGCTGGGTGAGCGTGTACTCGCCGCTGGAGGTCTTCTTCAGGTCCAGGCGGTAGCCCTCGGGTGTGGTGAAGGTTCCGTCGGCCTTCTTGGCGAAGGAGACCGGGCCGCCGGTGGCGTCGTAGAGCACCACCTTGTCGCTCTCGATCTGCAGGTAGCGCTCGTAGCCCTGCCACCAGCGCTGCGAGACCTTCCCCCAGGGGGCATCCATCGAGTTGTACGTCCGTGACAGCTGCAGTGACTGGCTGACGCCGGCGATCTGGAAGTCGGTCGCTGCCAGCATGAGATTGCCGGTGGAGTAGTTGACGCGCGCTACCAGGGAGTCCGTCACCCGGACATCCGAGATCAGGTGCCAGGGCACCTGCCCCTGCCCCTTGGGCACCACCGCTGCGAGGGCACCCCCGGCGCGCTGCGGGTCACCGGTCGCGGCATGTGCGCGTTCCTTCTGCGCGGCCAGCCATCGGGCAGCTTCTGCCGTTGGCGCCTTCGCCCGCATGGACTCCGGGGCCTCCGTCGTGCCAACCTTCACCGGCGGCATCTCCGCCTTCGCGCCGTCCTTGCCCCACACCGAGGACGGCTTGTCCGGCCCCGGTTCGGCAGCCATCGCGGGGACTCCCCCTGCCGCCAGAGCCAGGGTGACCGATGCCGCGACGGCGCCAGCCCCCGCCCGGGTGCGGGCACGTTTACGGGACGTGCCGTTGACTCTTAAGTACACAGTTTCCCCTCGTGTTTGCCCATCTGGAGGCACGGAGAGCAGCGCGGGCGTAAAGGGGGAGGCCGACGCCCTCGGGGTGACAGGGGAGGGTGCGGGCCTAGTGCCGTGACGCTGCTCTCCGTGCCGTACTGGACACCGGGCTTGAGTTGGGCCGAATCCCGGTGCGCGCTCGTCGTCCAGCCGAGCCGCAGCTCGTGGTCTGGCAGAACGTCACCAGTGCTGGGACGCACATGCCTTGGTCTGGACCGTTCAGCACGGCTGCCACCGTAGGCACAGCGGTTGCTGCCCGTACACCGCCAATCGAACGTGTGGCCGAAATTGAAGAGCTAAGCGGAAGAACCGGACGGCAAACCGGAAAGGGCACAGAGCTGCGTCATTCTGTGAGGCCCGTGTGAAGAGAGTGGCGGAGCGGACCGTTCCGGGCGGGATCGGATCGACTCAATGCGACCCCGCCCGCTGGGTCGTGGGCCCTACCGAGAAGGCCCGTACGACGCTGCACAGCCCGGAGCGGATCGGCGCCGTCTCCGAGAAGGCGTTCCACCTGCGCTTCCTCGCCCAGAGCGCCGTGCCGGACACGCAGGTGACGACCGTGGGCAAGGTGGTGCACCTGGTCGATGTCCCGCGGCGGATCCACCACCACCGCCGCACGGGCCCCACCGGCCCGATAGCTCCGGTTGCCAAACCCTCGGTCTCCAGGATGTCGGCAAAGAAAACGGCACACGCTCCCGCGTCACACGGTTACCCCCCCCAGGGTATTTTCTCCACGTACGTAATAGAGGTACCAGGGGGTATCTAGGGAGACGCTCGACGGTCCCCACGGGACCAGCGGAAGGGTGCAAACTCGCCGACTGGGAAAAGGGACTCGGGCAAACGGCCCTTTGCGAGCCCGTTTCTGCCGTGTCAGACACTCCCTCCCTATACGAGACCGTGGTCAGGCACCGGCGTGGAGGTAAGCGGCCCACAGCGACGGTGTGCGGGGAAGCCGATCGCGGACAGCCCGGACGGCGTGGTGCAGGGCGTGGGCGGCTCGGCTGGCATCCACGGTGCCCTCGTCGGTGGTGAGGTGACTGTAGAAGTCATCGGCGACGGTGACGGCAATCTGGTCATCGATCTCCCACAAGGTCCCGATGACGTGGCGAAAACCTGCAAGCTGGAACGCCGAAGTCAGATGGATGGCCTCATCGAGCAGCTCGGCGGCATCGACGGCTGCCGTGCGGCAGGCAGACAGGTAGGCGAGCTGCGCCTGGCCCAGCTGGATGGGGGTGAGGTCGCGGACGGTGAGCGGGTCGGTGTCATGGTCGTGGAGGAGTAGCCGGCTGTTCGATGGGTCGGTGGGGTGGCTGGTGCCGTGGCAAGCGAAGTGCGCGATCGGGTAGGTGGGCAGGTGCGCCAGGACGTTGGCCTTGGTCGGTAGAGAGGCTGAGACCTCGGCCGGGCGGGCCTGGACAGCCGTCTCGCACTGGCCGCACAGAGCCTCGGTGCCGTCCTCGGTGACCACGACCATCGCCCACAGTGACTCATTGCCGCATTCGCAGATCAGGCGGAGCCCGTTGACGACAGTCGCGGCAGGCTCGGCCGTGAGCAGTCGCTCCGGTACCGGCAACTGCTTGGCAAGGGTGGTGACGGCTTGGCGGTCCGCGGTGGGAAGGAAGGCCGCGTAGTGCTTGAGCGTGATCGCGCCTCCGCCGCCGTGGCCCACTCGGCCGGCCACGGTCCGGACATCGGTGCCGTTGCCCAGGAGCTCGGTGACGTTGTAGGCGCGTAGGTCCTTCAGCCGGTGTGTATGGATCTCCAGCCTCTTGGCGAGGCGGCGATATCGCTGGCTGACGCTCGGTGGTTTGAGCGGGAGCGAGGAGTTGGCCTCGGCGGAGAACACGAAGGCATCACGGGCCAGTTCGCCACCAAGAGCCTTGCAGCGTTCCTCGGCGCGGACTCGCTGGGCGAGCAGGACCTTGTGCGTGATGACGTCGATCGCCTGTCGGCGACGCTGGTGGGTCTTGGTGTCCTTGATCCGTCGGCCGTTGTTGGAATGCTTCACGAACAGCTCACGGCGTTCGAGGTCGACATCTGACCAGCGCAGGGCGCACATCTCGCCGCGGCGGGAGCCGCTCACCATCGACATGAAGAGGAAGGTCCCCCACTCCTCATCCCGCTGCCAGGCCGCGCTGAGCACGAGTGCTGCTTCCTCCGGGGTGGGAGGGTCTGGGTTCGGCTGCGGCTGAGACGGGGGCTCGGCGAGGGTCGCGACGTTCGTCGTCACGTAGCCCCAGCGCAGACCTCGGTTGAGCGCGGGCCGCAGGGTGAAGTGGATCTTGCGGATTGAGTACGCGGAGAGTGGCTGGCAGACGTGCTTCCGTTTCGTCTTGGGTTCGGTCTTGCCGTTCCGCCGGCCTTCGCACTGTTCCTGACACTGGCGGAGACGGGCGTAGAACAGCTCCAGCATCTCGGGAGTCAGCTTGCCCGCCTTGAGGTCGCCGAACGTGGGCTTGAGGTAGTTGCGGATGATGCCCTCGGCCCGGTCGTGCGACGTCTCCTCGTGCTCCGCGACGCCAAGCCACCGATCGAGCAGGAACGACATGGTCACCTGCGTCTTGGGGTGGCGGTTCTCGTCGACCTGGTGGAGGAGCTTCGTGCGGGCCTTCTCAGCTTCGACCTCCGTGTCGGCTTGCTCGTGGAGATAGATGTCCTTCTTCGTGAGCGGGTCACGCCCGGCGTAGACCCGGACTTGGAAGCCGGCTCCGTTGGGGCGGATGCTGCCGCGCTGACGTCGCTTGTTCTTGGTGTTCGCCATGGTTCCGGAACCTATTCATGGTTAATGCCATGGCTACGACGAACAGCGCGCCTACCTCAGAGAGGTAAACGCGCTGGTCAGACTCGGTGCCCCCGGCAGGATTCGAACCTGCGACACCCGCTTTAGGAGAGCGGTGCTCTATCCCCTGAGCTACGAAGGCGGAAGGTGCCCTGACAGCGTAGCGGATGCGTCCCTCGGGGTTCGCCCCGGTTGTGGGGGACCGGCGGCGTGGCTTGTCGATCTTCTTCGGGTGCCGGCGTTGGTCGTGCTTGACCTCAAGTTAGCTTGAGATTCTACGTTTCTTGTGCGGGCCCCACCAGGGGCCGATCGCGGTCACTCCCGGCCACCCACGCTTCCCCGGCTACCGAAATCGAGGCACCTCAATGTCCCAGACCCCCCTCAAGATCGGCGTTCTCATCGGCAGCGTCCGTCCCGGCCGTTTCGCCGACAAGGTGTCCCAGTGGTTCGTGTCCGAGATCGGGCGGCGTGATGACATGGAGACGCATGTCATCGATCTGTCCGAGCCGGCCCTCGCCGACGAGCTCAAGCTCACGCTGGAGCGGGCCGAGGGGCCCGGTGATGCTCCGACGCTGGCCGAGCGGATCGGTGGGCTCGATGGGTTCGTCGTCGTGACGCCCGAGTACAACCACGGCTACCCCGCCTCCCTCAAGCTGGCCATCGACTACGTCTACCGCGAGTGGCGAGCCAAGCCGGTCGGCTTCGTCTCGTACGGCGGTATGGCCGGCGGTCAGCGGGCGGTGGAGCAGTTGCGGCAGGTCTTCGCCGAGCTGCACGCGGTCACGCTGCGCGACACCGTCAGCTTCCACATGGCGTGGGAGCAGTTCGACGACGAGGGGCGCCCGCACGACCAGGACGGCACCGCCAAGGCTGCCGCCGTGCTGTTGGATCAGCTGGCCTGGTGGGGGCTGACCCTGCGGGAGGGCCGGGCCGCCAGGCCGTACGACGGCTGAGGCGCCCTCCGGCCACCCGATCTTCCCCCCCAGGCCGTACGACGGCTGAGGCGCCCTCCGGCCACCCGACCTTCCCCGGCCTCCCCCGGCCCCCCGGTCACCCCACCCCCACCCGAGCAAACCTCCCCGCCACCCGAAGATCCCCCTCCACCCGCCCCGCCGTCCCCACCAACTCCGGCAGCACCTCCCGCACGCACTCCTCCACTGACCGCCGAGCCGCATGCATGGCCACGTTCAGGGCGGCGACGACGCGGCCGGTGCGGTCCCGTACCGGTACTGCCACCGAGCGGAGGCCGGCCTCCAACTCCTCGTCGACCAGGGCGTATCCCTGCGTCCGGATGTCGTCCAGCGTGGTCGTCAGGGTCGCGGGGTCGGTTGTGGTGTGCGGTGTGAGGGGGGAGAGGGGGCCCAAGTGACGGTCCGCGGGCGGGAGATCCGCCAGTAGGACCCGGCCCAGCGATGTTGCGTACGCCGGGAGTCGCGTGCCCACCGTCACGTCCACGCTCATCACGCGGCCGGTGGCGGCGCGGGCCGTGTACTGGATCTCGTCGCCCGACGGCGTGAGCACCGCCAGGGACGTCGACTCGTGGACGCGGGTGGCCAGTTCGGTCAGGTGCGGGGTCGCGATCTGGGGGAGTGAGGTGCGGGACAGGGGTGGGAAGCCGAGAGACAGTACGCGTGGGGTCAGAGCGAAGGCGCGGTTGCCGGACTGGCGTACCAGGCCCAGGTGCTCGTAGGTGATGAGTGCTCTGCGTGCGGTGGCCCTCGCCAGTCCCGTCGCTCGTGCCACGTCCGTCAGGGTCAGTTCGGTCCGGCCCTCGCCGAAGGCGGTCAGTACGGTCAGCCCGCGGGCCAGCGACTCGACGAACTCCCTGCCCAGTTCCTGCTTGGAGGCACCGGTCCAGGCCGCCAGCCCCACCGGCGCCGCCCCGCGCTGCGACTGCGGCTGCGGCGCCTCGCGCAGTTCGTGCTCCATCTTCGCCACCGTGGCCCGCAGGCGGGGGAGGAGCGTGTCACGCAGGTCCGCGGCCGTGTGCCGGCTGGTGTGGCTGACGACGTTCGCCACGCAGGCGATACCGCCGCCCGTGCGAGGGTCCCTCACCGGTACGGACACGGCCACCAGTCCCGGCTCGATCAACTGGTCGTCCAGCGCCCAGCCGTCCTTCCGCGCCCGCGCCGCCCGGCGTTCGAAGTCCTCGTCGGGGGACGGGTGCGGTTGCGGTGGTACGGCGGGAAAGCCGCGGTCCTCCGGGTCCGCCGCCCGGCGTCCGCGCCAGGCCTGCCACTCCGCGGCCGTCCACTCCGTCGCGAACAGCGGGCCCGGCGCGGTGCGTTCGGCCGGGAGCAGGTCGCCGATGCGGAAGCTGAGGGACATCGCGCGGCGGCGGGTCGCCTGGTGGATGAAGCGGATGCCGTCGCGGTCGGCGACCGCCAGCGACACCGACTCGTCCAACTCGTCCGCGAGTGCGTCCGCGTGGGAGGTGAGGAGGGCGGGCAGACCGAGGGCGGCCAGGTAGGCGTTGCCCAGTTCCATTACGCGGGGCGCCAGGATCACGTCACGGCCGTCGAGGCGGACGTATCCCATGCGCGCGAGCGTGGACGCGATCCGGTCCACCGTGGAGCGTGCGAGTCCGGTCGCCCGCTCCAGTCCGCTCGCGCTCAGCGTCCCGCCCGCCTCCGTCAGCCGCCACAGCACCCCGACCCCACGGATCAGCGGCGTGACCGCCTCCACCGGCACGGCACGGTCGTCCAGGGTCGTCTTCGCGGGCATCGGCTCTCCGGTACGGCGGTCGCGGCAGGCCTAACCGTAATGCGAACGGATTCGGTTCGATTCACGCACGCGGACGGCGGCGACTCGGGCCCACCCCACACCCCCAGCAACCCCACCCCAGCACCCTCAGTCCTCCAGTCCCCCAGTCCCCCAGTCCTCCAGTCCTCCAGTCCCCCAGTCCTCCAGTCCTCCAGCCCTCCAGCGGCCCCGTACCCACCCCCGGGCTCAGCACCCCCCCGCCCCCACACCCCTTACCCCCGCGTAATGCGCACCCGATAGGCCCCCGCCAGATCCGCCCCCACCACCGCCACCCGCACCCCCCTCTTCTCGTCCCGGAATTCCTCCCCCGGCACGAACGTGGCGTCCGAGAGTTCGGCGTGGACGTTCGGGCTGCGGGTGCAGCCGCCGCTGTCCTCGTGGGAGTCGAGGACCTTGACCGGGCCCATGCCGGTGTCGACGTCGGCGTCGACCTTGTAGATCAGGACGCCGGGGCGGCAGACGGCCTCGTCGTTGCCCTCGCGGGTGCGTAGTTCGACGGCGTAGCCGGTGCGGCGGTCCAGGGGGACGAACACCAGCTTGGGGCCGCCCGTGCGGGCCAGCGGGGTGAGGGCGTACTCGGCCCTGCCGGGGGTGGCCGCGCACCGTACCTGGTCCGAGTCGAGCCAGCCCAGTTTCCACTTGTGCCAGCCGAGGAGGTCGTTGTTGGCCCCCCAGTCCTCGCTCATGATGTCCCAGTGGCCGACCGCGCCCCCGCCCTCGGCGGTGTACAGGTCGGGCAGGCCGAAGACGTGGCCGTTCTCGTGGGGGAGGACCCGGTAGCCGGTGCGGTGGTAGGTGCCGGAGCCGTCGTCCTGGCGGGAGTAGACGAAGGACGCGTTGGTCACCGAGACACCGTCGGCCACCGGGGCCTCGGCGTTGCCCGCGAAGGTCACCGACAGGACCGTGTCCAGGGCCGACGGGCCGGCGTTCGGAGTCACCAGGACGTTCAGGAAGTCGTACGACCGGAAGTCCACCTTGGGGTCGGCCGCGACCACGAGGTCCTGGACCAGCTGCCGGTACCCGGGGTCGAAGGGCGCGCCGCGCTCTATGCCGTACGCCCGGAACGACTTGGGCATGCGCAGCCAGCGGGGTATCGGGGTGTCGGGGCGGTAGTCGAGGCGGCCGTAGGAACTGGTGCGGAACCACTTCTGGGTCTGCGGGAAGAACTCCGCGAAGCGGTCGAGCGCCTTGCCCGTGCCGGGCGCGTCGGGGAAGTCGACCATCAGGGTGAGGGCGCGGACGGTTCCGGTGGAGCGGGCGTAACCGCGAGGTGTCGGTACGCCCTCCGACATCTGGACCGTCGGCCGGCCGCTGATCATGCAGGGGCCGAGAGCCGCGGAGTGACCCGGTGGGACCGGGCTCGCCCCGGCCGCAGTGGAGGCTCCCGCCGTGAGGTGCCCGGTGCCTGCCGAGGTGCTGACCGCCAGGGTCAGGGCGGTCACGGAGGCTAGGGCGGCCACACGGCGGGGGCGTATCCGACTGGTCGGCTGCATGCATGGGCCTCTCGTCCATGGCAGCCGCCGACTGCGTACTGCACCCTCTCGATCACCCTGTGTCGAGGGCTGCGCGGGCGCGCGTTGGAAGAGACCGAACGTGGGTCCCCAGCCGCGGGAGGCGGGCGGGATTGTGACTCAGGTCACAAGAGATTCATGGGGGGTTTGGGAAATAACCGGGGAGCCCCTCCCCGTTTAGCCATGTGTCCGAGCGAAACGGGGACAGCTTCCCCGGATCGCCCACCAGCAGAACGCAGGAGTACGCCGTGCAGACCGCAACCCCCGCACCGCGCAAGGCGACCCGGCCGCGCGCCGACGCCCTGCGCAACCGGGAGCGGATCGTCACCGCCGCCCGGGAGATGTTCGTCGAGTTCGGCCCCGATGTGCCGCTGGACGACATCGCCCGCCGGGCCGGCGTCGGCAACGCCACGGTGTACCGCAACTTCCCCGACCGCGACGCGCTGGTCCGCGAGGTCGTCTGCTCCGTCATGGACCGTACGGCCGCGGCGGCCGAGCTCGCGCTCGCTCAGACCGGGGATGCCTTCGAGGCTCTGGAGCGCTTCGTGCACACGGCCGCCGACGAGCGGATCAGTGCGCTGTGCCCGATGGTCCAGAGCACGTTCGACCAGCACCACCCGGATCTGGAGGCCTCGCGGGAGCGGGTCGAGCAGCTGATCGGGGCGATCATGGACCGGGCCAAGACGGCCGGCCAGCTCCGCTCCGACGTGGACGTCGGCGACCTCATGATCGCCGCCGCCCAGCTCAGCCGGCCCCCGGCCGGAACGGGCTGCGACATCGCCGACCGCTATGTCCACCGCCATCTGCAGCTGTTCCTGGACGGACTGCGGGCCCCGGCCCGTTCCGCCCTGCCGGGCACGCCGCTGACCATGGAGGACCTGCGCCAGGCCTGACCGATCAGTTCAGAGCACCACGGCAGTCACCGGACCGAATCACCTGACCACCAACTCTCACCGGCCGTCGCAGCCGACGAGCCGTCCCCTTTCCTTTCGCTTTTTCCGTCACGAAGTCCCGAAGTGGGTAGACCCATGTCTGAAACGGCCGCAAAGGCTCCCGGCAGCACCCTCGGTGCCGCCGATCCCAACCGCTGGAAAGCGCTCGTCTTCATCGCGCTGGCCCAGCTGATGGTCGTGCTCGACGCGACCATCGTGAACATCGCACTGCCCTCCGCCCAGCAGGACCTGGGCATCTCCGACGGCAACCGGCAGTGGGTCGTCACGGCCTACGCCCTCGCCTTCGGTGGTCTGCTGCTGTTCGGCGGCCGTATCGCCGACCTCTGGGGCCGCAAGCGGGCGTTCGTCATAGGTCTGGCCGGCTTCGCCGCCGCGTCCGCGCTGGGTGGCGCGGCCACCAACGAGGCCATGATGTTCGGCGCCCGCGCCCTCCAGGGTGTCTTCGGTGCCCTGCTCGCCCCGGCCGCGCTGTCGCTGCTCGCCGTGATGTTCACGGACGCCAAGGAGCGTGCGAAGGCGTTCGGCATCTACGGTGCGATCGCCGGTGGTGGCGGTGCCGTGGGTCTGATCCTCGGTGGTTTCCTCACCGAGTACCTGGACTGGCGCTGGACGTTCTTCGTGAACATCCCGTTCGCCATCCTCGCCGCGGCCGGTGCCTGGTTCGTCATCCGTGAGCCCAAGGGCGCCCGCAACCGCTCCGCGCTCGACATCCCGGGCGTGATCCTGTCCACCCTCGGTCTGGTCGCGCTGGTCTACGGCTTCACCCGCGCCGAGTCCAACGGCTGGGGCGACTCCCTGACGGTCGGCATGTTCGTCGCCTCCGGTGTGCTGCTGGCCGCCTTCGTCCTGGTCGAGGCCAAGGTCAAGGCCCCGCTGCTGCCGCTGCGCGTGGTCACCGAACGCAACCGCGGCGGTGTGTACCTCTCGCTCGGCCTCGCGATCATCGCCATGTTCGGCCTGTTCCTCTTCCTGACCTACTACCTGCAGATCGTGAAGGGCTACTCGCCGGTCAAGACCGGCTTCGCCTTCCTGCCGATGATCGCGGGCATGATCACGGGTTCCACCCAGATCGGCACCCGACTGATGACCCGGGTCGCGCCGCGGCTGCTGATGGGCCCCGGCTTCCTGGTCGCCGCCCTCGGCATGCTGCTGCTGACCCAGCTGGAGATCGGCTCCTCGTACGCCGCGCTCCTGCTGCCGGCGATGCTGCTGCTCGGCCTCGGCATGGGTACCGCGTTCATGCCGGCGATGTCGCTGGCCACGCAGGGCGTCAAGCCGCAGGACGCCGGTGTCGCCTCCGCGATGGTGAACACCTCGCAGCAGGTGGGCGGCGCGATCGGTACGGCGCTGCTGAACACGATCGCCGCCTCGGCGACCACGGCGTACGTCGCCGACCACATCGCCGGTGCCACCAGCCGGTCCCAGCAGCAGCTGGTCCAGCTGGAGGCCATGGTGCAGGGCTACACCAGCGCCATCTGGTTCGCCGTCGGCATCCTGGTCGCGGCCGCGGTCATCGCCCTGACCTTCGTCAACGCCGGCCGCCCGGGCGGCACGACGGTGGCGTCCTCCGAAGAGGGCGCCCAGGACGAGGTGCCGGTGCCGGTCGTCGCGCACTGACGCCGCACCGAGGCCGGCGCTGACCGTCGGCCCACCCCTTCGGGCCAGGCGTACGTACGGGGATGGGGACGCTCCGTACGTACGACCCCCAGGACCTGCCCCGGCTCGCTGAATGAGCGGTTCAGCGCAGCCAGGGCAGGTCCGCACCCGCTTCGCTGGGCTGCAGGCCCTCGGCGACGATCCGCATGATCTCGCCGAGGGCCTTCTGCTGTTCCGGCGTCAGCCGGTCGAACATCGCCTGCCGCACGGCCTCCACATGGCCCGGCGCGGTCTGCTGCAGCACCTCGAGGCCCGCGTCGGTCAGCACCGCGAACTGGCCCCGCTTGTCGTCGGGGCAGTCCTCGCGCCGGACCCAGCCGTTCTTCTCGAGCCGGGCGATGGCGTGCGAGAGACGCGAGCGGGTGATCTTCGCGTACATCGCCAGCTCGGTCATCCGCAGCCGGCGGTGCGCGGACTCGGCGAGCTTGACCAGCAGCCCGTAGTAGATGTGCGGCATGCCCGCGTCCCGCTGGAGCTGACGGTCCAGGTGGTCCTCGAGCAGGGTGGTCGCATCCAGGTAGGTGCGCCAGACGCGCTGCTGCTCGTCGGTGAGCCAGCGCGGTTCCGACGCGGACGCGGACGCGGGGTCGGGCGAGGGCGGCGCGGAGGTCGATGCCGTATTCATGTACTCCACTGTACGAGAGCTCTCCTTGAAATTTTAACTACCGCGGCGTACCGTCTTTTGGGCAGAGAAGCTTTAGATTTGAAGCAAGTGGCTTCAGGTCGCCGGAGGGAGTCGCCGCCATGTCCGCCGCCCCGCAGGAGCGCATGCCCGCCCTCTACCTCAGTCACGGCGCCCCGCCGCTCGCGGACGATCCGCTCTGGCCCGCCGAGCTCGCCGCCTGGTCCGCCGACCTGCCGCGCCCGAAGGCGATCCTCATGGTCTCCGCCCACTGGGAGGAGGCCCCGCTCGCCATCGGCGCCACCGGGCCCGTTCCTCTTGTCTACGACTTCTGGGGCTTCCCCGAGCACTACTACCAGGTCAAGTACGCGGCCCCCGGTGCTCCCGAACTCGCCGAGTCCGTACGCAAGCTGCTGCGCGCCCCCGGCATCCCCGTGCAGGACATCCCGGACCGCGGCCTCGATCACGGTGCCTACGTCCCGCTCGTCGAGATGTACCCCGCGGCCGACATCCCCGTCCTGCAGATCTCCATGCCGACCCTCGACCCGGTGCGGCTCATGGAGATCGGCCGCAAGCTGGCGCCGCTGCGCGACGAGGGCGTGCTGATCGTCGGCTCCGGCTTCTTCACCCACAACCTGGCCGCCCTGCGGCAGGGCGGAATACCCGCGTGGTCGGTGGAGTTCGACGACTGGGGCCGCCGGGCGCTGGAGAACCGCGACTGGGACGCGCTGCTGGACTTCCTGCACAAGGCTCCGGCCGGCCGCTACGCCCATCCGCGCACCGAGCACTTCGCCCCGCTGTTCGTGACGATGGGCGCGGCGGACGCGGCCGGTGAGCCGGCGGCGACGCAGAAGTCGGTGATCGACGGGTTCTGGATGGGTCTGGCGAAGCGCTCGGTGCAGTTCGGCTGAGGGTCCGGCCTTCCGGCCCCGCTCACAGCTCCTTCTCGTACCAGGCGACGTCCCAGTAGCGGCCGAACTTGCGGCCCACCTCGCGGTACGTGCCGACGTACCGGAAGCCGAACCGCTCGTGCAACCGGGTGGATGCCTCGTTCGGCTGGGCGATACCGGCGTAGGCGCGGTGCACGTCCTCGCCGTCCAGGGCCTCGAAGAGGGCCTTGTAGAGGAGGGTGCCGACGCCTCGCCCGCCGGCGTCCGGCGCCAGGTAGACGGTCACCTCGACGGAGGTCTCGTAGGCGGGCTTCGGCCGGAAGTCGCTGGATGTGGCGTAGCCGAGAATCCGCTGTGAGTCGGCCCCGGGAGCCGCCTGGGTGGCAACCATCAACCGGTGCGGGCCGTCTTCAGGGTGGGAGAGCAGCCAAGGGCGGCGCTCTTCCGGCGTGAAGACCGCGGTATCGAATGTGATGGGCGTCTCACGTACATAGTGGTTGTAGATGTCGGTGAGGGCGTCGAGGTCACGCTCGACTCCCGGTCTGACCTGCACCTCTGTACGTGCCGACGGCATCGGGCCTCCTCGTGTGGCCGGACAGGGTACTGCAAGATCAGAAAAATCTAGGGGTGGGTTGGGAATTCTGTCCTGATTCCAGTCGTTGTTTCCATCGGATGCAGGGCACTCGAGAAGAGTCCCAAGCGTTTACGAATCACCCGCCCGCCCACATCGCAAGGGAGCACGCATGGCAACCCGTGCCGTCGCCCGTCGTCAGTCCGCCACCGGCGAGACCGTCGACAAGGCACGCAGTCTTCGCGCCCATGGCGGCGAGATCGCGGACCGCGACCTGGTCGGCATGTACCTCGACGAGATCGCGCGCACGCCGCTTCTCGACGCAGCCAAAGAGGTCGAGCTGTCACAGATCATCGAGGCGGGTGTGTTCGCAAGGCAGGTCCTCGACGGATTCGAGGAGGCCAGGGCGGACGCCACCCGTGAGGAGTTGGAGGCCCTGGTCGCCGACGCGGAGCGGGCCAAGGACATCTTCATCCGCTCCAACCTCCGCCTGGTCGTCGCGGTGGCCCGCCGCTATCCGCGCAGCGGCCTGCCCCTCCTCGACCTGGTCCAGGAGGGCAATGCCGGCCTGGTGCGCGCGGTGGAGAAGTTCGACTACCGCAAGGGCTTCAAGTTCTCCACGTACGCCACCTGGTGGATCCGCCAGGCGATCACCCGCTCCATAGCCGACCAGTCCCGCACCATCCGCCTCCCCGTCCACCTGGTGGAGGAGCTGGGCCGCATCCGCCGAGTGCAGCGCGAGTTCAACCGCGAGCACGGCCGCGACCCGGAGCCCGCGGAGATCGCCGCCGAGCTCGGTTCGAACCCGGACCGCGTGGTCGACGTCCTGGACTGGGCCCGCGACCCGGTCTCCCTGAACATGTCGGTGGACGACGAGGGCGAGACCCAGTTCGGCGACCTGCTGGAGGACACCTCCGCGGTCTCCCCGGAGCAGTCGGTCCTCACCCTGCTGCGCAGCGAGGAGCTGGACGACCTGATCGGCCGCCTCGACCAGCGCACGGCGTCCATCATCAAGATGCGGTACGGCATCGAGGACGGCCGCGAGCGCACCCTGACCGAGGTCGGCAAGGAACACGGCCTCACCCGCGAGCGCATCCGGCAGATCGAGAAGCACGCCCTGCTGGAGCTGAAGAAGCTGGCGCGCAGCACCGGTTTCGACGCCGCCGCGTAACGTCACGACCACAGGGCGTACAAAGGGTGCGGCCGCGTACGCCGGGTGGCGAAAGACCGCGCAAACATGGCGCGTAACGCCGCTTTCAACCGACAGGACCCCGGGAACAAGACCTCCAGGCAAGGGAGTTCAGCCTCCGAGGACACTGACCCGCAACGCACCGGGTCCCACCGACCAAGTCCCGACGCACTCCCCCCGGCGCCGGGACTTTCCCCGAGCCGGGCTTCGGCGCCCAACCCCCCTGGGTGCCGGGGCCCGGCTCTTTCCCGCGCCGGGGCAGGCCTGGAAGGGCGGGCCACCCCGTACCTGAACCACGGGGTGGCCCACCCGAATGGCAGATTGTGTCACATGGGCATAGCCTGCCGAATGTGAGCAGTCCCACCCCCGCTTCCTCCCCGTCCCTCACCGAGCGACGCAAGGCGGCAACCCGTATGGAGATCGCCCGCGCCGCGGCCGGGCTCTTCGTGAAACGCGGCCTGAAGTCCACCCGGGCCGAGGACATCGCCCAGGCCGCCGGCATCGCCCCGCGCACCTTCTACCGCTACTTCGCCACCAAGGAAGAGGCGGTGGCCCCCCTCTACGCGGCGGGCGCCGACCGCTGGTCGCAAGCAGTCCGCACGGCCCCACCCGGCCTCCCCCTGCCCCAGGCCCTGGAACACGCGGCCCGCCACACCCTCACCCCCGGCACCACAGTCTCAACAGCCTCCTGGGACTGGGTCCGCACCCTGGTCCGCCTGGCCAACTCGAGCCCCGCACTGAGAAAGGTGTGGGCGGAGGTCTGCCACGAGTCGGAGACGACGCTGGCGGAGGTGCTGGCCGCGAGGGCGGCGGGCCCCGGCAACGACGACAACGTTGCCGAACCCCAACCCCCTTCCCCCTCCCTCCACTTCGCAGCCGCGGTGGCCGCCGCCTCCGTACGAGTAGCCGTAGAAACCTGGGCAGCGGGCGACGCACCACCAGAGGGCCCGCAGGGCCCTGCGGCCCTGGCGATGCGCAACCTGGAGTCACTGAGGGACTTCCCCTGGGACGACGTACAGCCACAGAGCTGAGGTGAGTCGGCGCGGCCCCGACCCACCCCACACCCGCAGGCGCTACCCGAACGCCCACTCACCCGAGCGGGCCGCCGCAGGCATCCCCGTCCCCACCGCCGGAGGCGGCGGTGCCCGCCCGACTCAACCGTCCCCCCAACTCCCGTACGGCAGCCACGAGTTCCCCGGGCGCCTCCACCACGAACTCACACCCCACCATCGCCAACCGCACCCCCATCCACTCAACGGGATCCCCCGTCGTCCCCCGCAACCGGCACCGCTCCGCCCCCAGCGCCTCGGGCACCCCCAGCCACCCCGGCAACCGAGCGCTCACCACCTCGGCGGACGCGGCGAACGTGACCTCGAACTCGTACGTCCCCTGCCGCCGCCACATCGACTGCCGCAGATACTCCGCCGCACTGCCCGTGGGCAACTCCCGCGGAGCGAACCGCGCCCCCGTGGCGAAGGGCTCGCTCACCCGGTCGACCCGGAACGTCCGCCAGTCCCCCCGGTCGAGGTCGTACGCGACGAGGTACCAGCGCCGCCCCGTCGACACCAGCCGATACGGCTCGACCAGCCGCCGCGACCCCGCCCCGTCCTTCGCCCGGTACGCGAAGCGCAACCGCTCCTGCCCCGCCACACTCGCCGCCATCACGGTCAGCGTCTCGGGCGCGATACTCGCCCCGTCCCCACTGGTCAGCGGGGTGGTCGCGGCCTGCAGCGTGGACACCCGGTGCCGCAGCCGCGACGGCAGCACCTGCTCCAGCTTCGCCAGCGCCCGCACGGACGCCTCCTCCACCCCCTCCACCGCGTGCCCGGCCCCCGCCCGCAGCCCGACCGCGATCGCCACGGCCTCCTCGTCGTCGAGGACGAGCGGAGGCATCGCCTTGCCGGCGACGAGGCGGTAGCCCCCGTCGGCGCCCATGGTCGCCTGTACGGGATATCCCAGCTCGCGCAGCCGGTCGATGTCCCGCCGCACCGTACGCCGGGACACGCCGAGCCGGTCGGCGAGCTCGCCGCCGGGCCATTCGCGGGGCGTCTGCAGCAGGGAGAGAAGAGTCAGGAGCCGAGCCGGAGTATCCGTCGTCATGTATTCGAGGATCCCCCATAAGTAGGACACGCTCTGGCCTAATGCGGTCCTATCTTCGATGCATGACCTCCTCCGAAACGTCACCCACCCCTCAGCCCGTCCCAGGCGATCGCCGCCGATGGTTCGCCCTGGCGATCGTGATGACCGCGGCCTTCATGGACCTCGTCGACGTCACGATCGTCAACATCGCCATCCCGTCGATCCAGCGGGACGCCGGTGCGACCTTCAGCCAGATCCAGTGGATCACCGCCGGCTACGCGCTCGCCTTCGCCGCGGGCCTGATCACGGGTGGCCGTCTCGGCGACATCCACGGCCGCAAGCGGCTGTTCCTCATCGGCATCGGGGGCTTCACGATCGCCTCGGCGCTGTGCGGCTTCGCGGCGAACCCGGAGATGCTGGTCGCCTCCCGCATCCTGCAGGGCGCGATGGCGGCGCTGATGGTCCCGCAGGTCCTGTCGATCGTGCACGCCACGTTCCCGGCGCACGAACGCGGCAAGGTCTTCGGCCTGTTCGGAGCGGTCGTCGGACTCGGCGCGGTCACCGGCCCGCTGCTCGGCGCCCTGCTGACGGAGTGGAACCTGTTCGGCCTCGAATGGCGCCCGATCTTCCTCATCAACCTCCCGGTCGGCATCGCGGGCCTGATCCTCGGCAGCCGCTACATCACCGAGTCCAAGGCGCCGAAGGCCCTGAAGCTGGACCTGGTCGGCGTCGCCCTGGTCACGCTCGGCCTGCTGATGCTGCTGTACCCGCTGACCCGCGGCCGTGAGCTGGGCTGGCCGCTGTGGGGGTACGTGTCGATGGCGGGCTCGCTCGTCGTCCTGGCGGTGCTGGTGGCGTACGAGAGGCGGAAGGCCGGCCGCGACGGCTCCCCGCTCGTCGAACTGACGCTGTTCAAGGTGAAGAGCTTCGCGGCGGGCATCGCGGTGCAGACCGTGTTCGGTGTGGCGCTCGGCATCTTCTTCCTGGTCTGGACGATGTACATGCAGTTCGGGCTGGGCTGGAGCCCGCTGAAGGCGGGCCTGACCGGGATCCCCTTCTCGATCGCGGTCTCGGTGGCGGCCGGTATGTCCGTGCAGGCGCTGGTGCCGCGCTTCGGCCGCAAGGTGCTGCAGGCGGGCGCGCTGGTGATGGCGCTCGGCGTCCTGCTCTACATCTGGGAGTCCGACCACTACGGCCTGTCCATCGCGCCCTGGCAGATGGCTCTGCCTCTGGTCGTCATGGGCGTGGGCATGGGCCTGATCGTGGCCCCGCTGACGGACGCGATCCTGTCGGAGGTGCCGCGTGAGCATTCCGGTTCGGCGTCGGGCCTGATCAACACCGTGCAGCAGATGGGCAACGCGCTCGGCCTCGGCCTGGTGTCCGTCGTCTTCTTCGGCGTCATCGACGACCGGCTGTCCGAGACGGCGCAGGACCCGGCGGTGGGCGCGGCGTTCGCGGACGGCTTCCAGCACGCGCTGGGCTGGGTGGCCGCGGTGATGGCCGTCATCTTCCTGCTGATGTTCGCGCTGCCGAAGCGGCCCGCCCAGCATGTCGAGGGAGCGCAGGAGCCGTCGCCGGCAGCGGAGAAGGACCCTGTGCTGGTGCCCTGAGAGCGGGGTCGGCGAGGGGAGCCTCGGAGCAGTTCCTGAGAGCGGGGGAGGGCCCGGCACTTCGGTGCCGGGCCCTTCGGCATTCCCGTTCATGCCCGATTGGGCCCGAACCTGTTTACTTTCCGGAAATCCAGGCGTAGCCTCCCGCTGAAACCACAAGTTCGGGCACAGTTCGGAGGCGAACGGACATGTACGCACCGGAGCGGCAGCAGGAGATCCTCCGCCTCGCCCGTGACGGCGGCCGAGTCGACGTCCTGTCGCTGGCCGAGGAGTTCCAGGTCACGGCGGAGACGATCCGCCGTGATCTGAAGGCCCTCGACCGCGCGGGGCTCGTGCGCCGAGTGCACGGTGGCGCGATCCCGGCCGGGCGCCTGGACTTCGAGCCGGATCTCGCCGAGCGCGAGTCGACGGCGGCCGACGAGAAGGACCGGGTCGCCAAGGCGGCCGTCGCCGAACTGCCGACCGAGGGCACGATGATCCTCGACGCCGGTACGACGGTGGCCCGCCTGGCCGCCGCGCTGCCGCTGGAGGCGTCCCTCACCGTCGTCACGCACAGCCTGCCGATCGCGGCCCGCCTGGCGGACCACCCCGGCATCCAGCTCCACCTGGTCGGCGGGCGGGTACGGCACCGTACGCGCGCCGCCGTGGACGCCTGGGCGCTGCGCGCGTACGGCGAGATCCGCGCCGACGTCCTGTTCGTCGCGGCCAACGGCTTCTCCGCCGAGCACGGTCTGACCACCCCGGACCTCGCCGAGGCCGCGGTGAAGCGGGCCGCGGTGGCCGCGGCCCGCCGCGTGGTGCTGCTCGCCGACTCCTCCAAGCACGGCCAGGAGCACTTCGCCCGCTTCGGTGACCTGAGCGACGTGGACCTGCTGATCACCGACAGCGGGCTGAGCCCCGAAGACGCCACCGCGATCGAGCGCGGCGGCACGGAAGTAGTGCGCGCATGATCCTCACCGTCACCCCGAACCCGTCCCTGGACCGCACCTACGAGGTGCCGTCCCTCGACCGCGGCGAGGTCATACGCGCCACCGGCGAGCGCATGGACCCGGGCGGCAAGGGCGTGAACGTCTCGCGCGCCGTGACGGCCGCCGGGCAGCGCACGGTCGCCGTCCTGCCCCTGGGAGGCGCGCCCGGCGCGCTCGTCGCCGACCTGCTCGACGCACAGGGCATCGAGGTCGCACCGGTGCCGGTCGCCGGCGCCACCCGGTCCAACATCGCGCTCGCGGAGTCGGACGGCGTGCTCACGAAGATCAACGCACCTGGGCCCCAGCTGTCGGCCGCCGAGCAGGAGCTCCTGCTGGAGACGGTCCGCGAGCAGTCGCCCGACGCCGACTGGATCGCCTGCTGCGGCAGCCTGCCCCGAGGACTCGCCCCGTCCTGGTACGCCGATGTCGTCGCCCGGGCGCACGCGGGCGGCGCGCGGATCGCGCTGGACACCTCCGGACGTGCCCTCCTCGAAGCGCTGCGCGCCCGGCCCGACGTGGTGAAGCCGAACGCCGAGGAGCTCTCGGAAGCCGTCGGGCGCCCTCTGACCACCGTGGGCGACGCGCTGAAGGCCGCCGAGGAGCTGCGCGAGATGGGCGCCGGCGCCGTACTGGCGAGCCTGGGCGCCGACGGGCAACTGCTCGTGGACGGTTCGGGTGCCTGGTTCGGCAGCGCGCGCGTGGACGTCGTACGCAGCAATGTCGGCGCCGGTGACTCCTCCCTCGCCGGCTTTCTGATCGCCGGGGGAGCCGGGCCCGAGGCGCTGGCCTCCGCTGTCGCGCACGGTGCGGCTGCCGTACAGCTGCCCGGCAGCGTGATGCCCTCGCCGGCCGATCTGGACCCGTCCGCGGTGACGGTCACGGCCGAGGTGCCGCTGGACCGCGTACTGAAGGAGCCGGTGTCATGACGAATGTCGTGGTTGTCACAGTTCTTGCTGATCTGGTCCATGACCGGCGAAGCTCGGCGTTACTCACGGCCGCCGACGGACGGCAGGGCAACCCGAGCCGCTCCGCCGCCCGGGGGAAGCGGGTTCTCCCCGACCTCGCCTCCCCTGTCTCCGCCTCCCCCCACCGCCTTCATGCCGCCCCCCACGGCACCCCCGTCCCCTTCACCGCCCACCAGACTTCCCGGGCGATACGCGTGCGAAGGAGCCCGCGATGAGCGACATGATCACCGCGGACCTGGTCGATCTCGACCTGTCCGCCGACACCAAGGAAGCGGCGGCGCGCGCCCTCGCCGAGCGCATGGTGGCCCTGGGCCGGGTGACCGACCTGGAGGGCTTCCTCGCCGACGTGGCCGCCCGCGAGGCACAGATGCCGACCGGCCTCGACGGCGGCATCGGCATCCCGCACTGCCGCAGCGAGCACGTCACCGAGCCCACGCTCGCCTTCGGGCGCAGCGCCGCCGGCATCGACTTCGGCGCCACCGACGGCCCTGCCGACCTGATCTTCCTGATCGCGGCTCCGGCGGGCGCGGACGACGCCCACCTGACGATCCTGTCGTCGCTGGCCCGGCAATTGATGAACCCCGAGTTCACGGACGCGCTGCGGTCGGCGGGGGATGCGACGTCGGCGGCGGCGCTGATTCGGGGGGACGAGCCCGAGGCGGAAAGGGCGGCCGGCACGGCCGATTCCGAAGGCTCCGGCGCCTCCGAAGGTTCCCAGGACTCCGTGGCGTCGTCGGTGGCGGCCTCCGCCGACGACGCCACGGGCACCACCCCCTCCGCCGCGGGTGCCTCTCCCGAAGCCCCCGCCGAGGCCCCCGGCGACCGCCCGTTCCGCATCGTCGCCGTCACCTCCTGCCCGACCGGCATCGCCCACACCTACATGGCGGCCGAGTCGCTGGAGAACGCGGGCCGCGAGGCCGGCGTCGAGCTGGTCGTCGAGACGCAGGGCTCGGCCGGCTTCACCCGGCTCGACCCGGCCGTGATCGCGGCGGCGGACGGCGTGATCTTCGCGCACGACGTGGCCGTACGGGAGAAGGACCGGTTCGCCGGGAAGCCGACCGTCGACGTCGGCGTGAAGGCGGGCATCAACCGCCCCGCCGCACTCATCTCCGAGGTCCGCGTCAAGGCGGAGCGCGGCGAGGTCACCGCCGCCGCCCGGCCCGGCGGCGGCACCCCGGTCGAGCGCGCGGGCGAGCCCGGCGAGGGCTACGGCACCAAGCTGCGCAAGTGGCTGATGTCCGGCGTGAGCTACATGGTCCCGTTCGTCGCGGCCGGCGGTCTTTTGATCGCCCTCGGCTTCGCGATCGGCGGCTACCAGATCAACGAGGCCAAGTCGGTCACCGAGCACTTCGACTGGGGGCAGGTCGACAGCTGGGGCGCGCTGCTGTTCCAGATCGGCGCAGCGGCCTTCGGCTTCCTCGTCCCGGTCCTCGCCGGATACATCGCGTACGGCATGGCGGACCGCCCCGGCCTCGTGCCCGGCTTCGTCGGCGGTGCCATCTCCGTCACGATCGGCGCGGGCTTCCTCGGCGGTCTGGTCGCCGGTCTCATCGCGGGTGGGGTCGTCCTCGGCATCCAGCGCATCGACATCCCACCGGTGCTGCGCGGCATCATGCCGGTGGTGGTGATCCCGCTGGTCTCCTCGGCGGTCGTCGGCTTCCTGATGTTCGTGGTGATCGGCAAGCCGATCTCCGAGGCGCAGAAGGGTCTGACCGACTGGCTGAACAGCCTCTCCGGCACCAACGCCATCCTGCTCGGCGTCCTGCTCGGCCTGATGATGTGCTTCGACCTCGGCGGCCCGGTCAACAAGGTGGCCTACACCTTCGCGACGGCCGGCATCTCGGTCGCGGCACCGAGCGACTCCGCGATGAAGATCATGGCCGCCGTGATGGCCGCCGGCATGGTCCCGCCGCTCGGTATGGCCCTCGCCACCACGATCCGCAGGAAGCTGTTCACCACGGCCGAGCGCGAGAACGGCAAGGCCGCCTGGGTCCTGGGCGCCTCCTTCATCTCCGAGGGCGCGATCCCGTTCGCCGCGGCCGATCCGCTGCGCGTCATCCCCGCCTCCATGGCGGGCGGCGCGGTCACCGGCGCGCTCACCATGAGCTTCGGCTCGACCCTGCGCGCCCCGCACGGCGGCATCTGGGTCACCTTCCTGATCGGCAAGCCGTTCCTCTACCTGCTGGCCATCGCGGCAGGTACGGCGGTCACGGCGGGCCTGGTCATCGTCCTGAAGGGCATGCGCAAGACGGCCCCCGAGGGCACCGCAGCCGCCGAGCCCCCGTCGGCCGCGACCACGGCGGCGAAGCAGCCGGTGGCGGCCTGAGCCCTCCGCAGGGCAGGCCTCCGGCTTGTCCCTTTGGGGCGCTGTGAGTTGTTCACGGCACCTGCGAGATACGTCACGGTCCGGGCCCGATGGCCCGGACCGTGTTGTCTACTGGAGCGTATGCCTGAGAACGTCTCGATCATCCAGCTGCTGGGCCCGGTCGTCCTCGCCCTGGCGGCCGTGCTGTGGGTGATGGGGCTGGCCCGCCTCCTGCGCCGCACCCGCCCCGAGACCACCCCCTGGGCACTTTCCGGCCTCCCGCCCCAACGGCAGACCGCCCCCGCCCTGGAAGCCGTGGAACTGACCCCGGCAGAACGGGACGCGTTCGCCGGCCTGGTACGCCAACTCGACGACAGCCGCTGACGGGCTGCGCCGCTTGCACGTGTGCGCCGCTTGGCCTGGCCCGGCGGCTCCGTCGGCGCTCAGCCCGGGCACCCGCGGCACTTGGCCCGATGGTTTGCGGCGCCTAGTGCTAGCCGAGCCTGCGGCACCTGGGCCCACCGCCTCCGGCACGCGCTGACCCAACCTTCGGTACTGGGCTCGATGGCATCGAGGCCTCGCTGCCTCTGTCACCTGCACCCCGCCGCCTGCAATCGCCGCGCCCGCGACACCTACGGAGCTCGTCGCGCATCTACGCCCGCCGCGCGTGCGGCATTGGGGCACGCCGCCAGCGGGACCCTTGCTCGGCGCCTCCGGAACGCGCGCCCGCCATACGTGCGGTGCTCAGACGACCCGTCTCGTGCGGCGCCCCCGCCCGCGACCAGCGGAACCTGTGCCCACCGCCTCCGGCACGCACGCTGCCGCCCACGGCACCTGAGCCGCTCCCACGGCCCCCGCACCACCCCTACGGCACCTGCGCAGCCCGTCGTTCCATCGCGTCGCGTGCCGCGTCCTCGCTGGTGTACACCTCGCACATGTGCCGGCCGTCGGGCGTGGCCGTGTGCTCGACCTCCCAGAGGGAGATCTCCTTGCCGTCGCGGAGCAGGAAGGCGTGCTCGTAGAGGGAGAAGCAGAGCCCGGGGCGGCCCGCACGGCCCGGGCGGCCGAAGGCCTGGGTGATCTGGTGGGCGAACGCCGTGGTCAGCAGGGCGGCCGTGGCCGCGTCCGGCCGGTCCGGGTTCTCCGCGCGGCGCAGTAACCGGCGCGCGTGGTCCGCCGAGTCGTCCGGCACATAGGCGTGCCGGGCCGCGGGGATCGGCGACAGCTGCACCGTCACCGGCAGTTCGAAGTCCGGCGCGTCCGGCGGCAGCGGCAGCCGCCCGGTCGCGGCGCGCAGCTCCTCCTCGTCGACATACACCTCGTGCTGCGGGGCCCGGCCCCGCGCGGTGTTGTGGACGAGCTCCCAGAGCGTGAGCGCCGACCCGTCGGCGAGCAGCCAGGTATGCCGGTACGTCTCCCGATGCAGCCCCGCGCTGTGGTGTGCGGAGTGCAGCGAGCTGTCGTGAGCCAGCGCACAGTCGAGTCGCCGTATCGTCTCGTCGGGCAGCTCGAACGAGTTCAGGGCACGGCCGAGGAGTCGCGCGAGGTGCTCCTCCGGAGACTCCGGCGACTCGGGTGGTTCGTACGCTGCCGTCTCGTACGGAACGCTCAAGGTTTCTCCCGGCGTTGCTGCATGTCACCTTGTGGGTGCATACCGTAGCCCCTCGGTCGGACATCATGTCCGGGAACCGAGAAAACGTACGTCCGGTAAAACGCGCGGGCCGCGCGAGAAGTTCCCGCGCGGCCCGACGAACTGTCAATATTCCCTGCTCGGACGGTACTTCAGTGGGTCACACGGCGCTGCCCGCGACCCACTGGTTCCACGACATGTTCCAGCCGTTGAGCCCGTTGTCCGGCGTCACGGTCTTGTCGGGGGAGTTCTTGACGATCACCACGTCACCGAGGATCGAGCTGTCGTAGAACCACTTGGCGGGGGTGTCCCCCTGCCCGCCCTTCATGTCCTGCAGACCCACGCAGCCGTGGCTGGTGCCCTGGCGGCCGAAGGGCGGGTTGCCCTGGTTGTACCAGTAGTTGCCGTGCAGGAAGGTCCCCGACTGCGTCAGCCGCATCGCGTTCGGAACGTCCTTGATGTCGTACGCGTTGGCGAGATCGACCGTGCGGCTGTCCATGCGGACCTTCTTGTACTTCTCGGAGATCACCATCTGCCCGTTGTAGGTGGAGAACTCCGAGCTGCCCGCCGAGATCGGCACCGACTTGACCGTCTTGCCGTCACGCACGACCGTCATCGTCTGCGTGTTGACGTCGACCGTGGAGACCTGCGAGCGCCCGACGGTGAAGGTGACCGTCTTCTTCTGCACCCCGTGGACACCGTTCGCGCCCTCGACCCCGTCCAGGTCGATCTTCATCGTGACCTTGGAGCCGGCCTTCCAGTACTCCTCGGGCCGGAAGTCGAGCCGCTGCTCGTTGAACCAGTGCCCGACCACCTTCTGGCCGCTGCTGGAGGTGACGGTGATGTGCAACTGGACGTCCTTCTTGTTGCTGATCGCCTTGTCGAAGTTGAACGACACCGGCATGCCGACGCCGACCGTGGTGCCGTCGTCGGGCGTGTACGTCCCGATGAAGCTGTTGGCCTTGGACACCGTCGTGAAGGTCGAGTCGGCCGCGGCGTTGCGTCCGTCGGCGTCCTTCGCGGTGGCCGAAATCTGGTATTTCGTCCCCCGCTCCAGCTGCTCCTTCGGCTTCCAGCTGACCCCGTCGGCGGCCAGGGAGCCCGGCACGGCCTGGTCGGTCCCGGCCACCGTCATCTTCACCTCGGTCAGCTTGCCGTCGCTGACCTTCACACCGGTCGAGTTGATCGACGCCCCCGTCGAGCCGTCCTTCGCCGAGATCGCGATCTGCGCTGCGGAAGTCTTGGACGAGCCATTGCCGCCCTTTCCGTCCTCGTGATCGGCGTTGGCGCTCCCACCGCAGGCGGTGAGCGTCAGAGCGCCGATCATCAGGGCGGCACAGGCCCCCACTGCGCGCCGCGCTGCTATGTCCGGCGTTGTCACGAGTTACTCCATCTTCATGCGATCTGCGGGATCCGTTCCGTTCCACGGTGGAAGAGGCCACCGCCACGGGGCCGGGTTCCCAACGTGCGCCGTGAACGCCATCACGTGACACAACCGGGACAATCGCCCGCGGCGCCCGCACGGGAGGCCCCCGTCACCGCTCCCCGTTATTGCTCCTCGTCACCCTTCCCCGTACAACTCCCCGTACGACGGCCACAATCCACCCGGCCCGTCCACCGACACAGCCGCCCGCACGGCCCGCACGATCGCGCGCGTCAACGCGTCCGCGCCCGCCGCGAGGAGTTCGTTCAGCGCGAGGGGCTGCCCGGCGTCGAGTGGGCGGTCCCCGGTGGCCAGCGCGAACACGGTGTCCCCGTCGTTGAGCAGATGCACCGGCCGTACGGCCCGCGCGATGCCGTCGTGCGCCGTGCCGGCCAGCTTCTGCGCCTGCGCCTTCGTCAGGTCCGCGTCGGTGGCGACGACGGCGAGCGTGGTGTTGAGCGGGGGCGGGGCGTTCTTCGCCGCGATCTCGGCGAGGCTCCGGCGCGCGGCCTCGTGGACGCTCTCCTCCGGGTAGGCCACGCGCCCCTGGAACAACTCCCCGTACAGAACCCCGGTTTCGGGATCCACGGCCGACCCCGCCGCGTTGGCCACCACCAGCGCGGCCACCGTGATCCCCGAGTCGAGGACGACGCTCGCGGTGCCGATGCCGCCCTTCACCGGCCCGACCGTCGCCCCCGTGCCGGCGCCCACGCATCCCTCCCGTACCGGATCGCCCGGGTCGCTCGCCGCGGCCGCCTCGACCGCCGCCCGGCCGGTCGCCGCGTCCGGCCTCGCCCGGAAGTCGCCGCCCCGGCCGAGATCGAAGACACATGCGGCGGGCACCACCGGCACGACATGAGCCGGATCCACCCCGACCCGCACTCCGCGTCGCTGTTCCTCCAACCAGGCCATCACCCCGGACGCCGCGTCCAGCCCGTACGCGCTGCCCCCGGTCAGCACGATCGCCTCGACCTTCTGCACGAGGTTGCGCGGATCGAGGGCGTCCGTCTCCTTGGTGCCGGGACCGCCGCCGCGTACGTCCACGGCGGCGACGGCCCCGCCCTCGGGCGCCAGGACGACCGTGGTGCCGGTCAGCCAACCGTCGCCGGTGCGCGTGGCATGGCCCACCCGGAGCCCGGCGACATCTGTCAGTGCGTCAACTGTCATGGGCCCAGTCTCGTGCAGCCACCGGTGCGGTCCCGCGAGATCCGGCCGGACGGGGCCGCTGGGGGGGGCCGGCGCCCGACCGGCCCCATGTGTCAGGTGAGCGGTGTCTCCGCCGTCGTCCCGCGGCCTCGGGCCGACCTGGTGGCCGTCAGGGTCTCCCCGGTCACCACCGCCAGCGCCGTGACGATGCCGGCCACGAGCACCGCCCAATCGCCCAGGAACGTGCAGCAGATCACCAGCAGCGCCGTGGTCGGCAGTACCAGTTGTTGGGCGATGCCCACCTTGAAGTAACGCGAGTGGAGCAGCCAGACCGTCAGGAGGTAGAGCGCCGTCGGCAGGGTCACCGCGGCCGACGCGGCCAGCGTCGAGATGTGCGCCTTGCCCACGGTCTGCTCCACCGCCACCTCCAGCCCCGCGCCGATCGCGGCCGCCGACGCGAACACCACGTAGTGGCCGTAGCCCCACAGGAACGCCTGTCTGTTGGAGCGCAGATGGCCGTGGATCGGCACCACGAAGTAGATCCACCAGGCGGCGAAGATGATCAGCAGCCCGCCCGCGGCGATCGGCAGCACATCGCCCAGCGCGTCGTTCTCGTCGATGCCGGTCTTCACCGCCACGGTGGCCGCCGCGATGGTCTCGCCGAGCACGATGATCGTGAACAGCCCGTACCGCTCGGCGATGTGATGCGGGTGCCAGGACGTGGGGTGGTCCCGCTCCGCGAACGGAGGCACGCACATCTCCAGGATCGCCATCGTCAGGAACAGCCAGGGTCTGCCGCCCTCGGGCAGGAGCACCAGTCCCACCCAGCCGATCTGGCACAGCAGTACGCCGCCGGCGTACCGCAGGGCCATGGTCCGCTCCGGGCCCTCACTCGATCTGGCCACCCGCAGCCACTGCCCGACGAGGGCCAGCCGCATGATCACATAGCCCAGCAGCACCGCGAGGTACTCGTGGTCCTCGAACGCCCGGGAGATTCCGGCCGCCAGGACCAGCACACCGGCGATCTGGATCAGGGTGACGACCCGGTAGAGGATGTCGTCGTTGTCGTAGGCGGAGGCGAACCAGGTGAAGTTCATCCAGGCCCACCAGATGGCGAAGAAGATCATCGCGTAGTCGAGGATCCCCTGGCCCGCGTGGCTCTCGGCGACCGCGTGCACCAACTGGATGCCCGCCTGGGCGATGGCCACGGCGAAGCACAGGTCGAAGAAGAGCTCCAGCGGAGTGGCGACCCGGTGTTCCTCGCCCCGGCCACGGGCGGTGAGCCTGCGCAGCGGGCGGCGGTGTCCGGGTGGGCGGGGGGAGCCCGACGCGGGAGTGGAACTGGACGTCATGGGGACAAGCACAGCAGATGGAGCGGGGAATTTCTCCTGTAAGGGATCACCCGTGTGCGAGGGCGCGGGTCATCGCCGCGCGGGCCGTACCCTGGACGCATGAGCACCGCCCCCGCCGCCTCCGAACCGCGCGAGCCGAAGCCCGCGCTGGTCTTCGACGACCCGCTGGACCAGCCGTCCTCGGACGACACGGACCGTGGGTGGGGCGAGCGGCCCGGTACCGGCGGCGACAGCGCGGCCGACCTGAAGCGCTTCCTCGACGAGAAGCCGCCCCACCACATCTGAGCTCCTACTGCTGGTTGTGCCCCGAGCCGCGCTGGGCGACCAGCTCGTCGCGGATCTCCTTGAGCACCTCCAGCTCGGTCACCTCGATGATCTCCTGCGTGCCCTCCTTCGCCTTGCGGCGGGCCTCCACGCGGGCCAGGTACTTCGCCATGGGCAGGACCATCAGGAAGTAGACGACGGCAGCGGTGATCACGAAGCTGAGGGCCGCGCCGAGGACGGTCCCCCACAGGATCTGGATGCCCTGCTCGCCCTCGCATGTCGAGCTCAGGCACGAGCTGTAGTGATCGAGGTTCTTGGTGCCGATCGCTCCGACCAGCGGGTTGATGATCCCCTTCACCACCGCGTTGACGATGTTGGTGAACGCGGCGCCGATGACCACCGCGACCGCCAGATCGACGACGTTGCCGCGCATCAGGAAGGCCTTGAAGCCGTCCCAGAGGCCCGGATCCTTCTTCTCGCTCACCGCGGAGTCTCTCCTCGCATACGCAGGTTGTGGAACGAACAGCTCCGCAACCTACGTCAGGGCTACGCCATCCTGTCCAATCAGGCCACTTGAACGAGGGACTTGACAGGGCGGTCAGTGCCATGTGCACGACATGCACGATCCGGCTCAGCACAGCGTCACCGCCAGCCGTGCCGTAGCGCTCGCGCCCGCGAGGCGTGCCGCGGTGGAGCGCGGTACCGACAGCACGACCAGCGCACCGCTCTCGGCGGCGGCGTCCAGCGGCTCGGGCACCTCCGGCACCCTCGATACCCGTGCCCCGCGCGCGACCACCTGAGCCTCCCCGCCCGTCGCGCTCGCCTCCGCTGCGATCACATCGACCCGGTCACCGGGTCGCAGCAGCCGCACGGTCGCTCCGTCGGCGATCCGTACCGGCGCGGACACCCTCTCGACGGCCCGGTGCTGGCGACCGGGGTCCGCCACCCGATGCCCGCGTGCCCGGTCGGCCTCCTGCGGACCCGCCGCCACGAGTGCGGCCGCGGTGACGGCGAGCCCCGCCGCCACGGCCCGCCTGCGGTGACGCAGGAGTCGGCGCAGCCGATACCCCCCGCCGCGCACGCGTAAGGGGGCGAAGTGCGGTACCTCGCATGTGGCCGGAGCGTCCGCGCCCAGGGGGAGCGGAGCGAGAAGGGAGGAAGCGAAAGGAGAAGGGGAGGGCGACGGGGGAGAGGAAGGGAGGGAGGACGGGGACGACCACGGAGCAACGGACATGAGGACCACCACCTGCGACGACGGAACGGCTTGCAGGCCACGATGAGGCATCGCGCCGCCGCCCGTCGGAGCCCGTGGACTACCGGCCGGTTGTGGAGAACTCCCTCACCCGAACGAAAGGTTCCGCCGCCCTCTCCAGGGCCCTACGGCAGCTCGAACCCCGGATCCATCCCGCCCAGCGCCTTGGTGCACAGGCAGTCCCGCGCCTCGTTCGCCGGCAGCGCGGCCACCGCGTCGAACAGCACGCCCCGCAGCCGGTCCACGTTCGCCGCGAACACCTGCAGCACCTCGTCGTGCGAGACGCCCTCGCCGGTCTCGGCACCCGCGTCCAGGTCGGTGACCAGCGTCAACGAGGTGTAGCAGAGCTCCAGTTCACGGGCGAGAGCCGCCTCGGGGTGGCCGGTCATCCCCACCACCGACCAGCCCTGGGCCTGGTGCCACAGCGATTCGGCACGGGTCGAGAAGCGGGGGCCCTCGACCACGACCAGAGTGCCGCCGTCCACCGGCTCCCAGTCCCGCCCCCGCGCCGCCTTCAGGGCGGCCGCGCGACCGGTGGGGCAGTAGGGGTCGGCCAGGGAGACGTGTACGACGTTCGGCACGGCGCCGTCGGGCAGCGGCAGTCCGTCGAAGTACGTCCCCACCCGGGACTTCGTACGGTCGACCAGCTGGTCCGGCACCAGCAGCGTGCCCGGTCCGTACTCGGGCCGCAGCCCGCCCACCGCGCACGGGCCGAGCACCTGGCGCGCGCCGAGCGAGCGCAGCGCCCACAGGTTGGCCCGGTAGTTGATCCGGTGCGGCGGCAGATGGTGGCCGCGTCCGTGCCGGGGCAGGAAGGCGACCCGCCGACCGGCGATCTCGCCCAGGAAGAGGGAGTCGCTGGGCGGCCCGTACGGGGTGTCCACCTGTATCTCGGTCACGTCGTCGAGGAACGAGTAGAAGCCGGAGCCGCCGATCACGCCGAGTTCCACGTTCGCCTTGTTCGCCATGCCCGCACCCTAACCGCACCCGGAAATGCCGAGGACCCCGTCGCCGGATGACGACAGGGTCCCGTAAGGAACGACTCCTACGCGGCGGAGCTGCTGGAGGAGGTGCCGGCGCTCGACGGCTTCGAGTCCGAGGAGGACGAAGACGACGAGGAGGAGGACGAGGACGAGTCGGACGAGGAGGTCGTCGACGACTTCGACGACGCCGGCGAGCTGCTCGACGAGGAGCCGCGGCTGTCGTTCCGGTAGAAGCCGGAGCCCTTGAAGACGATGCCGACCGCGGAGAACACCTTCTTGAGGCGGCCCTGGCAGTTGGGGCACTCGGTCAGGGCGTCGTCGGTGAACTTCTGCACCGCTTCGAGACCCTCGCCGCACTCGGTGCACTGGTACTGATAGGTGGGCACTGTCTTCCTCCTGGCACTCTCACTCGATGAGTGCTAACGACGGTCCATAGTGACGTATTCCAGCCGCTCAGTCCACTGCCACCGGCACGCGGTGACCCACGCCACGTGCGACCGTCCGGCTGCCGGACCGTGTCTCCAGCCGCGAGCGCAGCGCCACCAGGGTCGCGAGGGCGAGGAGCGTGCCGCCCATCGGCACCAGGAACCCGGCGCCGCCCCAGAAGCGGTCCTCCAGCTGACCTGCGACGGTGACGGCGGCGGCCTGGCCGAGCGCGACCGCACCCGTGAGCCAGGTGAAGGCCTCGGTGCGGGCGCCGGCCGGGACCAGGCTCTCGACCAGCGTGTAGCCGGTGATCAGCGCGGGCGCGATGCACATGCCGACGAGCAGACCGAGGCCGGCCAGGACGAGCACCGAGTGTGCGGCCCACAGGCCGGACGCGGTCAGCGCGAGGGCGGCGTATCCGACGAGGAGGCGGCGCTGCGGGGCCACCTTCCACGCGATGGCTCCGCAGGCGATGCCGGAGAGCATGTTGCCCGCGGCGAAGGTGCCGTACAGGACGCCGTTCAGGCCGGGCTCGCCGATCGACTCGGAGAAGGCGGCCAGCGAGACCTGCATGCCGCCGAAGACGGAGCCGATGCCGAGGAAGGTCACGATCAGTACGCGCACGCCGGGGATGCGCAGCGCGGAAGCGTGCTCCACGCGCGTGTGCCCGACGCTGGCGACCGAGGGCTGCGTGCTCTTCTGCGCGGCGAACAGCAGACCGCCGAGCAGCGTGAGCGAGGCCTCCGTGATCAGGCCCGCGGCCGGGTCGACGGCGGTGCACAGGGCGGTGGCCAGCAGCGGGCCGACGACGAAGGTCAGCTCGTCGGTGACCGACTCGAAGGCGGCGGCCGTCGTCATCAGCGGGGAGCCCTGGAGCTTCACGCCCCAGCGGGCCCGCACCATGGGCCCGACCTGCGGCACCGAGGCGCCGGTGGGCACGGCGGCGACGAACAGGGCCCACAGGGGCGCGTCGGTCAGGGCGAGCGTCGTCAGGGTCAGACCGGACAGGGTGTGCAGCAGGACGCCGGGGACCAGGACGGCGCGCTGGCCGTAGCGGTCGGCGAGGCGGCCGCTGTAGGGCGCGAACAGCGCCATGGAGACACCGGTGACGGCGGCGACGGCGCCCGCCGCACCGTAGGAACCCGTGGTGTGCTGCACGAGCAGCACGATGGAGATGGTCAGCATCGCGAAGGGCTGGCGTGCCGCGAAGCCGGGGAGCAGGAACGTCCAGGCGCCGCGGGTGCGCAGCAGCTGTCCGTATCCCGGGCGGGAGGAGGCCGGCGCGTCCTTCGACGGCTCGGTGGTGACCGTGGATGCCACGGCCCGTGCCTTTCTGCCGCCTGGTAGCGCGGCCCCTACGGGTCGGGGGCGGCGCCGAGAGCTGTCCTCTTGCGCGGAACTGCGGTAGATACCGGCGCCCATGTGAGGAGGGACGTCCCGGCCGCCATACGGTCGCGCCAGCTCTGCGTCAGGCAGAGTTGGTTCGATCTGGGTGCTCCTGCATAGTACAGGGGAAAGCGGCCGTTGATCCTGTGAAAATGAGCACTACGTAGCGCTCCACCTGCGATTGGGCAGGGTATCTCCGGCCTTCCCTCAGGTCGCCCTCTCAGGGCGTCCCGTTCGTCCCCAGCCACCCGGCCAGCTTGCCCCCGGCGCCCACGGCGCGCAGTCGGCGCTCGGCGGCGTCCCGTACCGGGTCCGTGGCGACGACGAGCAGTTCGTCCCCGTGCCGCAGCACCGTGGTCGGCAGCGGAACGAACGATTTTCCCTCGCGGACGACGAGCGTGACGGCGGCTCCGGCGGGCAGCCGCAGCTCGTTGATCTCGACGCCGTGCATCTTCGAGCCGTCGGGGATCACGAAGGACAGCAGGTGCCCGCGCAGTCGCTCCAGCGGCGCCGACTCGATGCCGAGGTCGTCGGCCCCGGGTCCCCGGCTCAGATGCAGTTTGCGGGCCAGCCAGGGCAGGGTCGGACCCTGGACCAGGGTGTAGACGACGACCAGGACGAAGACGATGTTGAAGATGCGGCGACTGTCCTCGACGCCGCCGACCATGGGGATCGTCGCCAGGATGATGGGCACGGCGCCGCGCAGCCCGGCCCAGGACATCAGGGCCTGCTCCCGCCAGGCGACGCCGAAGGGCGTCAGGCACAGGACGACGCTCAGCGGGCGGGCCACCATGGTCAGCGCCAGCCCGATGACGAGCGCGGGCAGGATGTCGTCGCCCAGCTCGTGCGGGGTGACCAGGAGCCCGAGCAGGACGAACATGCCGATCTGCGCGATCCAGCCGACCCCGTCGGCGAACCCGCGCGTGGCGGGCCAGTGCGGCAGCTTGGCGTTGCCCATCACCATCGAGGCGAGGTACACGGCCAGGAAGCCGCTGCCGTGCGCCATGGCGCCCGCGGCGTAGGCGGCGACGGCGATGGCCATGACGGCGATCGGGTAGAGACCGGAGGCGGGCAGCGCCACGTGCCGCAGGCCCCAGGAACCCAGCCAGCCCACCGCGAGGCCGATGGCGGCGCCGATGGCCAGCTCCAGCAGTATCTCGCCCAGCAGCACGTACGAGTGCTCGATCGGACCGTGCGTGGAGAAGGCGACCACCAGGATGACCACGGGGGCGTCGTTGAAGCCGGACTCGGCCTCCAGGGTGCCGGTCACGCGCGAGGGCAGGGGAATCCGCCGGAGCACCGAGAAGACCGCGGCGGCGTCGGTCGAGGAGACGACCGCCCCGATGATCAGCGCCTGCCGCCACTCCAGCCCGATCAGATAGTGCGCCGCCGCCGCGGTGACCCCGACGCTCACCGAGACCCCGGCCAGTGCCAGGGCGGTGGCGGCCGGAAGCGCCGGCTTGATCTCTTTCCACTTCGTGCCCAGACCGCCTTCGGCCAGGATCACGACCAGCGCCGCGTACCCGATGACCTGGGTCAGCTCGGCGTCGTTGAAGCTGATGCCGCCGATCCCGTCCTGGCCCATGAGGACGCCGATCCCCAGGTATACGAGCAGGCTGGGGAGCCCGCTGCGCGAGGAGATCCGGACCGCGGCGACGGCGACGAGCAGGACGAGCGAGCAGACGAGCAGGAGCTGGTTGAGGTCGTGGACAGTCAGCGGCCGTTCCCTTCCCTGGCCCGCACGCACGCGCGCGCGGGCTCACGTACATAGGACACGAAGTGGCGGTTCTCCGCACCCAACTACTTCGTTACCTTACCTAACTCTTGACGATTTCTTGACACTCGGGCAGGCATGATCGAACGTCCGTCCGCGCTGGTTGCCCACTCCGCGTCAAGGTGGAGTGGGCCCTGCGCCTATGGTTGCTCCAGCACTCCAGGACCGCCTGCCGCTCGCGTTAGGACAGCAAGGACAGCGATGCCCCCCAACACCACCGCCTCCACGGGTCAGCAGCCCGGCAAGTCCGGCAGGAAGAAGGGGCGCAGAGGCCGCCTGATCGTCATCGTGCTGGTCCTGGCCGTCGTGGCGGGCGTCACCGGCGGGGCGTACTGGTCCATCAGCACCGTGCGCGCCTCCTTCCCGCAGACCAAGGGGTCGATAACGCTCGACGGGCTGTCCGGGCCCGTCGATGTGAAGCGCGACGGCTACGGCATCCCGCAGATCTACGCCTCCTCCGACGAGGACCTGTTCATGGCACAGGGCTTCGTCCAGGCGCAGGACCGGTTCTACGAGATGGACGTGCGCCGCCACATGACCTCCGGGCGTCTGTCGGAGATGTTCGGCAAGAGCCAGGTCGACAACGACGAGTTCCTGCGCACCCTGGGCTGGAACCGCGTGGCCGAGCAGGAGTACGAGAAGACGCTGTCCGACTCCACCAAGAAGTACCTCCAGGCGTACGCCAAGGGAGTCAACGCCTACCTGGACGGCAAGGGCAACAAGGACATCTCCCTGGAGTACGCGGCCCTCGGGTTCGCCAACGACTACAAGCCGCAGAAGTGGACCCCGGTCGACTCGATCGCCTGGCTGAAGGCGATGGCCTGGGACCTGCGCGGCAACATGCAGGACGAGATCGACCGCGCCCTGATGACCAGCCGCCTGGGCCCCAAGGAGATCCAGGACCTGTACCCGGACTACCCCTACGGCCGCAACAAGACGATCGTCCAGGCGGGCCAGTACGACGAGGTCACCAAGACCTTCGAGCAGGGCTCCACGTCCACCGCGGGTTCCTCCGCCGACAGTTCCACGAGCGGCACGGGAACGGCCGCCGGCTCGGAGGGCGCCGGCCTGCAGAGTCAGCTGTCGGGGCTCCAGGACGTCCTCGACGACCTGCCGACCGCCGTCGGCGTGAACGGCAACGGCATCGGATCCAACTCCTGGGTGGTCGGCGGGAAGCACACCATCACCGGCAAGCCGCTGCTGGCCAACGACCCGCACCTGTCGGCCTCGCTGCCGTCCGTCTGGTACCAGATGGGCCTGCACTGCCGCTCGGTCTCCAGCAAGTGCCAGTACGACGTCAGCGGCTACACCTTCGCGGGCATGCCCGGCGTGGTCATCGGCCACAACAAGAACATCGCCTGGGGGATGACGAACTCCGGCGTCGACGTCACCGACCTCTACCTGGAGAAGCTCTCCGGCGACGGCTACCTGTACGACGGCAAGACGCGCCCCTTCACCACGCGCGAGGAGACCATCAAGGTCGCCGGCGGTTCCCCCAAGAAGATCGTCGTCCGCGAGACCGGCAACGGACCGCTGCTGTCCGACCGCAGCAGCGAGCTGGTGAAGGCCGGCAAGAAGGCCACCGTCGACACCGCCGCCCCCGACCGCGGCGACGGTTACGGCGTTTCGCTGCGCTGGACCGCGCTCCAGGCGGGCACCACCATGGACGCCGTCTTCGCCATGGACAAGGCGAAGAACTGGACCGACTTCCGCGCCGCGGGCGCCCTGTTCGACGTGCCCTCGCAGAACCTGATCTACGCCGACACCGAGGACAACATCGGCTACACGCTCCCCGGCAGGATCCCCACGCGCGCGCAGGGCTACGACGGTTCCGTCCCGGCGCCCGGCTGGGACTCCAAGTCCCGCTGGACCGGCTACATCGACGACGGCGAGCTGCCGTACGAGTACAACCCGTCCCGCGGCTACATCGTCACCGCCAACCAGGCGGTGGTCGACAAGGCCAAGTACCCCTACACGCTCACCACGGACTGGGGCTACGGCGCCCGCAGCCAGCGCATCACCGATCTGATCCAGTCGAAGATCGACGACGGCGGCAAGATCTCCACCGACGACATGCGCCAGATGCAGCTCGACAACAGCAGTGAGATCGCCAAGCTGCTGGTGCCCAAGCTGCTGAAGATCGACATCGACGACAAGACGGTCCGGGACGCGGACGACGTCCGGGAGGCACAGGAACTCCTGGAGGGCTGGGACTACACCCAGGACGCCGACTCGGCGGCCGCCGCCTACTTCAACTCGGTCTGGCGCAACATCCTCAAGCTTGCCTTCGGCAACAAGCTGCCCAAGGAGCTGCGGGTCAAGGGCCAGTGCCTGTGGATCGACCCGGTCAACACCACCGGCCCCGCGGACGACACGGAGAAGGTCCGCGAGTGCGGTGAGCGCGACGCCGACCAGGCGCAGCCGGACGGCGGCGACCGCTGGTTCGAGGTCGTGCGCAGCCTCCTGGACGACGAGAAGAGCGACTGGTGGACGACGCCGAAGAACGGCACCCGTCCCGCGGCCACCGACCGTGACGGCCTCTTCAAGCGCGCCATGATCGACGCCCGCTGGGAGCTGACCGCCAAGCTCGGCAAGGACATCGACACGTGGAGCTGGGGCCGGCTGCACCGCCTGTTCCTGAAGAACCAGACCCTCGGCACCGACGGCCCCGGGTTCCTCCAGTACGCCCTCAACCGCGGTCCCTGGAAGCTCAGTGGCGGCGAGGCCACGGTCAACGCCAGCGGCTGGAACGCGGCCGGCGGTTACGGTGTGGTCTGGGTGCCGTCGATGCGGATGGTGGTCAACCTCGGCGACCTCGACAAGTCGAAGTGGATCAACCTCACCGGCGCCTCGGGGCACGCCTACAACGCCCACTACACCGACCAGACGGACAAGTGGGCCGACGGTGAACTGCTCGACTGGTCCTTCTCGGACGACGCCGTCGACGAGAGCACGAGCGACACCCTGGTGCTCAAGCCGTGAGCCGCTGACGGCACACAGCTGAAGGCGAACGCCGAAGGGGCCCTCCACGCACGCGTGGAGGGCCCCTTCGCATGTCCGGCTCGGGGACTCAGGCCTGGCGGAACCTGCGTACCCCCGACGGCGTCACCACCGCGTCCACCGGACGGTCGTGCGGCTCTGCGGGGACGTGCTCGACGACCTCGGAGTCGTACAGCAGCACCACGCGCGCGGGATGCGCCCCCGCGCCCTCGATGCGGGCCAGGACACGGTCGTACGACCCGCCCCCGCGTCCCAGACGCATCCCTCGCGCGTCCACCGCGAGGCCCGGCAGCAGCACGACGTCGGCGCCGGTCACGGCGTCCGGGCCGAGGCGTTCGCCGACGGGCTCGAAGAGGGCCATCTTTCCGCCGTGTTGGACGCGGGCGAGGGAGTCCTCCCCGAAGTAGGCACCCCAGTCGAGGTCGTTGTCGGGCAGGAGGGCGGGGAGCAGGACGCGCACGCCCCGGGCGCGCAGCGCGTCCAGCAGCGCGAGCGTGCCGGGTTCACTCCCCACGGAGACATACGCCGCCACCACGCGCGCGTGCGCGAGCTCGGGCAGTTCCAGCGCCCGACCCGCCAGCGCGGTCGCTGTTTCCCGCAGGTCATCGGCCGTCAACCTGCTTCTCACCGAGATGAACTCTCGCCGCAACGTTCGCTTGTCAGTGTCGGCCGGACGTCCGGAGTGAGTCACTGGTCGCACCCGTACCCTTCCTAATGCGCTCATATGAGAGTGAATTAACCGGAGCCTCAGATTCACTGCAAAGGCACCGGATATGGTGTCGGGCATGACTCAGTCGCACCCTCGGATCAGCAAGGCTGTCATCCCCGCAGCGGGCCTCGGTACCCGCTTCCTGCCGGCCACCAAAGCCACTCCCAAGGAGATGCTGCCGGTCGTCGACAAGCCGGCGATCCAGTACGTGGTCGAAGAGGCCGCATCGGCAGGCCTCGACGACGTCCTCATGATCACGGGCCGCAACAAGCGCCCGCTGGAGGACCACTTCGACCGCAACTACGAGCTGGAATCCGCCCTTCAGAAGAAGGGTGACGCCGGCCGGCTCGCCAAGGTGCAGGAGTCCAGCGACCTCGCGACCATGCACTACGTCCGCCAGGGCGACCCCAAGGGCCTCGGCCACGCCGTCCTGTGCGCCGCCCCGCACGTCGGCCACGAGCCCTTCGCCGTCCTCCTCGGCGACGACCTGATCGACCCGCGCGACCCGCTGCTCAAGCGGATGGTCGAGGTGCAGGAGCAGCACGGCGGCAGCGTCATCGCGCTGATGGAGGTCGCGCCGGAGCAGATCCACCTCTACGGCTGTGCGGCCGTGGACCCGACCGAGGACGGCGACGTGGTCAAGGTGCACGACCTCGTCGAGAAGCCGGCCGCCGCGGACGCCCCGTCGAACTACGCGATCATCGGCCGCTACGTGCTCGACCCGGCCATCTTCGACATATTGCGCCAGACCGAGCCCGGTCGTGGCGGTGAGATCCAGCTCACCGATGCCCTGCAGCAGCTCTCGCAGGACGAGAAGGTCGGCGGCCCGGTGCACGGCGTCGTCTTCAAGGGCCGCCGCTATGACACCGGAGACCGTGGCGACTACCTGCGTGCCATTGTCCGACTCGCGTGCGAACGTGAAGACCTGGGCCCGGACTTCCGGACCTGGCTTCGCAGTTACGTAGCCGAGGAGATGTAGCGAGTTGAGCACCGCCGCCGCGCCCCGCCCCGCCGACCAGGACCACCTCTGGTCGGTGGACGAACACTTGGAGGACATCCTCGCGACCGTCCGCCCCCTGGAACCCATCGAGCTGCAACTGCTCGACGCCCAGGGCTGTGTCCTGGTCGACGACGTCACGGTGCCGGTCTCCCTGCCGCCGTTCGACAACAGCTCCATGGACGGGTACGCGGTGCGGGTCGCGGATGTCGCGGGCGCGAGCGAGGAGTTCCCGGCGGTCCTCGAGGTCGTCGGGGACGTCGCGGCGGGCCAGGCCGACCTGCTCCAGGTGGGCCCCGGCCAGGCCGCCCGCATCATGACCGGCGCCCCGCTGCCGCCCGGCGCCGAGACGGTCGTTCCCGTGGAGTGGACCGACGGCGGCCTCGGTGAGGGCCCGGTGACCGGGATGCGCGCCCGCAGCCTGGCCCCCGACGGCGCCCGTGGCCAGGTGCAGATCCACCGGCCGGCCGAGGCACGCGCGCATGTGCGCGCCAAGGGCAGCGACGTGAAGGCGGGTGACCGTGCCCTCGAGGCGGGCACGGTCCTCGGGCCGCCCCAGATCGCCCTGCTCGCCGCGATCGGACGCGGCACGGTGCGCGTGCGCCCACGCCCGCGCGTGGTCGTCATGTCCACCGGCAGCGAACTCGTCCAGCCCGACGAGGACCTGGGCCACGGCCAGATCTACGACTCCAACAGCTTCACCCTCACCGCCGCGGCCCGTGACGCCGGCGCCATCGCCTACCGCGTGGGTGCCGTCGCCGACGACGCCGAGACCCTGCGGTCCACCGTCGAGGACCAGCTCGTGCGCGCCGACCTCATGGTCACCACCGGCGGCGTGAGCGTCGGGGCGTACGACGTCGTCAAGGAGGCGCTGTCGCACGTCGGCGACGAGGACGAGGCCGGCAGCGGCATCGACTTCCGCAAGCTCGCCATGCAGCCCGGCAAGCCCCAGGGCTTCGGCTCCATCGGCCCCGACCACACCCCGCTGCTCGCGCTCCCGGGCAACCCGGTGTCGTCGTACGTCTCCTTCGAGCTGTTCGTGCGCCCCGCGATCCGCACCCTGATGGGCCTGGAGGACGTCCACCGGCCGCGGATGACGGCGACCCTCGCTGCCGACAAGGCGTTGAGCTCGCCCAAGGGACGCAGGCAGTTCCTGCGCGGGACGTACACCGACGGCGAGGTGCGGCCGGTCGGCGGCGCCGGATCACATCTGATCGCCGCCCTCGCACACGCCGACGCGCTGATCGTCGTCCCGGAGGACGTGGAGAGCGTCGAGTCCGGCGCCGAGGTCGAGGTGGTCCTGCTCCGCTGAGGGGCCCTGGCCCGCGATACCGTGTCGCGCACAGCAGGTCCGCGCGCCGCACCGCGACGGGCCCGGACCGGGAGCGCCACACGATCATGACTGTGCCTTCCCGGGGGGAGACCCCCGGACCCCATGAGCACGACCGACCCACGCAGGAGCGGCTGACGCACATCGACGAGGCGGGCGCGGCCCGCATGGTCGACGTCTCCGAGAAGGACGTGACCGCGCGTACCGCCCGCGCCAGCGGACGCGTCCTCGTCTCGCCCCGCGTGGTGGAGCTGCTGCGCGGCGAGGGGGTACCCAAGGGCGACGCCCTGGCCACCGCGCGTATCGCGGGCATCATGGGCGCCAAGCGCACACCGGACCTGATCCCGCTGTGCCACCCGTTGTCGGTGTCCGGTGTGAAACTGGATCTGTCGGTCGCGGACGACGCGGTGGAGATCCTGGCCACCGTGAAGACGACGGACCGCACGGGCGTCGAGATGGAGGCCCTCACCGCGGTCTCCGTCGCCGCGCTCACCGTGATCGACATGGTGAAGGCGGTCGACAAGGGAGCGGTCATCACGGACGTACGGGTGGAGGAGAAGACGGGCGGCAAGTCGGGCGACTGGAGCCGGGCATGACTCTCGATGCCTCGGTGGGTGGCGCGCTGGTGGCGCCCTACGCCGCGCTGGTCGTCACCGCCTCCAACCGGGCCGCCGCCGGGGTCTACGAGGACAAGGGCGGCCCGCTGATCGCCGACGGCCTCAAGCGCTTCGGCTTCGCGGTGGACGGACCCCAGGTCGTCCCCGACGGCGACCCCGTGGAGGCAGCCCTGCGCGCCGGAGTCGATGCCGGGTACGACGTCATCGTGACCACCGGCGGCACCGGCATCTCGCCGACCGACCGCACCCCCGAGGCGACCCGTGCCCTCCTCGACTTCGAGGTGCCGGGCATCGCCGAGGCGATCAGGGCCTTCGGACGGGACAAGGTGCCCACGGCGGCGCTGTCCCGGGGGCTCACCGGAGTCGCCGGGCACACGCTGATCATCAACCTGCCCGGCTCCAGCGGCGGGGTGAAGGACGGGCTGGCCGTCCTGGAGCCCCTGCTGACCCACGCCGTCGACCAGATCCGCGGCGGCGACCACCCCAGACCCAGCAGCGGGGGTGCGAGCTGAACAGCCCATCCTGGCCCGTCGTGCTGAGGGACGGCGATGTCGTCCTGAGGCCGATAAAGATGCGCGACCAACGGGCCTGGCGCGAGGTCAACCGGCGCAACCGGGACTGGCTGCGGCCCTGGGAGGCGACCATTCCGCCACCCACGCCCAGCGGACCGATCACGCACCGGCCGACCTACCGCCAGATGGTCCGGCATCTGCGGTCCGAGGCGCACTCGGGCCGGATGCTGCCGTTCGTCATCGAGTACCAGGGGCGGCTGGTCGGGCAGTTGACCGTCGCCGGGATCACCTGGGGCTCGATGTGCTCGGGACACGTCGGCTACTGGGTGGACGAGGCGGTGGCGGGCCGCGGTGTGATGCCGACCGCGGTGGCACTCGCGGTGGATCACTGTTTCCGCACCGTTGGTCTGCACCGCATCGAGGTCTGCATTCGCCCCGAGAACGCGCCCAGCCGCCGGGTCGTGGAGAAACTCGGATTCCGCGAGGAGGGGCTGCGTCCGCGATATCTCCACATCGACGGAGCCTGGCGCGACCATCTCGTCTTCGCGCTCACGGCCGAAGAGGTGCCGGAAGGGTTGCTCGGCCGCTGGCAACGGGCGCGCTCGCAGAAGACATCACAGTCGAACCCGCAGGACACCCGCCAGAACAGCCGAGGGAATCCCGCCTGGCCCGGAAATTGAATAAGTGTTCGAAATTGATCGCCGGATGACCGGCTCAGGGCATTAAATTCGCGCCTCGGCGGGCTGCTGATCGCATCGGTCACAAAAAAAGTTCGAAATATCAGCCAGATCGTGCGACACACCGGCTCAATTGGCGGATGGCCTCACGCAAACCCCTCTACCGTGTGAGACGTGAGCAGCAGCGGCCTCATCTACGCAGTCATTGTCGGGGCCTGGGCCGCCTACTTGGTGCCGATGTGGCTCCGTAGGCAGGACGAGCTGAACGAGGCCCGTCCGACGGAACGCTTCAGCACCGCCATCCGGTTGCTGTCCGGACGGGCGGGGATGGAGCGCCGGTACGCCAAGGACCTGCGCGCGCGCTCCACCGAGGAGGGGGAGCCCAGCGCCGATGACCCGGGCGACGTCACCGAGTCGGTGGACGTCCGGGCCTTCGCCATGCCTCCGACCCGTCCGCAGACCCAGGCTGCGGTACAGGCGCAGGCACCGGGGCGCCAGGAGCCGGCGCGGGAATCCTCGCGAGAACCGGCGGGCAAACCGGCACCCGAACACGGGTCCAGACAGGCCCCCGAGCGCGCGGGCGCGCCCACGGCCGAAGCGGGCTCCGGCCCCAAGGCACGCAAGCGAGTACCCGCCGCCCGGCGGGCGCCCTCGGCCTCGGAGGAGGCGGCAGCAGCGCGCGCCCGGCGCTTGAAGGTGCTCGCGCGCCGCCGGCGTACCACCGTCGTCCTCTTCCTCGCCTTCACCCTCGGCGCGATCGTCGCCGCGGTCGGCGGGCTCGCGTTCCTGTGGGCACCCGGCGTTCCCGCCGTCATGCTCAGCGGGTACATCGCGTATCTGCGCTCCCAGGAGCGCCGCCGCTTCGCCTACCAGATGGACCGGCGCCGCGCCGAGGTCGCCGCGCAGCGGCTGCGCGAGCATGCGCGCCAGTCGCGCCGCCGCGGCCCCGCCGACGCCGGTGCCGGCCTCGACGAGTCCGACGAGGGGCCCGAACCAGGTACCGACCCCGGGCTCTCCGCGCTCGCCGCGGACCGGCGCGCCCTCGTCGAGCAGACCGACCACGCCGAGTGGGTCGACCAGCAGCGCGAGCGGCAGCGCAGGCCCGGCCACGGTGACAGCTGGGACCCGGTGCCGGTGCCCCTGCCGACGTACGTGACCGCGCCGGTCGCGCCTCGGGCCACCTCCGACGTGGACCTCGGCGCGCCGGACGCCTGGAGCTCGGCACGGTCGAGCCCCGTCGGCCGGGACCGGGAGGCGGGCGCCGAGGCCGCGGACGGGTCCGCGCGGGGCGCCGAGCCGGGCGACGCGGGTCCCGAGGAGGAGAAGGCCGAGGGGGGCGGTCGTAGCGACGCCCGCCGGGCCGCCTCCGCCCGCCGGGCGCGTGAGCGGGGCCGTACGCCGCTGTTCGACCAGTTCGAGGACGGCGAGCGGCCACGAGCCGCGAACGAGTAGCCACCCCTCGTCCGGCCAGGGAACGGATTTCCAAGCAGGCCGATCGGGGTGCTAAAGTTTCACTCGTTGCAAGGGCCTGTGGCGCAGTCCGGTAGCGCACCTCGTTCGCATCGAGGGGGCCAGGGGTTCAAATCCCCTCAGGTCCACCGCAACAACTTTCCAGGGAAACCTGGGCAGTTGAAAGATCCCGTCCGATCGGTTGATCGGGCGGGATCTTTGTTGTTCCCAAGGGGTCACGTCTTGAGGGGGACTGTGCAGAAGGCCACCGCGGAGTTACCGGCCAGGCGCGTGGCGCCCTTGCGGAACGCGCGCTTCCGGCGGTTCGTGACCGCCAGTCTCATCTCGGCCACCGGATCCGCGATGGCGCCTCTCGCGCTCGCCTACTCCGTGATCGAGCAGGGCGGTGGAGCCGGGGACCTCGGTGTGGTGCTCGCCACGAACACCGTCCCCACCGTCCTCTTCCTTCTCGTGGGCGGAGTGCTCGCGGACCGGGTCTCCCGGAGCAGGCTGCTCTTCCTCGGCAATCTGCTGGCCGCCGCCGCTCAGGGGGCGCTCGCCGTGACCGTCGCCTTCGGCCAGGCGACGACCACATCCATCGCGGTCTGCGGTTTCGTCTCGGGGACGGCCATGGCCTTCACCGTGCCCGCCACCCAGGGCGCCGTGCCCCAGATCGTGCCGGCGGAGCAGTTGCAGCAGGCCAACGCTCTGCTCAGGCTGCCGAGCAACGCCGTCAAAGTGCTCGGGCCGGCCATCGGCGGAGTCGTCGTCGCGGTCAGCGGCCCGGCCTGGGCGCTGGCCTGGGACGCGCTCACCTTCGCCGTGGCCGCCGTCCTGCTGCTCGGGCTGCGCCTGGACGCGCCCGTCACCGCGACCAGTGCACTGAGTGACCTGCGGCAGGGCTGGACCGGCTTCCGGTCGCGGACCTGGCTGTGGACCTACACGGTCGCCGGGGCCGTCCTCGTCGCCGCCTGGCTGGCCGGCTTCCAGTTGCTGGGGCCGGTCGTCGCGGCGGAACAGTACGCGGGCGCGCGTGACTGGGGGCTCGTGGCGGCCGCGTTCTCCGCGGGGCTGCTGGTCGGGACCGTGGTGTGCCTGCGCTGGCGGCCGTACCGGCTGATGGTCGTGGCGGTCGTGGCAGGTGCACCGCTCGCCGGGCCGTTGCTCGTCATGGCGTGGGGACTGCCCCTGCCCTGGCTGCTGTTGGCCACCCTGCTCGCGGGGGTCGCGCTGGACGTGGCGATCGTCGCGTGGACGACCGCTTTCCAGCAGCACGTTCCGCAGGGCGAGTTGGGACGTATGAGCGCGTTCAACAGCGTCGGGGAGCGGCTGGCCATTCCGCTCGGCTATCTGCTCACCGCGCTCGCCTCCGGCAGCTGGGGCAACCGGACGGTGCTGCTGGCGTGCGCCGGGCTGGTCGTCGCCGCCACCGTCCTCAACCTCTGCGTGCGGGACCTCTACCGCGTCAACGCCGCACGCAACTGAGCGCTCACAGCGCCTTCGCGTAACACAGGCTCAGCTCGTGGAAGCGGTAGTAGCCGAACTTCCCGCACGGCTCGTAGCCGCTGGACGTGTACAGCGCCACCGCCTCCGGCTGCTTCGTCCCGGTCTCCAGCACCATGCGCGTACGGCCCGCCGCCCGCGCGTCCTCCTCCAGTGCGGCCAGGACGCGTCTCGCCAGGCCTCGCCCGCGCATCTGCTCGATGACGTACATCCGCTTGAGCTCGGCGTCCCCGTCCTCGTTGCCCTCGCCGTTCTCGTCCTGTGACCGCCAGCCGCCGGACGCGACGGGGGTGCCGAGCGCGTCGTACGCGATCAGGTAGAGGCCGTTCGGCGGCCTGAAGTCCGCCGTGTCCAGGGGTGTGGCGTCGCCGGCGTCGCCATAGCGGACGCCGTACTCGGCCTGCACCTGATCGCTGAGCTTGACGGCGTCAGGGTGGTCGAAGGGGACGGGGTGTATATACATGCTAGATACCGTATATCAATTCAAGGTCAAGAGTTTCCAGAATCGGACACCGTCCAGTGTGCCGGTAGGGTGCCCGAGTGCTCACTGTGACCTCTGTGAATGTGAACGGGCTGCGGGCCGCCGCGAAGAAGGGCTTCGTCGAGTGGCTCGCCGGCACCGAGGCCGATGTGCTGTGCCTTCAGGAGGTGCGCGCGGAGCCGCAGCAGCTGCCCGAGTCCGTCCGCACCCCCGACGGCTGGCACGTCGTGCACGCGCCCGCCGCCGCCAAGGGCCGCGCCGGCGTCTCCCTCTACACCCGCCGCGAGCCCGACCGGATCCAGGTCGGCTTCGGGTCGAGTGAGTTCGACGGCAGCGGGCGTTACGTCGAGGCCGACCTGCCGGGTGTGACGGTCGCTTCGCTCTACCTTCCGTCCGGCGAGGTGGGCACGGAGCGGCAGGACGAGAAAGTCCGCTTCATGGGCGAGTTCCTCGCCTACCTGAAGTCCCTGCGTGAGCGCGCCGCCGCCGACGGCCGCGAGGTCCTGGTCTGCGGCGACTGGAACATCGCCCACCAGCAGGCCGACCTGAAGAACTGGCGCGGCAACACCAAGAACTCCGGTTTCCTGCCGGAGGAGCGGGAGTGGCTGACCGAGGTGTTCGCCCCGGGCGCGGGCGGCTACGTCGACGTCGTACGGGCGCTGCACCCGGACGTGGAGGGGCCGTACTCGTGGTGGTCGTACCGCGGGCGGGCTTTCGACAACGACACGGGATGGCGCATCGACTACCAGGTGGCCACCCCGGGGCTCGCGGACCGTGCGGTCAAGGCGTATGTCGAGCGGGCGGCCAGCCACGCCGAGCGCTGGTCGGATCATGCGCCGGTGACTGTCGTCTTCGACCGCTAGCATGAAAACGATCTGCCGGCCGCCGTCGACGCACGGAGGTTGACCATGCCGGAAGCCCTGTTGGCGCCAGTGATGATGGACACCATCGAGCGGTACTTCGTCGCCCTGCAGGCGCACGCGTCGGCCGAGGTGATGCTGGACGAGGTCCTGACCCCGGATTTTCGTACCGGGTTCGTGGACGGCCATGTCTGGGAAGGTGGCGACGGGCTGCGCAAGTTCCTCCGGGCTCGCTCGGAGTTCTTCGACGAGTCCCATGAGATCCAGCAGATCTCCGACCCGGACCCGTTGCCCGGCGGGCGGTGGGGTGCCAGGACCCGGCTCCGGTTCTTTCTGCGGCGGCGGCAGCCCGCGGCGGCGGTGAGCGAGGAGTTCACAGGGCTCGCCTTTCACCACTGGGAGTTCCAGCCCGGGCAGCGGCCCTCAGAATGGCGGGTCGCCGCGCAGATGGTGGAGGGCTTCGCCCAGCTCAACGACAATGCGCGGGCGCTGTTCGCCCAGCCGGAGAGCGGGCTCAATACGTAGGGCGCGCGGTCAGTCCCGCTTGCGCAGCCGCCGGTCCAGCGCCAAGGACAGCTCCGCCTCCACCACACTCCGCGCGAGCGGCCGCAGGCGCTGGAGGTCGTCCTCGCGGGCGTGGCGGAGGACCAGTTCGGCGAACATCTCCGCGAGGTCGTCGACGTGTTCGCGAACCTGCTTGCCCGCGGCCAGTACCTCGGCGAGGGGGATGCCCTCGCGGACCAGGGCCGAGGAGACGTCCAGGAGACGGCGGCTGATGTGGACGATCTCGCCGCCGTCGGTGCCGAGGTAGCCGAGGTCCAGGGCGGCGGCGAGGTTCTCCGGGGTGACCTGGCCCTCGAAGCGGGCGGCGAGTTCCTCGGGGGTGAGGCGGACCGGCTCCTCCTCCGTGGGGGCGGCGCCGAGGAGGTCGGCGACGTCACGGCCGTGGTCGAGGGCGTCGGCGAGTTCCGCGATGCCGTTCAGGGTGTGGCCGCGTTCCAGCAGTGCCGAGATCGTGCGCAGGCGGGCCAGGTGCTGGTCGTCGTACCAGGCGATGCGGCCCTCGCGGCGGGGTGGCGGGATCAGTTTGCGTTCGCGGTAGAAGCGCAGGGTGCGCACCGTGATGCCGGCCAGGCGGGCCAGTTCCTCCATGCGGTATTCACGCTTCTCGGTCACCCGGGAACCTTAATTCGTACCGGCGGTAACTTTCCTCGATCCGACCCCTACCGGTCGGTACGGACCTCCTCTACTCTCCCCATTGTGCCAGTGTTCACTGGCATGGTTCCGGGTTCCGGGTGGAAGCAGGGAGGCACAGGCATGGCCGAACGCGAACATGTGCGGGTCGCGGTGGTCGGGTCCGGGTTCGGCGGGCTGGGGGCCGCCGTACGGCTGCGGCGCGAGGGCGTCACCGACTTCGTCGTCCTGGAGCGGGCCGACAGCGTCGGCGGCACGTGGCGGGACAACAGCTATCCGGGGTGTGCGTGTGACGTGCCGTCCCATCTGTACTCCTTCTCCTTCGCGCCCAACCCCGACTGGCCGCGCACCTTCTCCGGCCAGCAGCACATCCGCGCCTACCTGGAGCACGTCACCGACGTCTTCCGGCTGCGGCCGCACATCCGCTTCAACTCGGAGGTGCAGCGGATGACCTGGAACGCCGAGCGGCTGTGCTGGGACATCGAGACCAGCGCGGGGAGTCTCTCGGCCGACCTCGTCGTCTCCGCCACCGGGCCGCTGTCCGACCCGAAGATGCCGGACATCCCGGGGCTCGACTCCTTCCCCGGCAAGGTCTTCCACTCCGCCCGCTGGGACCACGACTTCGACCTGAGCGGCAAGCGTGTCGCGATGGTCGGCACCGGCGCCTCCGCCATCCAGATCGTGCCGTCCATCCAGCCGCAGGTCGAGCGGCTCACGCTCTTCCAGCGGACCCCGCCATGGGTCATGCCCCGCGTCGACCGTGCCATCAGCGGCGTCGAGCGTTCCCTGCACCGGGCCCTGCCCCTCACCGCGCAACTGCGCCGTGGACTGCTGTGGGGCATCCGAGAGCTGCAGGTCCAGGCGTTCACCAAGCGCCCCAACGAGCTCGGCCTGATCGAGCAGTTGGCCAAGCGCAACATGGCCCGCTCCATCAAGGACCCGGCCCTGCGCGCCAAGCTGACCCCCGACTACCGCATCGGCTGCAAACGGATCCTGCTGAGCAGTGAGTACTACCCGGCGCTCGCTCAGCCCAACGTCGACCTCGTCGCCAGCGGTCTGAGCGAGATTCGCGGCTCGACCCTCGTCGCCGCCGACGGCAGCGAGGCCGAGGTCGACGCGATCGTCTTCGGCACGGGGTTCCACGTCACCGACATGCCGATCGCGGACCGGGTGGTGGGTGCGCGGGGGCAGACCCTCGCCGAGTCGTGGAAGGGCGGGATGGAGGCGCTGCGGGGCGCGTCCGCCGCCGGGTTCCCGAACTGGATGACGATCATCGGGCCCAACACGGGCCTCGGGAACTCGTCCATGATCCTCATGATCGAGTCCCAGCTGAACTACATGGCCGACTTCGTGAAGCAGTTGAACGTCCTCGGCGGACGCGCGGCTCTGGACGCCCGGCCCAGCGCCGTGCACGCCTGGAACCGGCGGGTTCAGGAGCGCATGAAGCGGACGGTGTGGAACACGGGCGGCTGCACCAGCTGGTACCTGGACGCCAGCGGCCGCAACACGACAGTCTGGCCCGGTACGACGACCGAGTTCCGGCGGGCCACGCGGCGGGTGGATCTGGCGGAGTACGAGCTCCTGCGAGCGCCGGCCGAGAAGGACGCCACGCCGCAGGACGCCAAGTCGCGGGACAGCAAGGCGAAGAGCGGCAAGTCGAAGGACGCCAACTCCAAGGACGCCAAGTCGGGGGTGACCGCGTGAGCCGGCTGATGCACGTCGCCTCCGGGCCGTACGCCCCGCCCGCCCCCGCCCGTGAGCTGACGGCGATATCCGCCGACGGTGCACCTTTGCACGTGGAGGTGCACGGTCCCGTCGACGACACGGCCGCGCCCGCCGTCGTGCTCGCGCACGGCTGGACCTGTTCGACCGCCTTCTGGGCGGCGCAGATCCGGGAGCTGGCCGTCGACCACCGGGTCATCGCCTACGACCAGCGCGGCCACGGACGCAGCCCGGCCAGCCCGGCGTGCAGCAGCGACGTCCTCGCCGACGACCTCGAAGCCGTACTGGAGGCGACACTCGCACCCGGTGAGAAGGCCGTGATCGTCGGGCACTCCATGGGCGGCATGACGGTGATGGCCGCCGCCGCCCGCCCGGGGTTCCGTTCGCATGCCGCCGCGGTTCTGCTGTGCAGCACGGGCGCCTCGCGGCTGGTCGCCGAGTCCACGGTCGTACCGATGCGGCCGGGGCGGCTGCGGACCTGGCTGACGAAACACATCCTCGGCTCCCGGGCGCCGCTCGGGCCGGTCACGCCGATCGCCAGGTCGATCCTCAAGTACGCGACGATGGGGCCCGGTTCGGCCCCGCACATGGTCGAGGCGTGCGCGCGGATCGTGCACGCGTGCCCGCGCAGGGTGCGACACGCCTGGTCGAACGTGCTGGATCTGCTCGATCTCGACCACGGCGTAAGGGAGTTGACGGTGCCGACCGCGGTGGTCGTCGGCACGGCCGACCGCCTGACCCCGCCGGTGCACGCCCGCTCGCTGGCCGCCGCGCTGCCGCACTGCCTCGGCGTCACCGAACTGCCCGGCCTCGGGCACATGACACCGGTCGAGGCGCCCGAGCTGGTGACCGGGAAGATACGCGAACTCGCGATGACGTACCCGCAGGTCAAGACGTACACGCAGGTCAAGGAGGGCGCATGAGCAGGGTGAGCCTCGAAGGACAGGTCGCCGTCGTCACGGGGGCGGCGCGGGGCGTCGGGGAGCTGCTCGCCCGCAAGCTCTCGGCGCGCGGCGCGAAGGTGGCGCTCATGGGGCTGGAGGCGGACGCCCTCAAGCAGGTCTCCGAACGGCTGCACAGCGACAGCGACCACTGGTACGCCGACGTGACGGATCACGAGGCGATGGCGCGGGTGGCGCGGGAGGTGAAGGAACGGTTCGGGAAGGTCGACATCGTCGTCGCCAACGCGGGTGTCGCCAGCGGGGGACCGTTCGTGGACTCCGACCCTGAGGCGTGGCGGCGGGTCATCGAGGTCAACCTCATCGGGTCGGCGGTGACGGCTCGTGCGTTCCTGCCGGTGCTGATGGAGAGCCGGGGCTATCTGCTGCAGATCGCCTCGCTCGCGGCCATCACCCCGGCGCCGATGATGACCGCGTACTGCGCGTCAAAGTCGGGTGTGGAGGCGTACGCGCACAGTCTGCGGGCCGAAGTCGGTTACAGGGGCGTGCGTGTGGGGGTCGGGTATCTGTCCTGGACCGACACCGACATGGTGCGCGGCGCCGATCAGGACGACGTCATGCGGGAGTTGAGGAAGCGGCTGCCGTGGCCGTCCAACAAGACGTATCCGCTGGGGCCCGCGGTCGACCGGATCGTGGCGGGGATCGAGCGGCGCTCCAGCCATGTCTACGGGCAGTGGTGGCTGCGCGGGATGCAGGGGGTCCGCGGCTATCTTCCGGGGATCATCGGGACCGTGGGGCAACGGGAGATGCGGCGCTTCGGAGACCGGCTGGTGGGGGTGCGGACGGGGCTGGTCGGAGCGGGCGGCGCCGCCGATGAGCAGGAGCGTATTACGCGGCGTAACTGATCGACATGCGCAGGGTTATCGCCCGTGTGAATCTGGTCGAGGCCCCACCGAGGGGCCAACCCCCCACTCACTACGGGAGTGAACCCACATGGGCATGAAGGACCAGTTCAAGGAGAAGTCCGAGCAGCTGCAGGAGCGTGCGCGTCAGCACGGTCAGCAGGAGCGTCCGCAGGGGCAGCCGGAGCGGGGCCGTCCGCAGGGCCAGCCGGAGCGGGGTCGCCCGCAGCGGCCGCAGCGGGACGAGGAGTCCGACCGCATGCGTGAGGACGAGGAGCGCTTCGACCACGACTACGACCGGTAGTCAGTCGGTTCGCTGAACGCGACGCGGGGTGCCCCCTGGATTGGTGGGTGCCCCGCGTTTTGCGTTGCTGTGGGGGTGTGTTGTCGGGTGCCGGCCGGTGGGGGCTTGTCGCGCAGTTCCCCGCGCCCCTCAGGGGGTTGGTGTCGCCGCGCGTCGAGAGGTTGGGGGCTTGTCGCGCCCGCGCGGCGGAGCCGCACATTGGTACAGCCCCGCGCCCCCAGGGGGTTGGTGCCGCCGCCTCTCAAGAACGCCGCGGCAATTTTGGTCTTGACCGGTCCGGTACGTGGGCGTAGTCCGGGGGAGTTGCCGACGGGTTCGTCTCCAACAGCTCCAGCGCCAGTTCCACCGCGTCCGCCAGTTGGGCGTGGCGGCCCTCCGCCCAGTCCAGCGGCGTCCGCAGGACCTCGACGTCGGGGCTCACCCCCTTGTTCTCGATGCTCCAGCCGTACGCGTCGAACCAGGCCGCGTTCATCGGGACCGTGATCACCGTGCCGTCGCCCAGGCGGTGGCGGCCGGTCATGCCGACGACTCCGCCCCAGGTGCGCTGGCCGACGACCGGGCCCAGTCTGAGGAGTCTGAAGGCGGCCGTGATCATGTCGCCGTCGGAGGAGGTCGCCTCGTCGGCGAGGGCGACGACCGGGCCGCGCGGGGCGTTCGAGGCGTACGACACCGGCTGGGCGTTGCGGGTGAGGTCCCAGCCGAGGATCGTGCGGGTGAGTTTCTCCACGACCAGCTCGCTGATGTGGCCGCCCGCGTTGCCTCGTACGTCGACGATCAGTGCGGGGCGTGACATCTCCATGCGCAGGTCCCGGTTGAACTGGGCCCAGCCCGAGCCGCCCATGTCCGGGATGTGCAGGTAGCCGCAGCGGCCGCCGCTCAAGTCCCGTACGACGGCACGGCGTTTGGCGACCCAGTCCTGGTAGCGCAGCGGGCGTTCGTCGATGAGGGGGACCACGGCCACGCGGCGTGCCCGGCCCGCCTCGCCCTCGGCCGGCGTGAACGTCAGCTCCACCGTCGTGCCGCCGGCGCCGGCCAGGAGGGGGTAGGGCCCGGTGACCGGGTCCACGGGGCGGCCGTCGACGTGGGTGAGGACCGCGCCCTCCCGGATTCCGGTGCCTGCCAGCGGGGAGCGGGCCTTGGAGTCGGAGGACTCGCCGGGGAGGATGCGCTTGACCATCCAGCCCTCGTCGCGGCGTACGAAGTTGGCGCCGAGCAGGCCCTGCCAGCGCTGGTAGTGCGCCGGGCCCTCGTTGCGGCGGGCGGCGGAGACGTAGGCGTGTGACGTGCCGAGTTCGCCCAGGACCTCGCGGAGCAGGTCCGCGAACTCGTCGGGGGAGGCGACCCGTTCGACGAGCGGGCGGTACTGGGCCAGGACCGCGTCCCAGTCGATGCCGCACATCTGCGGCTCCCAGAAGTACGCCCGGATCAGCCGGCCCGCCTCCGCGTAGGACTGCCGCCACTCCGCCACCGGGTCGACCTGGTGCAGGATGCGGCGCAGGTCGATCCACACCGTCGTGTCGCTGTCGCCGGACTCGGAGGCCGGAACTCCGCGCAGTTCGCTCTCGTCGACCAGGACCAGCCGGCTGCCGTCGCCGCTCACCGCGAACCAGTCGAGATGATCGACCAGTTCGGACTTCTTCGCCTTGCTGATGTTGAAGTGTTCGAGGGTCGGCCGGCCGGTCATGTCGTCGGGGTTGGCGAACGTCTCGCCCAGCGCGCCCGAGATCGGCCAGCGCAGCCAGACCAGCCCGCCGCCCGCGACCGGGGACAGCGCCGAGTACTTGGAGGCGGTGACCGGGAAGGGGGTGACCCGGCTCTCCAGGCCCTCGATCTCGACGGTCGGTGCGCCGCCGTCCCCGCCCTCCTCGTCCTCCACCGGGTCCAGGCCGCCGGCCGCGGGACGGCCCTCCGGGTTCAGGGCGAAGGGGGAGGGGGTCGCGGAGGACAGGGGGACCAGGTAGGGGCGGCAGCCCAGCGGGAAGGACAGGTCGCCGGTGTGGACGTCGTACACGGGGTCGAAGCCGCGCCAGGAGAGGAAGGCCAGGTAGCGGCCGTCCCGCGTGAACACCGGATTCTCGTCCTCGAAGCGGCCGTTGGTGACGTCGACGATCATCCGGTCCTTTATGCGGGCCAGCTTGATCTGGCGGAGGGTGCGGCCGATGCCGGGGTGCGACCACGTCAGCCAGCTGCCGTCCGGGGAGAAGGCCAGGTCCCGCACCGGACCGTTGACGGACCGGATCAGCTCGGTGACCTCGCCGTTGGAGTCCTCCGTCACGTCGAGCAGCAGGAGGCGTCCGTCGTGCGCGGCGATCGCGAGGCGCTCGCCCTGCGGGTCGGCGACCATCTCCAGGACCCGGCCCAGCTCGCCCGAGGCCAGCCGGCGGGGTTCGCGGTCGCCGGTCGCCCTGGGCAGGTAGGCGATCTCGATGGCGTCCTCGCCCTCCGCGTCCGTCACATACGCGACCTGGCCGACCGAGCCGAGCATCTCCGGGAGCCGGACCCGTACGCCCGGGGTGTCGATGATCGTGCGGGCGGGGCCGTCCCGGTGGGTGAGCCAGTACAGGCTGCCGCGCACGACCACGGCGCTCGCGCGGCCCGTCTCGTCCACGGAGATGCCGTCGACGTGCTGGGCGGCCGGCACCTGGTACGGACGCCGGCCCGCGCGCGGCCCGCTCAGGCGTACGTCGAGCCGGCGCGGCTCGGAGTCCGCGGCGAGGTCGTCCACGATCCACAGGTCGCCCGCGCACTGGTACACCACCCGGGTGCCGTCGCTCGCGGCGTGCCGGGCGTAGAAGGCGTCGTGGTCGGTGTGCCGGCGCAGGTCGGAGCCGTCGTACGCGCACGAGTAGAGGTTGCCGACGCCCTCGTGGTCGGAGAGGAAGGCGATCCGGCCGCCGACGAACATGGGGGAGGCGAGGTGGCCGCCGATGTCCGCGAGGAGGCGTTCGCCGTGCAGCCACAGCCTGCCCATGGCACCGCCCCGGTAGCGCTTCCAGGACGCCGGTTCGTGCGGCGGGGTACCGGTCAGGAGCAGGGACTTGCGCTCGCCGTCGAGGTCGGCGACCTGGAGGTCTGAGCACGGGCCCCAGGGGAGCTTGCGGCCGGGATCACCGTCAGGGCGGACCTTGTAGGCCCAGGTGAAGTGGGAGAAGGGCTCGCCGTGGGAGGCGACGGCGAGGATCACGCCGTCGGGGGTCCAGCCGCACACCTGGGTGTCGGCCGAGCCCCAGTGGGTGAGCTGGCGGCCGGGGCCGCCGTCCACCGGGATGAGGTGGATCTCGGGGACCAGGCTGCGCCAGCTCGTGTACGCGATGTGGCGGCCGTCGGGGGAGAAGCGGGGGTGGCCGCTCTTGGTGCGGTCCACGGTGAGCCGCCAGGCGCGGGCCGGGGTGTCGAGGGGGGCCAGCCACAGGTCGTCCTCGGCCACGAAGCACAGCAGGTCGTCATGGAGGTGCGGCAGGCGCAGATAGCTCACCTACCCATGCTTTTCCCGGGGACGGACCTGAGCAACTCGTGACATGGGGGCGAACGTGACCCACGGCACGAACGAAACCGTTTCGTTTCGCTCGCTGGGTGAGGTACCTTCTAGGTGTACGAAACCGTGTCGTTCGGAGTGGGAGGTGAGGACCGTGACCGAGGCGGCAACGGCACGTCGCAGTCGGATCACCCCTGAGCGCGAGGCCGAGTTGTACGAGGCCGTGCTCGACCTGCTCCGGGAGGTCGGCTACGACGCCCTCACCATGGACGCCGTGGCGGCCCGCACCCGGTCCAGCAAGGCGACGCTCTACCGCCAGTGGGGCGGCAAGCCGGAGCTGGTGGCGAAGGCGATCCGGCACAACAAGCCGGGCAACATCGCCGACGTCGACACCGGGTCCCTGCGGGGCGACCTCCACGCTCTCACGGCACGCGAGGACGACTGCCACATGCAGCAGAACGCCGCGCTGATGCGGGGTCTGTTCATGGCGGTGCACGCCAACCCCGACCTGCTGAGGGCCTTCAAGGAACTGCTCATCGAGCCGGAGATGGCGGAGTTCGACCGGGTGGTCCAGCGGGCCGTCGACCGCGGCGAGATCCGTGCCGACTGCCCCGCGCTGGAGTACGTGGTGCACATGCTCGTCGGCGCGTTCGCCACCCGCACCCTGATCGACGACCAGCCGCCGACGCAGGCCTTCCTCATGTCGTACATCGACGCCGTGGTCCTCCCCGCCCTCGGCGCGCCCACCCCCTGACAGTCCCCTGAGCAAGCCCTCCACCTGACGTAACCGCTCACGTCGTCGGGCTGATGACCCCTGCCCACGCACCAATCCACGACCTGACCGGGAGACGCCCTCGTGGCCACGTTCCTCTACAAACTCGGCCGGCTCGCCTTCAGGCGACGGCATTTCGTCGCGCTCATATGGGTCGCGCTGCTCACCCTCGCCGGTGTGGGTGCGGCCAGCGCGCCCGCCGCGGGCACGACGTCCTTCTCGATCCCCGGCACCGAGGCACAGAAGGCCTTCGACCTGCTGGAACAGCGCTTCCCAGGCATGAGCGCCGACGGCGCCACCGCCCGGGTCGTCTTCAAGGCGCCGGACGGGCAGAAAATGACGGACGCCAGCAACAAGGCGACCGTCGAGGACACCGTCAAGGAGCTGTCCGACGGCTCCGAGGTGGCCTCCGTCGCCGACCCGTACACCGCCCAGGCCGTCAGCAAGGACGGCACGGTCGCGTACGCGTCGGTGAAGTACGACGTCTCCGGCATGGAACTGCAGGACTCCTCGCGCGACGCCCTGGAGGACGCCGCGCAGGACGCGCGGGACGCCGGGCTGACCGTGGAGATCGGCGGTGACGCGCTCCAGACGGTGCCGCACACCGGCGCCACGGAGATCATCGGTATCGGTGTCGCCGCGGTCGTCCTCGTCATCACCTTCGGCTCGCTCATCGCGGCCGGGCTCCCGCTGCTGACCGCCCTGATCGGTGTCGGCATCGGCATCTCGACGATCACGGCGCTGGCGAGCACGCTGGAGCTGGGCTCCACGACCTCGACGCTGGCGATGATGATCGGCCTGGCGGTCGGCATCGACTACGCCCTGTTCATCGTCTCCCGCTACCGCGCCGAACTGGCCGAGGGCCGCGAGCGCGAGGAGGCGGCCGGCCGGGCCGTCGGCACCGCGGGCTCGGCGGTGGTCTTCGCCGGTCTGACGGTGGTCATCGCGCTGGTCGGCCTGTCGGTCGTCAACATCCCGATGCTGACGAAGATGGGCATCGCGGCGGCCGGCACGGTCGTGATCGCGGTACTGATCGCGCTGACGATGATCCCGGCCCTGCTCGGGTACGCCGGCAAGAAGGTGCAGCCCGCCGGGAAGAAGAGCCGGTGGCTGGGCGGCAGGCGGGCCGAGAAGAAGGCGGCCTCCGGCAGCGGGGCGGGCAGGCCGGCCAAGCCGAACCTGGGCACCCGCTGGGCCAGCTTCGTCGTCCGCCGTCCGATCGCCATCCTCCTGCTGGGTGTCGTGGGCCTCGGCGCCGCGGCGATCCCCGCGAGTTCCCTCGAACTCGGTCTGGGCGACGACGGGTCGCAGCCGACGTCCACCACGCAGCGGCGTGCGTACGACCTGCTGTCCGACGGCTTCGGGCCCGGCTTCAACGGCCCGTTGATGGTGGTGGTCGACGCCCAGGGCAGCGGTGACCCGGACGCCGCCTTCAAGCAGGTCGGCGACGACATCAAGGGCATCAAGAACGTCGTGGCGGTGACACCGGCGACGCCCAACAAGGCGGGCGACACGGCGACGATCACGGTGATCCCGGACGCCAAGCCGTCGTCCGTCACGACCGAGGACCTGGTCCACGCCATCCGCGACAAGGGTGCGGAGGTGAAGGCCGACACGGACGCGACCGTGCTGGTCACCGGCAGCACGGCGATGAACATCGACGTCTCGGAGAAGCTGAACGACGCGCTGCTGCCGTATCTGGCGCTCGTGGTCGGCCTCGCCTTCCTCCTCCTGATCGTGGTCTTCCGTTCGATCCTGGTCCCGCTGAAGGCGGCGCTCGGCTTCCTGCTGAGCGTGATGGCGGCGCTGGGCGCGGTGGTCGCGGTCTTCCAGTGGGGCTGGTTCGCGGGCCTCCTGGGCGTGGAGGAGACCGGCCCGGTGATGTCCATGATGCCGATCTTCATGGTCGGCGTGGTCTTCGGCCTGGCGATGGACTACGAGGTGTTCCTCGTGACGCGGATGCGCGAGGCGTACGTCCACGGCGAGAAGCCGAGCCAGGCGGTGGTGACCGGGTTCAAGTACGGCGCCCGGGTGGTCTCGGCGGCCGCGGTGATCATGATGGCGGTGTTCGCGGGCTTCATCGGCTCCAGCGAGTCCATGGTCAAGATGATCGGCTTCGGCCTGGCGATCGCGGTGTTCTTCGACGCCTTCGTCGTCCGGATGGCCATCGTCCCGGCGGTCCTGGCCCTGCTCGGCAAGAAGGCCTGGTGGCTCCCGAAGTGGCTGGACCGTGCCCTGCCGAACGTGGACGTGGAGGGCGAGGGCCTGCGCACGGACGCCGAGGCGAAGGGGTCCGAGGACCCCGACGAGGACCGGGCGCTGGTGCGCGCCTGACGGGCCGCCGCTGAGGTACCACCCTTGAAGTGACAGGCCGGCCGGTGAGGGCTCCGTGGGGACGGGTTGCCCTCACCGGCTTCTTCCTGTGTCCGAACTGCGGCCTCTCGACCGGCCCGAGCGGCCGAGACGTCGGCCACACAACGGAATCGAAGGCCCCGCACCCGTGTTGGGATGACTGTCGTAGGCGCACGGGCCGGCCGCACGGCGAAGCCGGCCGGCCACGGAACGAGACAGTCGCAGGGGAGCACGGGCGTGGACGTGAACGGCACAGTGGCCGAGGGCTTCGAGCCGGTCAGGGAGGCGTTCATACGGAACTTCGGCACCCTCGGGGAGCGCGGCGCGGCCGTCGCCGTGTACCGGGACGGGCGCAAGATCGTCGACCTGTGGGCCGGCACGAAGGACATCGACGGCACGCAGCCGTGGCAGCACGGCACCGCGCAGGTCGTGCGCTCGGCGACCAAGGGCGTCGCCGCCGCCGTACCCCTGATCCTGCGGCAGCGCGGGCAGCTGGACCTGGACGCGCCGGTGGGCGAGTACTGGCCGGAGTTCAAGGCGCACGGCAAGGAGTGGCTGCTGGTCCGGCATGTGCTGAACCACCGCGCCGGGCTCCCGGTGCTCGACCGCCCGCTCACACCCGAGGAGGCGCTGGACCCGCACCGCGGACCCGAGGCGGTGGCCGCTCAGGCGCCCGCGTGGGTGCCGGGCACCGATCACGGCTATCACGCGCTGACGTACGGCTGGCTGCTGGACGAGCTGGTGCGCCGGGTGACCGGGCGGTGGGCCGGCGAGTGGCTCGCGGCGGAGGTCGCCGGTCCGCTCGGCCTGGACCTGTGGCTCGGGCTGCCCGAGTCCGAGGCGGGCCGCGTGGGCCGTACGGGCCGGGTCGAGGGACCCGAGCCCGCGGGCGGGCTCCGCGCACGTCCGAAGCGTTCGGTCACCGAGGCCTATCAGGATCCGGCCTCCCTCACGCGCCGCGCCTTCGCCGCGATCACCCCCTTCCCCGATCAGAACGACCCCGCCTACCGTGCCGCCGCCCTCCCAGCGACGAACGGCATCGCGACGGCCGACGCACTGGCCCGCTTCTACGCCGCGCTCATCGGCGAGGTCGACGGGGTACGGCTCCTCGACCCGGCGACGGTGGAGCTCGCGCGGGCCGAGGAGTCGGCGGGGCAGGACCGCGTCCTGGTGGTCAACACCCGTTTCGGTCTGGGCTACATGCTGCACGGCAGCGCGTCCCCGCTGCTGGGTCCGGGCTCCTTCGGCCACCCGGGCCGCGGCGGCGCCCTCGGCTTCGCCGACCCGGAGACGGGGATCGCCTTCGGCTATGTGACGAACGGCTTCCGCAAGACGGTGACGGCGGACCCGAGGGCGCAGGCGTTGATACGGGCGGTGCGGGCGGCGCTCGCCTAGCCGGCGGGGCGCGCCCGGCGTGCGGTGATCGCGCGGCGTGCGGTTCAGACGTGGATGGGGTGGGACGTACGCCCCGACGCCTGGTCGATCTCACTGTGCGCTTTGGTGAGCATCTGCATCGCGAGCTCGTTCAGCGCACGGGCGGCGGCGATCTCCTCGCCGACGCGTGGCTGATTCGAGTCCGTGTGGTGCCGTGTGGCGTGGCCGTGGGCGCGTACCTCGCTGCCGTCGGGGAGCCGCACCATCGCGACCGCCCTCGTGTGGGTCTCGTCCTCCTGGAACTCCATCTCGACGTGCCATCCCACAGTGGTGTGCAACATGACGATCACCTCCGGAATCTCTGCTTCCAGGGTGCGCCTCGGAGGGTGCCGCCGCATAGCCGAGGTCAGCGAACTCCTCACGCCGCCCGGCCGGTATGGGGCGCCTGGTGCCGGAGGGGACGCCGGGGTGCAAAGAGCGCAACTCGGGATCAGTGAGACTCGGCACATCCGCTTCGGGGACCGGCTTCACCCTGCTTCCATGGAGATGTCGCGTTCCATGGAGTTGTCGTGCGCCGGACCTGGCCCCGCCGTCACCGCCACCTCCCCCGTTAACCGCACAGGGCCATATCGAGGACATGCGCTGCTGCTTCTCCGCCCACCTCCCCGCTCTCGCGGCACTGTCGGCCTTCCCCGGCCCCTGCGAGGTGCTGCGCTCCGGTGCCCGCCTCGCCCCCGCCCTGCTGCGCTCGGCCTCCGCCGCCATGCAGCGGGCCCGCTCGCACCACCCCGATGCCCTGGCCGCCGTCAACCTCGAACTGGTCACCCTCACCGAGGACAGCGCCGTCATCACCTGGTACACCGGCATCCCCGGCACCGACGACGGCCTGGGCCACCCGCTCCCCGCGATCACCGAGGGCGAGGTCGTCTACGGCACCCACCCCTCCCGGCTCAACCGCACCGCGTCCGTCGACCTGCCGACCGCCCACCACCAGGTCGAGCTCACGGACCTGGAGCCGGGGCAGACGTACTACTACCAGGCCCGCTCACGAGGCGTGACCGCCACACCCACGCCCCTGCATCTGGTGCGCGGCAACGCGGTGGGCACGTCGACGTTCGGGTTCGGCGCGAGCGGCGGGCCGTACTCCTTCACCACCCCGCAGCCCCCGCCCGGCCGGCACCTGCTGTCCATCGCGCTCTGCAACGACCTGCACCTCGGCGAGACCACCGCCGGCCTGGTCGGCGGCCTGCCCCTGCTGCGCGGGGTGCCGCAGCAGCCGGGACGCGCACCGTATCCGGAGCTGATGAGCCGCGCCCTGGTCGAGGAGGCCCGGCGGCGCGGGGCGGACCTGCTGCTGGCCGGGGGCGACATCTCGGCCGGCGGCGCGGCGCACGACCTGGGCGAGGCCCGGCGGATCCTGGACGGCTTCGGCACCCACGGGCAGGACTACTTCGTCGTACGCGGCAACCACGACCGGTCTCTCGACAACTCCACCTTCCTCGCCGCCTTCCCGGGCCTGACGGGCAGCGACGGACCCGGATACTTCGCCCGTGATCTCGGCGGGCTGCGGATCGTCGGCCTCGACACCTACGTCAAGACCGGCAACGGCGCCGACGCGGGCGGCCTCGGCCCTGAGCAACTGGCCTGGTTCCAGGCCGGGTTGAGGGCGGCGCCGGACCAGCCGACGGTGGTGTTCGGCCACCATCCGCTGACCGTGCGGGACTCCGTCTTCCCGGTGACCCGCGGCCAGTGCCTGGAACGCCGCCAGGCCCGCACCGTCGTCGACGCCTACGCATCCGCGCCCGGCGTATTCCTCCACCACGCGGGCCACACCCACCGCAACAAGCGCACCGTGCTGGTGCGTGCCCCGCACGTCACCCAGCAGGAGGTCGCCGCCGCCAAGGAGTACCCCGGCGGCTTCACCCTGCTGCGCATCCACTCCGGCGGCTACGCGCTCAACCACTACAAGGCCGGCGACCTGGCGGCCCGGCAGTGGAGCGAGCGCAGCCGCCGGGTGGCCGCGGGCCTGTGGCCGCATCACGCGCTGGGCCGCTCGGTCACCGACCGCAACAGCGTCGCGGCACACGACCTCTCGGGCGTCACACCGCTCTCAGGGCTCTCACGGAGCGTGAATCGCGGGCAACGGTGAGTGTCCGTAGCATCGGAGCATGGCGACCCTCTGGGACCTCATGCGGGACTGCATCCCCGACGACCACGCCCGTCAGGTCACCTCGCGGTATTACGTCGACGAGGTGATGGGCGCCCCCGGCGCGCCCGGGCTGGTCGTCGACCTCGGGTGCGGACGCGGCACGTCGGCCGCGCTGTTCCGCAAGCACGACCCCGAGGTGCGGTGGGTCGGGATCGACATCCGGGACTCACCGGAGGCGGGCCAGCGCACGCCCGGCGGTGACCCGGTGGTGCACTACGACGGCGTCCGTCTCCCGCTCGCCTGCGACTCGGTCCCGCTGATCTACTCGCACCAGGTCTTCGAACACGTCGCCCACCCGCGCGAACTGCTCGCGGAGATCGCCCGCGTGCTGGCGCCCGGCGGCTGCTTCATCGGATCGACCTCCCAGTTCGAGCCGTACCACTCCTTCAGCCTGTGGAACTACACGCCGTACGGCTTCCGGAGGCTGGTCGAGGAGGCGGGGCTCGCGCTGGAGGAGATCCGGCCCTCGCTCGACGGGGTGGCGCTGATCATGCGCAGCTACCTCGGCAGGCCGCCGGAGTACAGCCGTTACTGGGACGAGCAGTCCCCGCTCAACTCCGAGATCGACCAGTGGGCGCGGCACGGCCGCCGCAGGACGGCCCTGGTGAACCTGCGGAAGCTCACTTATTGCGGGCAGTTCGCATTCCGGGTGGGCAAGCCGGTGCTCGCCCAGGACGCCGCACTTCTGGCGCAAGATCTCGAAACTCGGCGCGCCGCAGGATGATTTGGGGCATTTCTTACTTAATCTCCCTTAATCGTAAGGGGTCATCCCTTCACGCATTGCATCCACCTCACTCCACCGGAGATGACATGCAGAAGCTTCGTAAGGCCGCCGTCCTGGTCGCCGCCCTGAGCACGGTCGGGTTCCTGGGTGCCGGCGCGGCCCACGCCGACGGCGGGGACCAGTACAAGGTTCAGCAGAGCACCCAGTGCAAGTCCCACGACCTGAACATCGACATCCTCGGCGTCGTCGGTCTGCTCAACGGCGTGCTGGGCAACGGCCTCAACGGCGAGGGCAACTCGGGCAGCCAGAGCACGCACCTCGGCTCGACGATGGGCTGCAACAACAGCGCCTTCGGCGGCTGACCGTCCGACCGGTGTGGAGCCCCGGCCCATGGCCGGGGCTTTCACCTAACCCGTGTGCAGCATCAGTCCGATGCCCACGACCAGCAGCGCGGCCGCCGCGATCCGCGGCGCCCCGAACCGCTCCTTGAAGAACACCGCCCCTATCGCGGCCCCCACGATGATGGACGTGACGCTGCCGGACAGCTTTCGTCGCCCGAAGGGTGTTCGCGACGTCCCCCTCACTGCTGTGGCCAGGTAGATCATCGTTCCGGTACCGTTTGTGCCCTGCATCCGAGGGGGGAGTGTGCGAACGAGAGCCAACGCCGCTGCGCTGTGCCTGTTGATGGGCATCGTCGCAGTCGGTTGTGCAGACGCCGGTGACACGGCCGACCCGCGCTCAGCCGAAGAACTGGTGGGCGACGCCACCCGCACCATGAAGGGGCTCTCGTCGGTGGCCATGGTCACCGACATCACCACCAAGTTGAACGAGTATTCCAGCCGATGGACGACCGATCTCAAGAGCAGATGCACGTTGAAGGCGACCACGTCGTCCGGCTCTGAGATGGAGCAGATCCGGATCGGCGAAACGGACTACATTCATCCCAATGACGTCTACCTCGAGATGTGGGGGAGGGAGACGGTCCCCGCGATGCGGGACAAGCCCTGGCTCAAGAGCCCCGTAAGCGCCGCGATGGGGGCGGACGACCTGGCTGACTGCGCGTGGCCGTTCGACCCGTCGGGTGAGGCGACGAAGAGCAAGCCGACCGTACTCGACGGCAAGCCGGTCATCCCGGTGAAAGTGCAGGACAGCGACCTCGATGAAGGCACCTACACCTTCTACGTGGCCGCCGAGGGCAAGCCGTACCTTCTGAGGCTCGACTACCAGACAGCCCACCACCGCCGCATCATGAAGTTCAGCGGTTTCAACGAGCGCTTGGACATCCAGCCCCCCGCGGCAGCCGATGTGCTGGATCTCAGTAGCCTCCCACCAGATGCGTCCTAGCCAGGGCCTGCCCGGTCTGAAGGCTCACGAACGCGCCCTCGGGACCACGGCCGGGGCAAGGGCGGCCAAGCGCTCCTGAGCAGCGGAACGATTACCGCATGAACAGGAGTTGACCGAGGGGTCGCGCAGCGTCGCGTGTGCGCGTCGCACGGCTCCGGCGAAGAGTGCACGCCCCAAGTTTGCGGCAACCTCGAAGTCCGTGTCCGGGCGTCGTCATGTAGGGGCGGCTGCGCCGGTTGCGCCGCCGGTCATGGCGGTTGGACCCTGAGAGTCAGGCAGTTCGTCATTCCGGGGCATTTCGCCGGTCGGTAGCCGCTACGCTGCCCGCCTGACGTCACCTCAGCAGAGCAGGGGGAGCCACTCATGCCGCAGGAACCGTGGGCGGGACTGTCCGAGGCCATCAGCGCGATCCGGGCCGAGTTGGAGCAGGCCATGACGGCGGGCCACGGACACACGGTCCAGTTCCGCACCGGGCCAGTGGAGATGGAGTTCGCGGTGGACGTCAAGAAGGACGCCCAGGCCGGCGCCAAGGTGTCCATCCTGCCCTGGAGCGCCAGCGCCGAGGCGAAAGCTGGTTACATGGCCGGCACCACATCCCGCCTGAGGATCACCTTGCAGCCAGTCGACGAGCACGGCCAGGACCAGAACATCGGCGCCCGAAGCCCGCAGCGTCCCCAGTAACGCGCCCCGACTGGCACCCGCTTGGTGAGATGCAGAGAACGGGGGTCCATGCGTGGACGTGCAGCGGGTTATGGAGGTCTGGGATCCGGCAGGCCAGATCGCCGCAAGCGGCTATCTCATCGCGGATCATTTGGTTCTGACGGCCTACCACAACATCCAGCACGCGGGCTCCACCTCCGCGCGGGCGGTGGAGGTACGGCGGCTCGCTGTGTACGGGGAATCGCCAACCGCGTGGATGGCAGCCGAGGTGCTGTGGCCGGAGCAACCGCCCGACATTGAGCAGGATCCGCACACCGATGCCGCCCTGCTTCTGATCACCGACGCGGCGCGGCAGCCCCCCGTCTCTGCCACGGCGGTGCGTTGGGGGCACCTGCCGCTACCTGGTGCCGTCGGGGCACGGGTGGCCTGTGTCGCGGTGGGGTTTCCGGAGGCCGAGCAGCGGGACGGAAAGCGCGACACCAAGCAGATCAGCGGGCACATTGAGACGTTAAGCGGCCTGAAGTCCGGCCTGATCACCGCACACATCGACCAGGTCGCCACCCCCAACACGGCCAACGCGCCGTCGCCCTGGTCCGGGGCCTCCGGAGCCGCACTCTTCTGCGGAAACCTGCTGACCGGGGTCCTGACCACCGACCGCGCCACGAACTACCCGGGCAACCAACTCATCGCCGTTCCCCTAGCCACCCTCGCCGCACGCCCTGGCTTCACCACGACCATCAAAGCCGCACGCAACCCACTAGCCCTGGAAGACATCACCACCTCCGCCAGCGACGACCACCCAGTGGGCGCTTACGACGTGGACGCGCCCCTGGGGCTACACAATCTTCCCGACCTGCCCACCAGAGTCTTCGTCGGCAGGGAAGAAGCCCTCGCCACCCTCGCCGCCGCCATGGAACAGAATTCCAAAGCAATCACGCAGACCGTCCAAGGACTCGGCGGTGTCGGCAAGACCACACTGGCCCTGCAGTACGCCCACATCCACCGGAACTCCTACCAACTGGTGTGGTGGATTCACGCCGACACCCCAGAACAGATCATCACCGACCTCGCCAGCCTCACCACCCGCATCCACGGCGGTGCCACCGGCCGCACCACCGCCGAGGACGCCGACTGGGCTGTCGGATGGCTCCAGACCCACCCAGGCTGGCTACTAATCCTCGACAATGCAGAACACCCCGACACAACCCGCCGACTGCTCGGCCAGCTCCACCACGCCGGACGCCACCTGATCACCAGCCGCTTCACCGACGGCTGGCCCAGTGATCCCCTCGCCCTTCCTCTCTTCACCCCCGAGGCCTCACTCGACCTCCTCACCGAGCTCACCGGGCTGACCGACCCTGACAGCCGACACCACGCCCGTCAACTCGCCGACGACCTCGGCCACCTCCCCCTCGCCCTGGAACAAGCCGGCGTCTTCATCGCCCAGAGTCATATCTCCGTTAACACCTACCGGGATCTACTCCGCCAGCACCCAGCCAAGACCACCAGCACCCCGCCCGCCGGCCGCGACCCGAAGCGCACCATGGCACGCATCTGGCGCATCACCCTCGACACCCTCCACCACGACACCCCCCTAGCCGTCGACATCCTGCGCACCGCCGCCTGGTACGCCCCCACCGCCATCCCCCGCGACCTGCTCGCCCCCATGACCGACAACCCCGTCAACTACGCCCAAGCCCTCAGCCAGCTCGCCGCCTACAACATGATCACCCTGGACGCCGACACCCTCAGCATCCATCGCCTCATCCAGTCCGTCGCCCGTACCTCAGACACCGCCACGACAGATGACACCGACCCCCACCGCACCCACGACACCATCACCACAGCCCGCCACCGCGCCACCGCCCTCCTGCTCACCGCACTGCCAGACCAACCAGACACGAACGTGGCCGGATGGCCCGCCTGGCGCACTCTGCTCCCTCACGCTGAAGCCCTCCTCACCGCCGACCTCGCGGACGACACCGAAGACACCGACTTCGTCCTCACCGCCACCGGCGTCTATCTGCAAGGCCAAGGCCAAATTGCCCAGGCCGTCGCCTACAAGAAGCGCTCCCTAGAGGCGTCCACCCGCCTCAACGGCCCCGGCCACCCCTCCACGCTCACCTCCCGCAACAACCTCGCGTACGCCTACGAGTCAGCGGGCGATCTCGGACGCGCCATTCCGCTCTACGAAAAGAACCTGACCGACCGCGTACGGGTCCAAGGCGAGGACCACCCCTCTACGCTCACCTCCCGCAACAACCTCGCAGGCGCCTACGAGTCAGCGGGCGACCTCGGACGCGCCATTCCGCTCTACGAAAAGAACCTGACCGACCGCGTACGGGTCCAAGGCGAGAACGACCCCGACACGCTCGCCTCCCGCAACAACCTCGCGTACGCCTACCAGGCAGCGGGCGACCTCGGACGCGCCATCCCGCTCTACGAAAAGAACCTGACCGACTCCGTACGGGTCCTGGGCGAGGACCACCCCTCCACGCTCACCTCCCGCAACAACCTCGCAGGCGTTTACCGGACAACGGGCGACCTCGGACGCGCCATCCCGCTCTACGAAAAGAACCTGACCGACTCCGTACGGGTCCTGGGCGAGGACCACCCCGACACACTCAGCTCCCGCAACAACCTGGCAGGCGCCTACCAGGCAGCGGGCGACGACCGGGCGATCCCGCTCCACGAGAAAAACCTGACCCACTCCGTACGGGTCCTGGGCGAGGACCACCCCTCCACGCTCACCTCCCGCAACAACCTCGCAGGCGCCTACGACTCAGCGGGCGACCTCGGACGCGCCATCCCGCTCTACGAAAAGAACCTGACCGACTACGTACGGGTCCTGGGCGAGGACCACCCCTCCACCCTCACCTCCCGCAACAACCTCGCAAGCGCCTACGACTCAGCGGGCGACCTCGGACGCGCCATCCCGCTCCACGAAAAGAACCTGACCGACCGCGTACGCGTCCTGGGCGACGACCACCCCGACACCCTCACCTCCCGCAACAACCTCGCAGGCGCCTACCGGGCAGCGGGCGACGACCGGGCGATCCCGCTGTACGAACAGACCCTGGCCGATTGCCTTCGGATCTTGGGCGAAGACCATCCCACGACCCGTATTGTCAGCCGCAATCTCACCTATGCGAAGTCGACCCGCGCCTGACCTGCACCAACAGCGAGCAAGACTCTCGTTTCATTCAGCGCCAACCTCGATGCGCCAAACCGGCTCCCCCAGGTGCTCGATCAACCGGCGCAGGCCTGCGGGTGACCAACACGAGGGTCGCCGACAGGTCGCCTCATCCCTACCGCTGAACAGCGAGGTTATTGCCGCGTGAACGGGACTTGACAGAGGACTCCCGCAGGGCGGCGATCGGCGCCAGTTCGGCCTTCGTCTGCGCCCACAGGACCAGCGCGTACGCGGTGACGGACAGCGCGGCACCGAGCAGTCCCAGCGCCGCGAACGGCCGCAGCACGGCGACCGTCTCTCCGCGCCAGCGCCACAGGGCGTACGCCGGGATGACGAGCCCCTCGACCACCATCAGCCAGGCGATGTAACCGAGGGACGACCCGGAGGCCCGTACGCCCAGACCGTCGATGACGGTGTACGCCGCGATGCTCAGCCCGGTCGCCAGCGCGGCCCCGATCGCGGCCCAGTTGGGCCGGCGCCCGCGCAGCCCCCACAGGGCGACGCCGGTCAGTCCCGCGCAGGACAGGGCGATGCCGGCCGCAGCCCAGCCGTTCGGCACCTCGTGCGCGAACACGGCCGCCAGTACGGCGACCACCAGCGGCGCGGTGCCGCGTGCGAGGGGGTAGGCCTGCCCGAAGTCGCCCAGCCGGAAGGACTTCATGAGCAGCGCGAAATAGACGATGTGGACGAGGGCGGAGGCGAGCAGATACGGCCACGCCTCGGCCGCCGGAAACGCCCCGAAGGGCATGAGGGCCAGCCCGATCACCACCCCGCCGCCGGCGATGAGCGTGAACCCCACCAGCTTGTCGGTGATCTTGTGGGCGATGGCGTTCCAGCCGGCGTGCGTGACGGCCGCGAGCAGGACGGCGGCCGTGACCAGCGGGGTCACGAAATCTGCTCGCGCACGTCCACCAGGGTGGCGCCGGCATGGGCGACCAGGTCCATGGGCGCCATGGGGAAGACCACGTGCGGGTTCCCGGCGGCGGCCCAGACGACGTCGTGCCCCAGCAGCGACCGATCGGCGAGCACGCGCGTCTTCGTGCGGTGCCCGAAGGGCGGTACGCCCCCGATGGCGTACCCGGTGGTCTCCCGTACGACGTCGACCTTGGCCCGGGTGACCTTCTCGGCGCCGAGTTCCTTCCGCACGAGGTCCAGGTCGACCCGGGACGCCCCGTCCATCAGGACCAGCACGGGGACCCCGTCCGCCGCGAAGATCAGCGACTTGCAGATCTCGCTGAGCTCGCACCCGATGGCGGCGGCGGCCTCGGCCGCGGTACGGGTCGCGTCCGGGAACCGGCGCATCCGGGCGTTCAGATCGCTCAGCCCGAGCTCGTGCAGAGCCTCGGCGAAACGTGGGTGGGCATGTGATTCCGATGCTTCCGAGGACGTCATGCCCGGCAGGCTAGCCGTCGGATATGTGTGCCACGAATCAATTCCGGGTGCTGAGAGAGCGGGACCTCAGCCGAGCAGGATCGTGACGTCGATGTTGCCGCGGGTGGCGTTGGAGTACGGGCAGATCTCGTGCGCCGCGTCCACCAGCTTGGCGGCGAGACCCGCGTCCAGTACCGGCAGGGAGACGCTGAGGGCGACCGCCAGGCCGTAGCCGCGCTGCTTGTTGGGGCCGATGCCGACCTTCGCGGCGACCGTGGAGCCGGTGAGGTCGTAGCCCTCGCGGTTGCCGACGAGGATGAGCGCGTTGTGGAAGCAGGTGCTGTAGCCGGCGGCGAACAGCTGCTCGGGGTTGGTGCCGTTGCCGTCGCCGCCCAGTTCCGGGGGCATCGCGACCTTGAGCTCGATCTGGCCGTCCTGGCTGGTGACATAGCCGTCCCGGCCGCCGTGCGCGGTGGCCTCGGCGACGTACATGATCTTCGTCGGACGGGTGTCGACGACGGTGCCCTCGTCGGTCATGGTTGGCCCTCCCCCCAGACAGCGCGCCTCGGAAAAGGCGCGCACAAGTACATTGTGCACAAGGTACTGGCCGGTACGCCGGTCGCCGTTACCAGGGGGTAGGAACCGGGGGTAACCCGAGTTCAGGGGGCGGGGTCCGCGCTGGGGTGCGCTCGGTGCGCGAGCTGCCACAGCTCCTCGCGCAGGCGCGCGACTCCCGCCGCGTCGAGCCCCGTCGCGGTGAGCAGTGAGCCGGGCACGCACTTCGCGCGCTCCCGCAGCTCCTCCCCGCGATCGGTGACGGCCACGAGCACGGACCGCTCGTCGCGCGCCGACCGCTCGCGTCGTACCAGGCCGGCCGTCTCCAGCCGCTTCAGCAGGGGGGAGACGGTGCCGTAGTCGAGCCGCAGCGCGGCGGCCAGCTCCTTCACCGTCGTCTCGCCCCGCTCCCACAGGACCAGCAGCACGAGGTACTGCGGGTAGGTGAGGCCGAGTTCGTCGAGGAGCGGGCGGTAGGCGGCCGTCACCGCCCGCTGGGCGGCGTACAGGGCGAAGCAGAGCTGGTCGTCCAGGGACAGCGAGCCCGCGTCCTCTTGATGCGTCACGCGCCCATTGTCACGGACCGCGGGTCGAATCCGAACGGCAGCTCGAGGCGATGGGCGCGCATCAGCTCGTCGTCCGCGAGGAGTTCGGCCGTCTTCCCGTCCGCCGCGATCACGCCCTCGCTCAGGATCAGCGAACGCGGGCACAGCTCCAGGGCGTACGGCAGGTCGTGCGTGACCATCAGGACGGTGACGTCCAACGAGCGCAGGATGTCGGCCAGTTCGCGGCGGGAGGCGGGGTCGAGGTTGGAGGAGGGCTCGTCCAGGACGAGTATCTCCGGCTCCATCGCCAGGACGGTCGCGACCGCGACCCGGCGCCGCTGGCCGAAGGAGAGGTGGTGCGGTGGACGGTCCTTGAACTCCGCCATGCCGACCCGCTCCAGCGCCCGGTCGACGCGCTCCTCCAGCTCCGGCCCCTTCAGCCCGGCCGCCGCAGGCCCGAAGGCCACGTCCTCACGGACCGTCGGCATGAAGAGCTGGTCGTCCGGGTCCTGGAAGACGATCCCGACCCGGCGCCGGATCTCGGCCATGTGCTGCTTGCCGACGGGCAGTCCGGCGACCTTCACGCTGCCGGTGCCGCCGGTCAGAATGCCGTTGAGGTGCAGGACGAGGGTCGTCTTGCCGGCGCCGTTCGGGCCGAGCAGCGCGACCCGCTCGCCGCGGGCGATGGTGAAGTCCACCCCGAACAGGGCCTGGTGGCCGTCGGGGTAGGCGAAGGCGAGGCCGGAGACCTCCAGGGAAGCAGTACTCACAGGGCCCATCCCAACACGCAGACGACCAGGGCGGTGAAGGGCAGCGTGAGGGCGTACGACCACTGTGCCCTGGACGCGGTCACCTCGTCGATCACCGGCATCGACCCGGCGTACCCCCGGCTGATCATGGCCAGATGTACGCGCTCGCCACGTTCGTAGGAGCGGATGAACAGCGCGCCCGCCGACTTCGCGAGCACGCCCCAGTGCCGCACGCCCTTCGCCTCGAAGCCGCGCGACTCCCGTGCGATGCGCATCCGCCGCATCTCGTCGGCGATGACATCGCCGTAGCGGATCATGAAGGACGCGATCTGCACGAGAAGGGGCGGGAGTTTCAGCCGTTGCAGGCCCAGCAGAAGTTCGCGCAGCTCGGTGGTGGAGGCGAGGAGTACGGAGGCGGCGACGCCCAGGGTGCCCTTCGCGAGCACGTTCCAGGCACCCCACAGTCCGCTGACGCTCAGCGACATGCCCAGCACCTCGACCTGTTCGCCCTCCGCCACGAACGGCAGCAGCACGGCGAACGCGACGAACGGCACCTCGATCAGCAGCCGCTTGAGCAGAAACCCGGCGGGCACGCGCGCCACACCGGCGACGACCGCGAGCAGTACGGCGTACAGGCCGAACGCCCACATCGCCTCCCGGGGCGTCGACACCACGACCACCACGAACGCGAACGTCGCGGCGAGCTTGGTGTGCGGCGGCAGGCCGTGCACGGGCGAGTGCCCGTGCCGGTAGAGCCTGTGCGCGTGCCCGGCGCCCATGGTCAGACGCTGGTGCTCGTGGGCGACGTGTCAGCCGCTTCGTCCGTACGACGCCGGCGTACCGCCCAGAAGATGCCGGTGCCCGCGACCACGGTCACACCGACCCCGATCACGCCCGCGAGACCGCCGGACAGACGGGCGTCGTCGACGTCCTTGACGCCGTAGTCGGCGAGCGGGGAGTCGGCGTTGGCGTGCTCCTCGGCGGAGTCGATGAACCCCTTGTCCTCGGCGACCCGCTCCAGACCGTCGGGGCTGGCGGAGGCGTAGAAGCTGACGAATCCGGCCAGGACGAGGGAGGCGACCAGACCGCTGATCCACACGGTGCGGTGGGAGGTGCGGGCCGCGACCGGCTCCGCGGCCTCGGGCGCGGGAGCGTCCACGAGCTCGTCGCCGACCCGCAGCTTCAGCGGCTGACGCAGGTCACGAGCGCCGTACACGAGGTCCGGCCGTACGGCGATGACGGCGCCGACCGTCAGCGCGGTGATCGCCGCCTCGCCGATGCCGATCAGGAGGTGGACGCCGCCCATCGCCGCGGCGACCTTGGCGATCGAGACGTCGGTGGTGCCGCCGATCCAGAACAGCAGCGTGAACGCGAGAGCGGCGACCGGCACGGACACCAGCGCGGCGACGAAGGTGGCCGCGGTGACCGACCGCCGGGTCTTCGGCAGCACCTTCACCAGGGCGCGGAAGACCGCGTAGGCCACGACGACGCCCACGATGGCCATGTTGGTGATGTTCACGCCGAGCGCGGTGAGGCCGCCGTCGGCGAAGAGGACGCCCTGCATCAGCAGGACCACGGAGATGCACAGCACGCCGGTATAGGGGCCGACGAGGATCGCGGCCAGGGCGCCGCCGAGTAGATGGCCACTGGTTCCGGCGGCTACGGGGAAGTTGAGCATCTGCACGGCGAAGATGAAGGCGGCCACCAGGCCGGCCAACGGGGCCGTCCGCTCGTCGAGTTCACGGCGTGCGCCACGCAGGCTCACGGCGACAGCGGCGGCGGCGACCACTCCGGTCACGGCGGAGGTCGGGGCGTCTATGAATCCGTCAGGTACGTGCACCCTTCGATGGTGTGGCTTGATGCGAACAGTTTGCAAGAGCGTGTCTCTCTCTGTTGTAAACACGAGATAAGGCGCTCCGCAGGGTGTAAACCAGGAAATATGGGACATTGGATGGGAAGCGGATGCACAGTTTCCGCTCAGGTGACGCACGGTAAGGGGTCGTCCGATGTCCGTAGTGGAGCAGTACGCCCGAGCCCACATCGTCACCGACACCGACGTCCAGGTGCTGGACGAGCGAGGCGCGATTCCGGTCGTTCTCCGGTACGACCCGGACGCCGACCCGCGTGTTGTCCGGATGCGCCTGCCCGGCCCGCACGAGTGGAGCTTCGCGCGGGAACTCCTCGAAGAGGGCCTGCGCGCACCGGCCAGCTCCGGAGACGTCCGGGTGTGGCCGTGCGGTCGCGTCCAGGCCGTGGTGGAGATCCACTCCGCGCAGGGGGTGTCGGTGGTGCAGTTCGAGACGAAGGCGTTGATGCGCTTCCTGCGGCGGACCTATCTGGCCGCCGAGGCGCCCGTCCCGCACTGAGTGAGGCTCAGCCGCCCGCCTTCAGCAGCGCCGCCACGAGCGGGCCGGCCGTCTCGCCGCCGTGCCCGCCCTGCTGGACCACTCCCGCCGCCGCAAGGTCGTCGCGGTACGCGGTGAACCAGCCGTTCGGCTTCTTCTGGTTGTCGACCTCCGCCGAGCCGGTCTTCGCGCCGACGTCACCGGTGACCCCGGACATCGCCTCGGCCGCCGTGCCGTAGGCCGCCGTGTAGGACATCAGGTCGCGCAGCTGGGACAGCGTGGCCGCGGACATGGTGCGCGAAGCCTTCGCGAGCTGCCGTCCGTCCACGTCGGGGGCGACCAGGTACGGCTGCTTGAACGTGCCCGTCTTCACGGTCGCCGACACCGACGCCATGTTCAGCGGGTTCATCCGCACCCCGCCCTGCCCGATGAGCTCGGCCGCCATCTGGGCCTGCGACTGCACCGGGACGGCCCCGTCGAAGGTGGGCACCCCGACGGACCAGTTGTTCAGGGCGAGACCGAAGACCTGCTGGGCCTGCTTGGTGAGGCTGTCGTCGTCCAGCTCGGGCGCCTGGCTGATGAAGGCGGTGTTGCAGGAGCGGGCGAAGCTCGCCTTGAAGGTGCCGCCCTTGATCTCGAACTTGTCGTCGTTCTGGAACTTCCAGTGCCCGTAGGTGAAGTACTTCGGGCAGGGGTGCTCCTTCTCCGCCGACGCCAGCCCCTTCTCGATCAGCAGCGAGGAGGTGATGACCTTCATCGTGGAGCCGGGCGCGAGGGAGCCCTGGAAGGCCGTGTTGAAGCCGTGCGAGGAGTTCGCGGCCGCGAGGATCTCGCCGGACGAGGGTCGCAGGACGACCACGGACGCCTTCTCCTTCGCGGCGACCTGCTTCTCCGCGGCGGCCTGCAGCGTCGGGCTCAGCGTCGTCTTCACCGTGCCCGGCGTGCCCTTGCTCAGCTCCACGAGGGTCTTGTCGGACAGCTCGGCCTTCTTGGACTCCTTGCCCCGGACCACCCGGAGCTCGATGCCCGCCTTGCCGCCCGCCTTCTCGCCGTACTTCTCGCGCAGCCCGTCCAGGACCGAGCCCAGCGAGGGGTACTCGTCCTCGGTGAGCTCACCGCCGTCCCGGTCGAGGGCCTTGACGGGCGGGTTGCCGGACTCGCCGGTGACGAGGGTGTCGCCGTCCTTCAGGTCGGGGTGGACGACCCCGGAGTGCCACTCGACGAGCGGCTTGCCGTCCTCGGCCCGCCGCACGATCGTCAGCGCACTGTCGTACGTCAGCGGCTTGCTGGTCCCCTTGTACGACACCGTCCCCTTCACGGAGAAGGGGACCTTGGCGCCCGTGCGGGTGCCGGCGGTGAGGGTGACGTCCTTGATGTGGGCGTCCTTGAGGTAGCCGGTCAGCAGGGCCTTGGCGGCGGTGGTGTCGTCCGTGGCGGCGGCCGCCTCGGTCACCTTGCCCTGCTGCCAGGCGGTGAGGAAGTCGCGGGCCGCGGTCTTGACCTCCGTCGCCGACAGCGGGCCGGTCTTGACGGCCTTGGCCTTCGCGGAGTTCGACGACTGCGCACCGTTCTCGGCGGCGGATCCGCTGCCGAGCAGCGCGTAGACGCCGATCCCGGAGCCGCCGAGGACCACGGCGATCATCCCGCCGAGCACGGCGGGGTTGGTCTTCCGTCGCTCGGCGACGCGCCTTCTGTTGCCCACTGCTTTCCGTTCCCTCGCGTATTTTCAGGGGCCCCCGCCGCCCCGCCGGCCTCACGCATACCAACGACGACGACCACCCTAGAGTCCCGTGCCGCGAGGGATAAGTTCACCCGGACGCTCGTAGCACGGCTGCGACAATCGGCCCGGCCGCGTCGCTGCCGTGGCCGCCCTGCTGGGACATGGCCGCGGCCGCCACATCATTGCGGAAACCCGTGAACCAGCTGTCGGAGGTGGCCTCCCCGTCGACCTCGGCGGACCCGGTCTTGGCCCCGATGTCGCCGCCGAGCCCGGACATGACCTGCACCGCGGTGCCCTGGGGCGCGGTCGCGGTCAGCCGCATCATCTGCTTCAGCTGGAAGGTGGTGCTCGCCGGCAGCCCCTTGGCGGTGGCGAGTTGACGGTCGTCGAGGTCGGGTGAGACCAGATACGGCTGCCGGAACTCGCCGGTGATCGCGGTGGCTGTGACCGACGCCATGTTCAGCGGGTTCATCTGGACCTGCCCCTGGCCGATGGCGCCGGCGGCGCGGTCCGGGCCGGCGGCCGCGGGGACGCTGCCGTCGAAGGAGCTGACACCGGTCTTCCAGTCGCCGCCGAGCCCGAACCGCTCCTGGGCCTCCGTCGTCAGCGAGGCGTCGGTGAGCGGCTCCTCGTCGACGAGCTTGATGAAGGCCGTGTTGCAGGAGCGCGCGAAGCCGTTGGCGAGCGTGGCGCCTGCGGTCTCGTCGGGCTTGAGGCCCGTGAGGTTCTTGAAGGTCTGGCTCTGCCAGGTCGCCGTGTCCGGGCAGGGCGCGGGGCCGTTCATCGTGGTCACACCGTTGTCGATGAGCATCGCCGCGGTGATGATCTTCATCGTGGAGCCGGGCGGGACACGTCCCTCGAAGGCCGCGTTGAAGGCGTCCTCACGGTGGTTCGCCACCGCCAGCACCTCGCCGGTGCTCGGCTTGAGGGCCACGACGGAGGACTGCGCGTACCGCTGCACCGCCTTCTCGGCCGCCGCCTGCACGCTCGCGCTGAGCGTCGTTCGCAGCTTGCCGGGCTTGCCCTTCGCGAGGGTCAGCAGCGAGGTGTCCGGCGACTCGTCGGCGTGCCGGATCGCCAGCTCGACGCCGGGCGAGCCGCCCGCCTTGCTGCCGTACCTGTCGCGCAGGGTGTCCAGGACCGGGCCGAGGGAGGGGTACTTGTCCTTCGTCAGCACGGTGCCGTTGCGGTCGACGGCCTCGATGGGCGGGGCGGCCGCCTCGCCGGTGACGAGGGTGTCGTTCCTCTTCAGCTGCGGATGGATCACGGTGGGCTGCCAGTCGACGAGGGCCCGCCCGGTGGTGACGCCGCGGACGACGGTGAGCTCGCTCCGGTAGGACAGCGGCTTGGACTTGCCGTCGTACGACACCTTCGCCTTCACCGTGTAGGGCACGGTGTCGCCGTTGGCCTTGCCGGGCGTGATCCTCACGCCGGTTATGTGCGCGTCCTGGCCGTAGGACGTCAGCACCGGCGCGGCCGCCGTGTCGTTGTTCGTCAGCTTGGCCGCCTGCGCCGCCTGCCCCTTCTCCCAGGCCGCGAAGAACTTCGTGGTGGTCTCCTCGACCTCGTCCGCGCTCGGCGGCCCGGACCGTACCGGCGCCGACCCGCTCGCCCCCGTCGCCCCGCCGCCGTTCAACGCCGACATGATGTTGTACGCGCCGTATCCGGCACCGCCCACCATCACGGCGAACACGCCGCCTATGACGGCGACTTTGACCCCCTTGGACATGGTCCCCTCCCCGTTTTCGTCCACCGCACTGTAAGTGGCGTGGGGGAAAGGTGTGAGAGGTGTTTTCTTTTGTTGGCCGAACTATTGACCGAATAGTGACCGTTCGGCCGATCAGACCCAGGTGTCCAGCCACATCCGCGACCGCCAGTCGTCGACCGGGATCGCGGTGCCCGTGTAGATCGGCCAGAAGTAGATGAAGTTCCAGGCGATCAGCAGCACCAGTACGCCCGCGCCCGTGGCGCCCGCCACCCGGCGGGTGTCCCCGGCGCGTGGCGGGCCGATGATCGCGCCCAGGAGCATGGCCACGGCGAGGCAGAGGAAGGGCAGGAAGACGATGGCGTAGAAGAAGAAGATGGTGCGTTCCTGGTAGAGGAACCAGGGGAGGTAGCCGGCCACGACACCGCAGGCGATGGCTCCGGCGCGCCAGTCACGGCGGAAGGCCCAGCGCCACAGGACGTACAGGACCGCGAAGGCGGCCACCCACCACAGCAGCGGCGTGCCGAGGGCCAGCACCTCGCGGGCGCACTTCTCACCCGCGTCGACGGGGCAGCCGTCCTTGCCGGGTGCGGGGGACTCGTAGAAGTACGACACCGGGCGGCCGACGACCAGCCAGCTCCACGGGTTGGACTCGTACGTGTGCGGCGACGACAGGCCGACGTGGAAGTCGTACACCTGGTGCTCGTAGTGCCACAGGCTCAGCCACCAGTCGGGGAACAGCCAGGACCAGCTGCTGCTGCGGCCGTCGGCGCTCGCCCAGTCGCGGTAGTAGCCGCCGCTGCCGTTCGTGGGGGAGAGGATCCAGCCGGTCCAGGAGGCGATGTAGGTGACGATCGCCACCGGCACCGTCGCGAGGAAGGCGAAGCCCAGGTCGTGCTTGAGCACCGCCATGTAGGGGTGACGGGCGCCGGCGACCTTGCGGGCGCCGACGTCCCACAGGACCGTCAGCAGGCCGAACGCCACCAGGAAGTACAGGCCGTTCCACTTGGTGCCGATGGCCAGGCCCAGCATCAGGCCCGCCGTCCAGCGCCAGGGGCGCAGGCCCAGGCGCAGGGTCTCGGCGATGTGCGCGTCGGGGCGGAACCGGCCGTCGGGGTCGGCCGGGAGCGCGGCGGCGAGTTTCGCGCGCGCCCTGTCCCGGTCGATGACGAGGCAGCCGAACGCCGCCAGCACGAAGAACATCAGCACCCCGTCGAGCAGCGAGGTGCGGGCCATCACGAAGGCCAGCCCGTCCACCGCCATCAGCGTGCCCGCGAGGCAGCCGAGGAAGGTGGAGCGGAAGATACGGCGGCCGATGCGGCACAGCATCAGCACGGCCAGCGTCCCCAGCACCGCCGTCATGAACCGCCAGCCGAACGGGTTGAACCCGAACATCAGCTCGCCGAGCCCGATGACGTACTTGCCGACCGGCGGATGCACCACGTACGCCGCGTCGGTCGGGATCTGGACCTGGTCGCCGGCCTTGAGGATCAGGTCGTTGGCGTTCTTGTCCCAGTTGACCTCGAAACCGCGGTGGACGAGCGCCCAGGCGTCCTTGGCGTAGTACGTCTCGTCGAATATCACCGCCTTCGGGTTGCCCAGGTTCCAGAACCGCGTCACTCCCGCCAGCAGCGTCACCAGCAGCGGGCCGATCCAGCCCGACCAGCGCGCGATCCGCTCGGCGAGCGGGCGCGGGACGCCGAGGAACTGCCACATCCGCGGGCTGGGCTGGACGTAAGGCGGCACGAGCCGGTCGCGGACGTCGCTGCCGGGCGTCGCCGTGTAGCCGAATCGGCGCAGCCGCTGCTGCCACGACGGCCGCTGCTCGTGGGTTGCCTGGCCCTGCCGGGTGTCCGTGGAGGACGCGGTACTGGTCACCGCGCCATCGTAGGGAACACGTCTGTGACAGTCGCGTGGATGCGCCCTGCGAGGATGGAAACGTGACAGGAACCCTTGTTTTGGCAGGCACTCCCATCGGCGACGTCAAGGACGCCCCGCCCCGGCTCGCCGAGGAGCTGGCCGGAGCGGACGTGGTCGCCGCCGAGGACACCCGTCGGCTGCGGCGCCTCACCCAGGCGCTGGGCGTGCAGCCGGCCGGGCGGGTCGTGTCGTACTTCGAGGGCAACGAGTCGGCCCGTACGCCCGAGCTGGTCGAGGCGCTGCTCGAAGGTTCGCGGGTGCTGCTGGTGACCGACGCGGGGATGCCGTCCGTGTCCGATCCCGGGTACCGGCTGGTCGCGGCGGCGGTCGAGAAGGACATCAAGGTCACCGCGGTGCCGGGGCCGTCCGCGGTGCTGACCGCGCTCGCCCTGTCCGGGCTGCCCGTCGACCGGTTCTGCTTCGAGGGGTTCCTGCCGCGCAAGGCGGGGGAGCGGCGCTCGCGCCTGAAGGACGTGGCCGAGGAGCGGCGCACCCTCGTCTACTTCGAGGCGCCGCACCGGCTCGACGACACGCTCGCCGCGATGGCCGAGGTGTTCGGCGCCGACCGGCGGGCCGCCGTGTGCCGGGAGCTGACCAAGACGTACGAGGAGGTCAGGCGCGGCGGGCTGGGGGAGCTGGCCGAGTGGGCGGCCGAGGGCGTGCGCGGGGAGATCACCGTCGTCGTCGAGGGGGCACCCGAGAAGGGGGCCGAGGAGGTCGACGCCACCGAGTTCGTACGGCGGGTTCGCATCCGCGAAGAGGCGGGGGAGCGGCGCAAGGAGGCCATCGCGGCGGTGGCGGCGGAGGCCGGAGTGCCCAAGAGGGAGGTCTTCGACGCCGTGGTGGCGGCGAAGAAGGCGGGGGCGTGAAATGCCGTGTGAGCAGGGCGTATAACGCATGAGCGTGCGCCCCATGCCGGGGTAAAGGGACCCGGCCCTTTCGGCAAGGAACGTCCAAGTCGGCGCCAACACTGGACAGATTCCGTGCGTTCACTCCTGCGGAGGAGTCCACTGGGTTGTGGGACGCGACCCGTCCCACCCAGCGGACCACAGGAGCTGGCATGAGTGAGATCGCACAGCAGACCACGGGCCTTCGCAGCGCCGCGACCGCCGTCGTCCACGAGTCGTATTCGTTCGCCTGCATGCGCTGCGGGCACGGCTGGGAGCAGTCGTACGAGATAGAGCACCACCTGGACGCCGACGGGCGCGAGTTCGTCATGTACGTGGCGAACGGACAGGTGGTGCCGTCCCCGTTGAGCCGGCCCACGTGCCAGAACTGCGACGGCCACGTCGTGCGGATCATGCGGCCCGGCCAGGTGTCCTCCGTGCAGAACTCCCTGCACCGCGCCGGCCCGATCCCCACCCGGTCGAAGGCCGAGCCCGGGTCGGCGCCGGAGACGGCCGAGCCGCACCACCACTGGCATCTGTCCGATCTCCTGCACGTCTTCCACCGCAAGGCGAGCTGAGCCGAGCACCCGGCCGCCCGGGCATGCCCCTTTCGTAGGATCGGGGCATGCCTTCGAACGCCGCCGACAAGCACGCCGCCCCGCCGCTCCCGGAACCGCTGCGGGTGCCGGTCGCCGACTCGCACACCCACCTCGACATGCAGTCCGGCACGGTGGAGGAGGGGCTCGCCAAGGCGGCGTCGGTGGGCGTGACGACGGTCGTGCAGGTCGGCTGTGACGTGCGCGGCTCGCGGTGGGCGGCCGAGACGGCGGCGCAGCACGACGCCGTGCACGCGACCGTCGCGCTGCACCCGAACGAGGCGCCGCGCATCGTGCACGGCGACCCCGACGGCTGGTCCCGGCAGGGGGCGCGTGAGCCGGGTGGTGCGCGGGCGCTCGACGAGGCGCTCGCCGAGATCGACCGCTTGGCCGCGCTCCCGCAGGTCAAGGGCGTCGGCGAGACCGGCCTCGACTACTTCCGCACCGGGCCCGAGGGCAAGGAGGCGCAGGAGGCGTCCTTCCGCGCCCACATCGAGATCGCCAAGCGGCACGGCAAGGCGCTGGTCATCCACGACCGCGAGGCCCATGCGGATGTGCTGCGGGTGCTGAAGGAGGAGGGCGCCCCGGAGCGGACCGTCTTCCACTGCTACTCCGGTGACGCCGAGATGGCCCAGGTGTGCGCCCGCGCCGGATACTTCATGTCCTTCGCCGGCAACGTCACCTTCAAGAACGCCCAGAATCTGCGGGACGCGGTGGCGGTGGCCCCGCTGGAGCTGCTCCTCGTGGAGACGGACGCTCCGTTCCTCACGCCGGCCCCGTACCGCGGACGGCCCAACGCTCCGTATCTCATTCCGATCACGGTGCGCGCCATGGCCGCCGTGCGGGGGATCGACGAGGACGTGCTGGCGGCGGCCCTGGGCTCGAACACTGCACATGCCTTCGGCTACTGACGGATAACCGCTCGATAACGCTCGCACGGGTTCACCTCGACCCGGCGGCAACTGTGCGTAGTCGCGTCGTGTTGGAGAGTAATCGACGCTCCGCTAGGTTCTGGGGGCCCTAAACGGACCCCTCCGCTGGAGCGTGTCGTCGTGAGCAACGCGCAGTTCGAGACGTATGGCCCGAGCCCGGCCCACGAGCCCCCGGCGTACGGCGGCTTCGACCCGCACAGCGCGCAGACGCTGGGATACGGGGTGCAGGGGCCGTACGCGACGCACGACGCGTACGGCACATACAGCACATACGGCACCGCCTACGCCCCGTACGAGGACACCTACCGGCCCGCCTTTGAGGCGTCCGGGACGGCGTACGAGGAGGCGTACGAGGAGGCGTACGAGCCGGTAGTGCGCCCCAGGAGTGGACGTCGGGCCGCGCACCGGCGCAGGGGAAGGGTCGCCGATCGGGGGGACGGGCCCATGCGCCGGCTCGTCCCCCAGGCGCTGGTCGTCGCGTTCCTCGCGGGCGGCACCAGCGCCTTCGTCGCCAAGGACAAGGCGATCGAGCTCAGCGTCGACGGCAAGCCGCGCACCCTGCACACCTTCGCGGACGACGTCACCGAGCTGCTCACCGAGGAGGGCGTCGACGTCGGCGCGCACGACGTGGTGGCGCCCGCTCCCGATGCGGCGCTCACCAGCGGTGACGAGGTCGCGGTGCGCTACGGCCGCCCCGTGCGGCTCACCCTCGACGGCCAGCGGCGCGAGGTGTGGACGACGGAGCGCACGGTGGAGGCTGCGCTCCGGCAGATCGGGGTGCGCGCGGAGGGGGCGTACGTCTCGGCGTCGCGCTCCCGGAGCATCGGGCGTGAAGGGCTCGCGCTGGATGTGCGCACCGAGCGCGCGGTGACCGTCATGGCGGACGGGCGGGCGCGCACCATCCGTACGAACGCGGCGACCGTGAGCGAGGTCGTGGACCAGGCCGGGATCACCCTGCGCGGCCAGGACGCGACGTCCGTCCCGCTCGGCAGCTTCCCGCGCGACGGGCAGACGGTCACGGTCCTGCGGATCACCGGCCGCAAGGAGATCCGCGACGAGGCGATCCAGTTCGCCGTGCAGCGGATCGAGGACCCCTCGGTGTTCAAGGGCACGGAGGTCGTCGAGCGGGCGGGGCAGCTGGGGCTGCGGCGGATCACGTACTCGCTGCGCACCGTCAACGGCGTCCGGCAGAAGCCGCGGCGGACCGGGTCCGAGGTGGTGCGCGAGCCGCAGACTCAGGTGGTGAAGGTCGGCACCAAGCCGCTGCCGACGTCGGTGCGCGGCGCGGAAGGCCTGAACTGGCAGGGTCTCGCGGCCTGCGAGTCCGGGGGCCGGGCGGACGCGGTGGACTCGTCGGGGACGTACGGCGGGCTGTACCAGTTCGACTCGCACACCTGGCGGGGCCTCGGCGGGAAGGGCCGTCCGCAGGACGCGCCGGCGGCGGAGCAGACGGCACGGGCGAAGAAGCTGTACGTGCGGCAGGGAGCGAGTCCCTGGCCGCACTGCGGGGAGCGGCTGCACGGGTGAGCCGGCCGTGATGACGGGCGGCGGGTGTCAGCGGTACGGCCCCGTACCCTTGTCGGGTGAGCAGCCCCACCCCCGACGCCCTCCTGGGCCCCGCCGACATCCGTGAACTGGCGGCCGCCCTCGGTGTGCGTCCCACCAAACAGCGCGGCCAGAACTTCGTGATCGACGCGAACACGGTCCGCCGCATCGTCCGCACCGCGGACGTCCGCCCCGACGACGTGGTGGTCGAGGTGGGACCGGGACTCGGCTCGCTCACCCTGGCCCTGCTGGAGGTGGCCGACCGCGTCACCGCCGTCGAGATCGACGACGTCCTCGCCGCCGCGCTGCCCGCGACCATCGCGGCCCGCATGCCGGAGCGTGCCGACCGTTTCGCGCTGGTGCACTCCGACGCGATGCAGGTCGCCGAGCTGCCGGGCCCGCCACCCACCGCGCTGGTCGCCAACCTCCCCTACAACGTGGCCGTCCCGGTCCTGCTGCACATGCTCGAAACCTTCCCGACCATCGAACGCACCCTCGTCATGGTGCAGTCGGAGGTCGCCGACCGACTGGCCGCCTCGCCCGGTTCGAAGGTGTACGGCGTCCCCTCGGTCAAGGCCAACTGGTACGCCGAGGTCAAGCGGGCCGGCGCCATCGGACGCAACGTCTTCTGGCCCGCCCCGAACGTCGACAGCGGGCTGGTGGCCCTGACCCGCCGCGCCGAGCCGCTCAAGACCACCGCCTCCAGGCGCGAGGTCTTCGCCGTCATCGACGGAGCGTTCGCCCAGCGCCGCAAGACCCTCCGGGCCGCACTCGCCGGCTGGGCGGGCTCGGCGGCCGCCGCCGAGGAGGCCCTCGTCGCCGCCGGCGTCTCGCCGCAGGCCCGCGGAGAGGCACTGACGGTCGAGGAGTTCGTCCGGATCGCCGAGCACAAGGCGGCCGGCGCCCAGCCGGAGGAGTCCGGCGCGAAGCCGGCCGTGTCCGGCCGTCGGTCGCAGGAGCCCGGCGTCCCGCCCGCCGAGTCCGCCGCCCGGCCCGCCGACCAGCACAAGGAGCCCGAGTAAGTGAGCGCGAGCGTCACCGTCCGTGTCCCCGCCAAGGTCAACGTCCAGCTCGCGGTCGGCGCCGCGCGGCCCGACGGCTTTCACGACCTGGCCAACGTCTTCCTGGCGGTCGGGCTGTACGACGAGGTCACCGTGACCCCCTCGCCCGACGGGCTGCGCGTCACCTGTGACGGGCCGGACGCCGACCAGGTCCCCCTCGACCGTACGAACCTCGCCGCGCGCGCGGCGCTCGCCCTGGCGGAACGCCGTGGACTGGACGCCGCAGTCCACCTCCACATCGCGAAGGACATCCCCGTGGCCGGCGGCATGGCGGGCGGCAGTGCGGACGGCGCGGGCGCGCTGCTGGCCTGCGACGCGCTCTGGGGTACGCACGCCTCCCGCGAGGAACTCCTCGACATCTGCGCCGAGTTGGGCAGCGACGTGCCGTTCAGCCTGGTGGGCGGGGCGGCGCTGGGCACCGGGCGGGGCGAGCGGCTCCGTACGCTCGACGTGGGCGGCGCCTTCCACTGGGTGTTCGCGATGGCCGGCCGAGGGCTGTCGACGCCGGCCGTGTTCCGTGAGTTCGACCGGCTCGGCGAGGGCACCGACATCCCCGAGCCCGTCGCCTCCGAGCCGCTCCTCGCCGCCCTCGCCAAGGGCGACCCCGACGCGCTCGCCGCGGCCGTCTCCAACGACCTGCAGCCCGCAGCCCTCTCCCTCTTCCCGGAGCTCACCGACACCCTCGCCGCGGGGCTCGCGGCGGGCGCGCTGACGGCGCTGGTCTCCGGCTCGGGCCCGACCACTGCGTTCCTCGCCCGGGACGCCGAGTCCGCCGCGAAGGTGGCCGACACCCTGCGGGCGTCCGGCACTTGCCGTGCGGCGCGTACCGCGTCCGGGCCCGCGCAGGGTGCCACGGTCGTGCGGGCCGCCGGAGCGTGACGCCGTACTCACAAGTACGCGTTCTTCGCTCGATCTCCACACGGAAGTACTGCGATCGCAGTACCCGTGGGGCCGCTGAGGCGTTTAGGGTCGCTTGACGTTTCAACTTTCGGGCCGTCGTGCCCGGCTCACCGTCAAGTGCACTTCTGGAAGGGGACACTCCTGTGTCCGAATCCCCCACACCCGCTCAGTCGTCTCACCGTAGAAAGCGCTCCCTGTCCCGTCGCGGCATGATCGCCGCGGGCGGGGCGGTGGCCTCCGGAGCCGCCCTCACGCCGATGGTGTTCGCCGCGGGCGACTCCGGCGAGACGGACAACTCCACCTCCGCATCCGGTGGTTCGGGCACCACGCCGGAGAAGTTCCCCGCCACCCGGACCGAGGCCGCCACCGGCACCGGCGAGACCACCACCGTCTTCGCCGCCTCCTACGTCGGTGTGCGCTGGTCCGGCGCCAAGGAGGGCGCCGCCATCCGGCTCGCGGACGGCAACTGGCAGAACCTGGCCCACGGCTGCGCGGCCGTCGAGGACGGCGGTACCGCCCTGGTCGCCGCCGACAACGCCGACACCTACGCAGTGAAGGCCCCGAGCGACATCAACGGCGTGCGCTCGCTGGCCATCGACACCACCGACGGGCCCGAGCGCACCTACCAGGTGCCGAGCGAGCCCACGCGCGTGCGTGGCGTCGGCTACCTCTCGCGGCCGGCCTGGGGCGCCGACGAGTCCAAGCGGTACAAGGACGGCAAGGTCAACTCCCCCGAGACGTACTACCCGCTCCAGATCATCACGGTCCACCACACCGCGACGCCCAACGACGACCCCGACCCGGCCGCGACGGTGCGCGCGATCTACGAGTTCCACGCGATCACCAACGACTGGGGCGACATCGGCTACCACTTCCTCATCGACGAGGCCGGCACGGTCTACGAGGGCCGCTACTCCGGTGCCGACGGCATCCCCGCCTTCAATCCGGACGGCGATCTCGTCACCGGCTTCCACTCCGTGGGCTACAACTCCGGCGCCCTCGGCATCGCCCTGATCGGCAACCTCGACCGGCAGGCCCCCACGGCCGCGGCCAAGGCCTCCCTGATCCGGCTGATCAAGGTCATATCCCGGTTCGAGGGCCTGGACCCGCAGGCGAGGGTGACCTACACCAACCCCGTCAACGGCACCAAGAAGGACACGAACACGGTCGGCGGTCACCGCGACTACTTCGACACCGAATGCCCGGGCCAGGCCATGTACGACCTTCTCGCCGAGGTCCGCGCGGCGGCCGCCCACCGCTGACGCCGGCGACACGGCGAAGCGCCCCGGGGGCTGCCGGTACCCGGGGCGCACGGGGCTGTCGTACGGGCCGACTAGGCTGGGAGGCTGATCGACCCCCTGGGCAGGAGAGAAATGGCCGTCAATCTGGTCAATGTCGAGAACGTCAGCAAGGTGTACGGCACCCGTGCCCTGCTCGACGGTGTGTCGCTCGGCGTCTCCGAGGGGGACCGCATCGGCGTCGTCGGTCGCAACGGCGACGGCAAGACGACCCTGATCCGGATGCTGGCCAAGCTGGAGGAGGCCGACACCGGCCGGGTCACGCACTCCGGCGGGCTGCGGCTCGGCGTGCTCACCCAGCACGACTCGCTGGACCCCGAGGCGACCGTCCGGCACGAGGTCATCCGGGACATGGCCGACCACGAGTGGGCGGGCAACGCCAAGGTCCGGGACGTGCTCACGGGCCTCTTCGGCGGCCTCGACCTGCCCGGCTTCCCGCAGGGCCTCGACACCGTCATCGGCCCCCTCTCCGGCGGCGAGCGGCGACGGATCGCGCTCGCCAAGCTGCTCATCGAGGAGCAGGACCTCATCGTCCTCGACGAGCCCACCAACCACCTCGACGTCGAGGGCATCGCCTGGCTCGCCCAGCACCTGCGCGAGCGGCGCTCGGCGCTCGTGTGCGTCACCCACGACCGCTGGTTCCTCGACCAGGTCTGCACGCGCATGTGGGACGTGCAGCGCGGCGACGTCTTCGAGTACGAGGGCGGCTACTCCGACTACGTCTTCGCCCGCGCCGAGCGCGAGCGCATCGCCGCCACCGAAGAGGTCAAGCGGCAGAACCTGGTCCGCAAGGAGCTGGCCTGGCTGCGGCGCGGCGCCCCCGCGCGCACGTCCAAGCCGCGCTTCCGCGTCGAGGCGGCCAACGAGCTCATCAAGGACGTACCCGCGCCCCGGGACAGCAGCGAGCTGATGAAGTTCGCCTCCTCCCGGCTCGGGAAGACCGTCTTCGACCTGGAGGACATCACCGTCCAGGCCGGCCCCAAGGTGCTGCTCAAGCATGTGACATGGCAGCTCGGTCCGGGTGACCGGATCGGTCTCGTCGGTGTCAACGGCGCGGGCAAGACGTCTCTCCTGCGGGCCATGGCCCAGGCGGCACGGACGGAGGGCGAGGAGCAGCCGGCCGCCGGGCGGATCGCCGTCGGAAAGACCGTCAAGCTCGCCTATCTGTCCCAGGAGGTCGCCGAACTCGCCCCGAACCTGCGGGTGCTGGAAGCCGTGTCGCAGGTGCGCGAGCGCGTCGACCTCGGCAAGGGGCGGGAGATGACCGCCGGGCAGCTGTGCGAGACGTTCGGCTTCAGCAAGGAGAAGCAGTGGACGCCGGTCGGGGACCTCTCCGGTGGTGAGCGGCGCCGGCTCCAGCTGCTGCGCCTGCTGATGGACGAGCCCAACGTCCTCTTCCTCGACGAGCCCACCAACGACCTCGACATCGAGACCCTCACCCAGCTGGAGGACGTCCTCGACGGCTGGCCGGGCTCGATGATCGTCATCTCCCACGACCGGTTCTTCGTCGAGCGGACCACGGACCGGGTGTTCGCCCTCCTCGGCGACGCCACCCTGCGGATGCTGCCGCGCGGCATCGACGAGTACCTGGAGCGCCGCCACCGCATGGAGGCCCAGGTCGCCGCCGGTGCGGTGTCCGCTCCGGCCGCCGAGAAGGCCGTGCCGGAGAAGAGCGCCGCCGATGTGCGCGCCGCCAAGAAGGAGTTGCAGAAGATCGAGCGCCAGCTCGACAAGATCTCCGAGAAGGAGACCAAGCTGCACGCGCAGATCGCCGAGCACGCCACGGACTTCGGCAAGGTCGCCGAACTCGACGCGGAACTTCGCGACTTGGCCGGCCAGCGGGACGAGCTGGAGCTGCGCTGGCTGGAACTTGCGGAGGACGCGTAGCACGGGCAACGGTCCGGCGTGCGGTGCCCGGAGGGGCTCGCGCGAGTGGCACGCGCCCCGCGTGAAGGGCGTGTGAAGGCGCATAACGGGGGCATCACAGGCCGGTCCTCCCTTGGGAACAGGGGGCGAGACGGCCCGGTGCACTGTCGTCGGCGGGTGATAGAAAGAGCCGTCTGAGAACAGTCTGAGAACCGTCGGTGTGGCGGAAACGCGACGGCACAGGACGTGCACCACACCGGTCACGAGGGGGAACCGCTCATGAGCCAGCCGCCCAACCAGCCGCCCCAGGGCGGTTTCGGCGCACCGCAGGACCCGCGGCAGGGCGGCTTCGGCGCCCCGCAGCCTCCGCAGCAGGACGCGCCGCAGACCCCGCCCCCGCCGCAGGGCGCCCCCCAGACACCCCCGCCGCCGCAGGGCCCGCCGCAGACGCCGCCGCCCCCGCAGGGCCCGCCGCCCGGCGCCCCGCAGCCCGGCTACGGCTACCCGCAGCAGCCGCCGGCGCAGCCGGGCCCGTACCAGTCCGGCCCGTACGGGCAGCCGCAGCAGCAGCCGGGGCCGTACGGCTATCAGCAGCAGCCCGGTCCCTACGGCCAGCAGCCCGCCCAGGGTTACGGCTACCCGGGCCAGCCGCAGTACCCGGGCGCACCCGGCGCCCCGCAGCCCGGCTCGCGCAACCCCTTCAAGGGCAAGCCCGCCCTCGCCATCGGTGCCGCGGTGGCGGCGCTGCTCGTCATCGGCGGCGGCGTGTACGCGCTGACCAGCGGCGACGACGACCCGAAGAAGCCGATCGCCCAGGAGAGCGGCGACTCGAAGAACACCGAGTCCCCGTCCGACGACCCCGACGGCGGTGGCAGTGACGGCGGCGCCGACCCGGAGAACCTCAACGGCGGCCGCCAGTCCGGCGACTCGAAGGTGCTCTGGTACAAGCCCGCGCCCGACGCGCCCGCCTCCGGCGCCGACGCCCCCGGCATGTGGGTCACCGACAAGGCCGCGGTGAAGGCGGCGTACAAGCAGCTCTTCGCCTACAACGTCGGCGACGGCGAAGCCACTTGGGACCCGATCACCTTCCCGCAGAAGATCTGCGCGGTCACCCCGCAGAAGTCGTCCGACGACAAGATCGTCGTCGCGTACATGAGCGGTAGCAGCGACCGCGCCAAGTGCAACCAGCTCCAGCAGGTCGACCTCAACACCGGCGCCAAGGGCTGGAATGCCTCGGTCGCCAACGGCGCGCTGTTCGACAGCACCCTCGACGTCGAACTGTCCATCACCGGCAAGACGCTGATGGTGGGCCGCTCGCAGTCCGGCACGGCGTACGACGTCAACAGCGGCAAGAAGCTGTGGGACAAGACGAGGTTCGGCGACAAGTGCTTCCCTGACGCCTTCGCGGGCGGCGACAAGCTGATCGCCGTGGCGGGCTGCGACGCCACCGGCAGCAACGAGCACGACGAGGTGCAGGAGCTCGACCCGGCGACCGGCAAGGTCAAGTGGACCTGGCAGTTCGACAAGGGCTGGAAGGTCGCACGCGTCTTCTCCCTCGACCCGCTGGTCCTCTACAGCACCAACGAGGACAAGAAGCAGTGGAACATCTCCACGCTCGGCGACGACGGCAAGCGCCGCTCGCAGGTCGAGGTCGCTCTGGAGATCGGCGCCCAGTGCGGCTGGGCCATCCTCCAGCGTGACCTCCAGGGCTGCTCCGGTGTGGCCTCCGACGCCGACACGCTCTACATGCCGACCAAGGCGACCACCGGGGCCAACGAGATCGTCGCGATCAACCTCGCCAACGGCAAGGAGAAGTGGCGCGTCAAGTCCCCCGCCGAGGAGCCGATGCTGCCGATCAAGGTCGAGGACGGCAAGCTCATCGCCTACGTCGACCCGTCGTACGACGCAGGCGGCCAGGTCGTGTCCATCCCGGTCAGCGGCAGCAACCCCAAGCCGACGACGCTGCTGCAGAACCCGGCCGGCGCCGCGGACGTGGAGAATGGCTTCTTCTCGAAGGCGTTCGACTGGGCCGACGGGCGCTTCTACCTCTCGAGCACCCGGCTGAGCGGCAGCGACGAATCCAAGGAGAAGCTGATTCTCGCCTTCGGCAAGTGAGGCGAGCGGCAGTCCTTCCCTTCGCCGTCGTCCCCCACGTCCCGCCGTGCCCGTCGTCCCCCTCCCTTGAGGTACCCACGCCATGACCCAGCCGCCGCCTCCGCCGCCCAACCAGCCCCCGCAGGGCGGGTTCGGCCCGCCGCAGGACCAGCCGCCCCAGCAGCAGGGGGGTGGCGGCTTCGGCCCGCCGACACCGCCGCCGCCTGCGCAGACGCCGCCGCCCCCGCAGGGTCCGCCGTCCGGGGCCCAGCAGCCGGGGTACGGCTATCCGCAGGCACCTCAGGGGGGTCAACAGCCCACTCCGCCCGCCGGGTACGGCTACCCCGGCCAGCAGCCCGCTCCGTACGGGCAGCCGCAGAACCCGTACGGCCAGCAGCAGAACCCCTACGGTCAGCCGGCCGGCTACGGCTATCCGCAGCAGACCGTGCCGATGCACGCCCAGGCCACCGGGCCGGGCGGTGGCGGGCAGCGGTCCAGCGGGCAGCTTGCCGTCATCGTGGCGGCGGCCGTCGTGGTGATCTCGCTGATCATCGGTGGCGTGCTGTACGCCAAGTCCGGTGACGAGGGCGGCAAGGACGAGCCCGCCAGCTCCAGCGGCGGCACCGGTGGCGGGGACAACGGCGACGGGGGCGGCGGCGTCGACGCCCCCGACGGCACCGAGAAGGTGCCCGCCGACACCAACTCCGATGTCCTCTTCCAGGTCAAGGCGCCCGACGTCGAGGACGACACCAGCGTCGTGGTGTCCGGCTCGTGGCTGACCGACGAGGCGTACGTCAAGAGCGGTGTCGCCGAGATCGTCGGCTACGACCGCGACAAGGGCACCAAGCTGTGGACCGTCAAGCTGCCGGGGCCGGTCTGCCAGGCCAGTAAGCACGTCAACGAGGACGGGCTGACGGCCGTCGCCTTCCAGCCCGACATGCCGACCAAGGAACGGCCCTCGTACGGCTGCAGCGAGGTCGCGGCGATCGACCTCGACGCCGGCAAGAAGCTGTGGACGAAGAGCACCGAGGTGGAGGGCAGGCCGCTGCGCTTCGACAACCTCACCGTCAGCGGCGGCACGGTCGCGGCCGGCGGGACCAGCGGCGGCACCGCGTTCGACCTCGAGACCGGCAAGCAGTTGTGGGTGCCGAAGGCCGAGGACGGCTGCTACGACCTCGGGTACGCCGGTGGCGCGAAGATGGTCGCCGTGCGCAAGTGCGGTTCCTACGACCAGCCTCAGCTGCATATCCAGACCATCGACCCGAAGTCCGGGAAGGTGATCTCCGAGTACAAGATGGCCGAGGGCGTCGAGTACGCGAGCGTGGTGTCCACCGAGCCGCTCGTCGTGGCCGCCGAGGCCGGGCAGTCGGACGCCATCGGCATCTCGGACGTCTTCTCCATCGACAACAAGACCGGCAAGCTGCGCATCCGTATCTCCGTGCCGGCCGACCAGTTCGCGGCCAAGTGCTCCGGCGTCACCACGATCGAGCAGTGCAAGGGCGTCGTGGTGGGCAACGACCGGCTCTACGTGGAGACCGAGCAGCACAGCAGCGGCGGTGAGCGCGGCCGGACCAACGAGATCGTCGCCTTCGACCTGGCCACCGGCAAGCAGACCGGGCAGCGGGCGGATGCGGGGGACGGGTACACGATCACGCCGCTGCGGATGGACGGCGGCAACGTGATCGCGTACAAGCGGCCGCCGTACGACAAGGGCGGGCAGATCGTCAGCGTGGACGGTGGCAGCTTCAAGGAGACGAAGCTGCTGGAGAATCCGGCGGCGCGGGCGGTGCGGGATGTGGAGACGCGGATGTCTCCGGAGTACTCCGAGTTCATCTACTCGCAGGGGCGTCTGTACATGTCCGCCGTGTTCGCGAGCGAGTTGACGAGTTCGGCCGACCCGAAGGCTCATGTGATCGCGTTCGGTACGACGATCGAGTGAGCTGACGCTGCCGACGACCATGGCCCCGTTCCTGTTCAGGAGCGGGGCCGTGTGCGTACCGTCGTACCGTCTCATCGTCCTCGAATGCGGGGAAAGCCAGAAAATCCGCCGTTCCGGGGCACTTCTCACCGGTAGGGGGAGCGGAACGTCGAACAAGCGTGTAGCTTCCGGGGGCATGAAGGGCGGGGGAGCCGGGAGGGGGCTTCTGTCCGCGCGGCCGGTGGGTATCCGTGGTGGGGCTCCGTAGCGGGCGTTCGCCGGATTCCACTGGGGGACTGGGGGACTTGGGGGGTTGGTCGATGGGAGTGCGGCTCATGGTGGTCGACGACCACCGATTGCTCGCGGAGGCGCTGGCCTCGGCACTGAAGCTGAGGGGGCACCGGGTACTGGCCGCGGCGGCGCCGGCCGCGGGGGCGGCGGAGCTGGTGATCACGCGGGCGCCTGAGGTGTGCCTGCTGGGGACGGCGACGCCTGCGGAGCCGGGGATGTTCGATCCGGTGGTGAGGATCAAGCGGGAGCGGCCGCAGGTGGCTGTGCTGGTGCTGGGGCCGGTGCCGAGTCCGCGGGGGATTGCGGCGGCGTTCGGGGCGGGGGCCTCCGGCTATGTGCGGCATGACGAGCGGATAGAGGGTGTCGAGCGGGCGATCATGAAGGCCAGGGCGGGGGAGGCGGCGGTGGCGCCGCAGCTGCTGCAGGGGGCGTTCAGCGAGTTGCTCAACCCGGCGGCCCAACCGGACGACGAGGGGCAGCGGTTGCTGCAGATGCTCACGCCCCGGGAGGTCGAGGTCCTGGTCCGCGTGGCCGACGGCGAGGACACCCGTCTGATCGCGGCGGGCATGGGCATCGCGCCGTCCACTGCGCGTACCCATGTCCAACGGGTGCTGATGAAGCTGGGCGTGGGGTCGCGGCTGGAGGCTGCTGCGCTCGCGGCGCGGACGGGGTTGCTGGATCGGGCGGGGGAGGGTGGCGTGTGACGCGTCTATGCCTGCGGCGGCCTGTGGCTGTTTGGTGGGGGTTCGCGTAGCGCCTGCTGTTTCGTTGTGGGTCGGGGCCGTGCCGGGGGGTGTCCGTCCTCGGACCGGCGGTCGCCTTAGGCCAAGAGGTACCGCGTGTTGACGCCGGCCACTGCGGGCGGACACCCCCCGGC